>NZ_JAAHGM010000088.1:0-24285 GCF_010692625.1 Okeania sp. SIO2C2
CCACTTTGATACTCTTGAACTATAAATTCCTTTGTTTGGTAGTATAAAGCTCCATAATAAGTCTGTCTTTCCTTTTGATTTTTCATCGTAATTTCTATTCTTTTATCTGTTTTTCCCCAAGCATAACCTAATACATCCCCCCATAGCAGATGAAATTCGTCAATCATAAACACTGCTTGGTTTCCCGCTTCTATTTCCGGTTGCCATTTTGCCAATTTATCCTCTATTTCTTTTTTTTTGCTTTCACTTATTCATCATTTTTAGCTGGATGATTTTTTTGAGTTTTTTTCCAACTTATTTCAGCCTCTTTGAGTAAGTTATAATAACTCTGATAGGACCCAAAAACTACGTTATATTGGTTCTGTAAATAGTTTTGCAAGTCTGATAATCTCAGATAATCTTGTTCTCTCAACCAATCAATTGTTCTCTCTTTTTCTTCAGCCTTTAAGTAACCTTTATGCAGACAGACTCTTCCTGCGGAATGCTACGCAAACAGGCATTTTTTGACCAGAAAATGTGTAAGTACCACTAACTATAATTAGTCTAAACTGCAAAACTGTCTAGTTTGCTTCTGAAGACAGTTTCCTTAATCCTATCCAGGAAATACAAAGGATGAAAAAAAATAAGATAGGTAGTATTAAATTGGTAGGGTAGACTAATTCTAAAGTTCCAATATACCCATATTTATCCTCAAAGTCATAAACTTTTCTTTCTCCATCAAATTCATATAAACGCCTCCATAATGAAATTTTAGCTTCATCAAGGTTTGCAACTCTTTAATTTCTGTATTTTATTTAATCCTAATTCCTTAGTTCAGCGATCGCTATCTGAAAAGTTTTAATTATCAATCTCAGCTTCTAATTTTAAAATTTTCAACTTTGTCATCAATCTCTGACAAAAAATATCAAAAAAAGCCTAAATTAGCTAACGGAGTTTCAATAGTTTCAGCCTTTCCATGATAGAATTAACAAAGGATAATCCGAGGGTATTTATAACCTAATGAGATTTTTCAGCCCAAAACCATAATTATTTCGTTGTTTTTTAAGGAATTACCTTATATTTCTTCAACGATGATGAACTAATTTTCATCAGTTGCTCTAACAATGGTTTGACATAGTTAAAAATATATGATATTAGCTAATAGCTTCCAAACTAGAGCAACTATATATTTTTAGTCCTGTAACAGTTGTGAAGTTCTCTCCCGTTAAATCGGAGATTATAACGGGAGCTTCTAAAACAAAGATAATTGAATCGAAGTTTCAGAAGTTTCTTGTATCACAGGCTGACTAACGCCTAAGCCTCCACAAGCAGACAAGATGATACCCACCTCGTTTAACGCTTTATTTAATATGTTAATTGCTGCATTCTCATCTCTATCTAAAACTGTTTTACATTTAGGACAAGAATGAGTTCTAACTGACAAAGCTAATGGTACTTTTTGACCACAATTACTACAATTTTGTGATGTATGATTCGGGTTAACTTTAATTACATGAACACCGCGAACTGCCGCCACTGCATTCAATTTTTCAATAAAAGCACCCCAGGCTACATCATAAATTGATTTTGAGAGTTTTGTGTTTCTAGCTAAACCTTTAATATTCAGGTCTTCTACAGCAATTAAATCATACTCTTTAACTAACTTATGAGCAGTTTTATAATGAAAATCTTCTCTTTGTCTAGCAATATGTTGATGCAATCTAGCTATTTTATTCTGTGCTTTTTGCCAGTTATTAGACCCAATTTCTTTTCTAGCTGCTTTACTTTGCTTTCTAGCTAAATTAGATTGTGCTTTTCTATAGAAATTTGGAACAGAAAAAGTCTCACCAGTATTAGTAGTTAAAAACTCTTTTAAACCTACATCAACACCTACAGCAGTTTTGATATTATCAGTAGGAATTAAACTGGGAACTGACTTATCTTCCAAACTAAAACTAATATAATAGCCGTCATCTTTTTTGGTTACAGTTGCAGTTTTAATTGTAAATTCATCTGGAATAGGTCTATGAACTATTACTGGAATAGCACCAAATCTGCTAATAATAATTTGTTTACCATCAAACTTAACTGCTGCTTTAGAATGATTTACTCTACTAAAACATAATGACCTTAGTTTCCCAGACTTTTTAAACCTTGGTCTACCAAATCTTTTACCTGTTTTGTCAGGAACTAACCAACGTTTCCAAGCTTTATCTAGTTTTTGTAAATTAATTTGTTGAACTTCAGAGTAAATTTCTTTATATTCAGGAAATAACTGTTTTGTTTCTTTAAGTGCTGATTGCTGAAAATAATAATCTGGTCTACAAGGAATCTCGCCAATAGGACATGAAATTATTGAGCATCGGTCTGTTTGACATCTAGTTCTATTTAACCAATCTAATCTTTGACCTAAAGCATAATTCCAATGTCTCCTCAAGAGTTCTAACCAATTATCTATCTTAGCTATTTGTTCTTGATTTGGTTTAATTTTGTAACAATGACTTAGGATCATTTTATTTCCTTTTCGACCAGAGCTTTATTATAATAGTTTGTGTAGAGTTTGTCTATACATGATGAAGAAAACAGGATTAAATATACGAATAAGTCATAACAGATTAAATAAGCTGAGATTATATGCAGCAGAAAATGAAAAAACGATGACCCAAGTAATAAGTGATTTTATAGATTCACTAAGACTTAAAGACAAGAAATCAGAAGAAAAACATCAATCGACACCTATTTAATTTGCAGCTCGGCAATTCCCCTCCCGTTAAATGGCTCGATTATAACGGGAGACCCCTTGCCGAATCTAGTTGGGTAGAATTCGGGCGTTGCACAGTGGCGAATGATTTGATATTTTTGATTGAATTTGATTTTGGATTTGATAATTGCTAGAATAATTAATATTAGGTTTTTTTAGTCAAAGTCTAAACCTCTTTTTGGCAGTATCATTCCATAATGTGCAACCCCAGAATTCGTTGTGAAAAGTCAATTTAGAAAAGATCAAAATATCAAAGCCCTAAAAAAGCTCTCCCTGTGCTGTATCGATTTGATGCGATTTTTTGCCTAAGTTTTGTTTAAGTTCCACTCAGGAAACTTGCTAGTAACTCTACCAATTATTTGTTGCGAACTTACAAAACCAAAGGAACGACTATCACTACTTTCTTCCCTATTTTCTCCCACCAAAAAACAGTCGCCATTTTCATCAACAAAGGCAACCCGTTTAATTATTTTCAAATCTTGGCGATGGGGATGTTTAGCCACCACCAAATCATCTATTTCAGGTAAACAGTGGCGGTAGGCTTTAGTGTCAACAAGAATATCCTCCCCTGGTTTGAGTAGAGGAAACATCGACACCCCCGTAACACAAAAGCGTTGACGCAATCTCAACAACCATAACAATAATTCTTTATTATCGCTTGTTTGTATCAACTTTTTGCCTACCACCTCAAACTAAAAAAATTTAGCTAGCCTTGTACCAAGTTACCTCGCGTTCCTTAGTAGCCCAGAACATATTATGGATTTTCTCCACAGCAGCTAATAATTCATTAGCATGATCCAAATTAACTTCCACTTTACAAGCAGAGCAAAGTTTAGCAGCTTTCCAGAAAGTATCGTGGAGGTCTGGATACTTTTCTAAATGCACGGGCTTAAAATAATCAGTCCAGAGGATGAGCAAATCTTCTTTAGTCTTCTGAGCCTGCTCTTCCTTAATAGCAATATAGCGAGAAAGAGTATTAGCAGTCTTATGGTCTCCTGCTTTTGGGTCAAGCTCTAGAATTTTCTTAGTCATAGACACCACTGCCTCAGCATAAATGCGAGCAGAAGCGGGGTCATAAACACCACAAGGGCCATCGCAGTGAGCACTAACTTCTGGTGCTGGGAAGGACTTTCTAATCTGAGAAGCAATTCTGTTGAGCATAGTTTTCTAAGATATTCCTATGTGTATAGAAAATGTAAAGTAATGTTACGATGAAATAGTGGTTAAGAAGGAAAGCTTTTCCTAATAATTTCCACCTACCCTAGTTTAAATCAAAAGTGTGGGTATTTATAAATTTCCGATAATCCCCACCCACCCCATTTAAAATAACAAAGTGTGGGTATTTCTGATTTTGAATTTTGAATTCCTTTATCAAGATAAACCTATGCCATTTTCAATTGATACAGCTCGCAATATCTTTCCCAACACCTGATCAGCTGACATAGTGCCAGCCACCATAGCTCGCTTCAATCAGCTAAGTGCAGAAGACCAACTAGCTCTCATTTGGTTCGCCTACCTGGAAATGGGCAAAACAATCACAATTGCTGCTCTAGGAGCTGCCAATATGCAGCTTGCAGAAAGAACTATGAATGAAATTAAACAAATGAGCTTCCAGGAGCAGACCCAAGTCATGTGTGACCTGGCTAACCGCTCCGATACTCCAATGTGTCGGACATATGCCACCTGGTCTCCCAATATCAAGTTGGGTTTTTGGTATCAACTTGGAGAATGGATGAATCAGGGACTTGTTGCTCCTATACCAAAATGCTTTAGTCACAACAGTGCGCCAACAAGCAAGTGGAATTCAAGAATTTGATGATTTATGGTATCTACATGATTTCCTCAGTGCCAGAAGATACGATCTAGATGGGAAGTATGACTCCAGAAATGCAACTGTGATTTTTGCTCTGGCTGGCTTAGTAAAAGAGGGATGGTTAAAGCTTGGAGAGCTGGAAGGCTTGGATAAAGAAAAGATTACAAAAGTATCTGCCATGACCCGCATTATCTAATATAATCTAAATCAAGGGCGGGTTGTGAAATGAACTGCTGTTCCATCTAGGCCCGCACTCTTTAAGCTTAATTGTCTGGCAGTAAATTTGGTAAGACGCGATCGCAACAAAATAAAGTCCCTGCAGCGACACACAGTGGAATACCTAAAAAGTTAACTACAGGAATGGTAATTAAACCTTGACAAATTAGGCCAAAAGTGGCGCTTGCTGGTAAACTACGACGCACTACTGTTAACTTCTGTCGAAATTTTAATTTTCTTCTCTCCAAAAATCCATCAAAAAAGTCAAGACAAACAATGGAAGTTGTTAAAGTTATACCACCAATAGTTGCGATTAAAGAACCTCCAGGGAGAAAGTTGAGCAGCAATATCGGTAAACCTATTACTAAAAGTAATCCAACTTTTTTTAGCTCAAAAAGTATGGCTCGCCAAATATCTTTGAGAGAGTTTAATAAACTTGGAGGAGTTTCAGGCAATGTTCCAGTTCTAATTTTTTCTAATTGTTCAGAAAGTTGACCATAAAAAGGTGAACCTAGAATAGTTCCAAATTGTACTAACAAAAATCCAATTATCAGCAATAATATTGCGAATAGAATAACTTGTACAAGTTTATATAAAATATTATCTATATAACTTAAGAAGTTTAACCATGTTGGTAATTGAACAATTAAAGCATCAAAGCTTAAAGATAAGTTATTAAAAATAGTATTAATTAAATCAATTCCTGGTAGGAGTAAACTAAGATAAAGAAGAATACCTACCACAATATTAATCAAAATTGGCACAACTATATAACCTATTAATTTTGGATTTTTGAGAAATATCGTTAAAGCACGAAAATGGTAAGTTGCCCCTGCGAATAATCCGATAGGAGTCTCAAATATAGATAATATTGACTTAATTTTTTTTTGTTTTACCATGAGTTAATTGAGAGTAGTTATACCAAATTGATAAATTTTTGCTACAAAAAGCTAGGATATTTCTTAGGAGTCAACCCACCCCTAACCCCTCACAGGAAGAGAACTTAGGAAGAGCAAGTCAGAATGAATGGCTTTAATGGCAGTTTTTAGGTATGAATTTATCTTTTTAGTCCAAAAGGCATCTCCTATAAAGTAGGGACATTAGCGGCAGCTCTGCGTTAGCAAATGGCCATTCGTCCTTGCAGCCCTTATTATTCGTAACATTCTTTTTTTATCCTTGGTATTAGAAGTTATAACAGTGTGCGCTGGTATATTTACAAATTGCAGGAGGTGCCCAATAGCTAAAAGTCTTATATTATCGGCAATTTATTCCCCCTATTGCCTGTTGCCTGTTGCCTGTTGCCTGTACACAACGCTATAGTAGCTATAAGAGGTTGTTTGTGAACAAAAGATTAAGTAGAATATTTGACAGCATCCTTACCATTTTCTGGAATAATAGTTGGTTCTTCTGTGACGCACCCCATGAGTTAGTGGAGATTCAGATTTTTTGTAGAGGAAAAATCCCTACTCTATAGAAGTATTAAATTATTTGTAGAAAATCAGATTGTTATACATATTTCTATTTAGTTTATCTATTTTTCAATTATCCCCAGAATATTTTTGATACTAACTAACTACAATAGAAAGTTATATCAAGTCTGATTAATTAGCCACAATCAAAATATTTTCTCTGATAAATTTCCTCATTTTCTCTATTACCCATTCCCTAAAATTTTTATTGTGGGTATTTAAATAAACATGATATTAGCGTTTCTCAGTCTAATGAGGTATGCCTATCTTTATCATTTTCTTTGTGGGTTTAATACCCCACCGTCAACTGGAGTGTTCAAAATTACTTGGGGTTAGAATCCCCATGTAATTTTCCTCCTGTCTCCTGTCTCCTTCTTCAATTGTCTTCTATTCCCTGTTCCCTATTCCCTAAAACCAACGAATTTTGTACCTCACGCTTCTTGGGAATGACTATATATATTAGCTATATTTAACATATAAAAATTATGGGATGATAGAAGATTTATATTAGTAAATCAACTAATAATGTTTAGTGTTAATCTCATCCCAAGACCAATTATAGTAACCTATAGTTTACAGTGGATCAACCCAACCGTAAGGGTCAGTCACTTTAGCCGTTTTAATATCTTCTAATTTTTGCAATACTTGAGGAGCATATTTTCGTTCAAAAATAGGAGGTAAAATCATGTCTTTACCTTGATAATTAATAGTAGAAATATGAGCAATTGTAGCAGCAGTTCCCATACCAAATGCTTCAGAAAGATTACCCTCTTCATAAGCTTTTGCCACTTCATCAATAGAAATTAATCTTTCCTCAACTTTAACACCCATATCTCTCAATAAAGTTAATACACTATCTCTAGTAATTCCAGCTAATATAGTACCAGTCAACTTAGGAGTAATCACAACATCATTAATGATAAAAGCCACATTCATTGTGCCACATTCTTCAATATATTTTTTTTCCTTCCCATCCAACCATAAAACATTATCATAACCTTGTTGTTTAGCCTCTTTATCTGCTAATAAACTACCACCATAATTACCAGCACATTTAGCCGCACCTGTTCCACCTTCAGCAGCTCGTATATATTTATCTGTAACAATTAACTTAACTGGTTCTGAATAATAAGCACCTACAGGGCAAGAAATAATCATAAATTTATAACTATTTGCTGGTTTAAGACCAACAGATTCATCTGTAGCAAAATAAATAGGTCGAATATATAATACACTACCCGATTGAGTAGGAATCCAGTCAGAATCTAGCCTAATTAATTCCTTTAAACCATCCAGAAAAATATCTTCAGGAATAGGTGGCATACATAATCGAAAAGCTGATTCATTTATCCGTTTATAATTAGCTTGTGGGCGAAATAGTAAAGGTTTTCCTGTGGGACTTCTATAAGCTTTTAAACCTTCAAAAACGGTCTGGCCATAATGGAGGGCTGACAGAGAAGGAACTATTGAAATATGGCCATAAGGAACAATTTTTACCTCTTGCCAATTACCATCCCTGTAGTCAGCAACTAACATATGATCGCTAAATACTTTGCCAAAGGGACTATTATTGATATCCTGTTCTTTAATCCGAGAGTGGCTAGTTTTTTCTATAGATATTTGAGAATTATGAGAATTAACTATTTGCATTATTGTCTGACTTTTAGTAAAAATGCTACTTTATATTGTTTATTTATAATATCATGCCCAATTAAATACATATAATCAAAAACAAGTCACTTTTGTAGAAGATGGTAAAAAGCAAAGACCTCAAAAAGTTGTGGGAAAAGTGAAAAGTCTTTACTCCTGACTCCCGACTTAAAAAGGATGGTTGATTAATGCAATTTTATTTAATACATTTTTATTCTTTGTCAGATATATGTAGTACCATTTGCCAAAAAAGATTGTTACAAATATCATGATAAATAAAAATCAATTAACAAAGGGGAGAAATGATAGAGAGAGATGGCTTCACCTAATTCCATCACAACTCAGTTTAGAGAAAACTTTAGACTTCTCCTTTTAATAACATTTGTTCGTATGAAGTATTAAGTATTAGGGAGTTTAGGAAAAATACAATAGTATCAAACAACTCTCAAATAAAGTATTATGATTAATAATTGGTATAGCATATATTTATCCAAGTTTTTTTTTGCAGACTTTCTATCATCAGTTATCTGATATCAAGTCTGATTAATTAGCCAAGGGTAAAAATGTTGCCTCTCAGCAGAAACCTATATCTTTTACCATCATCACCAAAGATTATTCCATTACCTTTCTGAATAGAAACTGCAAGTATTTTACCTCTAATAATGATGATGAAATTATTGTTGATTGGTCAGATGATTTTAGTATAGCTTTGACTGAAAAATGTTCAAGGTTTTGTAAAAAATTATAAACATCTATTGTAACTATTCAGGTGCTGGGGTTGACAAATAATCATATCTATGTGTTGATCACTTTCCAGAAACCTTTTAGTCTCATTTATAGACTATTTAGTATTCTTAGATACAGTTTTCAGCTTTGAAACACTGAGTATGCAAAAAATCAAGAATAATGCAACCCTAAGACCTGAATGCTTACCATCTATTTTAGTGGTAATCATTTCTCACAGATGTTTAAGTCTTTGTGATAATTTAGCAGTTGCCAGTTATTGAATAATTAACAATCAAAAGTTACTCCTACTCCTATGAATAGAGATGGGTTTGTGATTATTTTTAGTTAAAAATTTATTAAAAATCAGACCAAACCCACCCTTATTTTAATTGCCTAGCTTAATTATCATGCTTGGCAATAACCCAAATAGCATGAACAATGCCACCAATATAAAAACCAAAAATAGTTAGGAGAAGATTAATCCAAAAAGCACCGCCGAGACCAACGGTCAAAAATACACCCAAAGGTGGTAAAAAGATAGCAGCTACAATCCGCAGTAGATTCATTTTAGTTACTCTTGTAATTTTTAAACTATTGTTGTCTTAGTTATAGCTTCAACTATTAGTAGAACCTTTACCGAAAAATTTTGGAGGTTTTGCTAAAGTATATACCTCAGTCTCAGTAGCGATCGCTTCCCGCAAATGCTTAGGTACTTGTAACATCCCCAATAAGGTAGTCCCATCCAACATCCGAAACCCACCAGTAGTTTTTTCTCTCAGAAGTTGATTAACTGTTTCTGGGTCAGGACGATTATTAATCATCTCTGTTGAACCTATTACAAAACCCCAAGGTTGTCCATAAGTAGGAACATAACTACTATAAGATTGGACATAAGAAAAAACTTCTTTCATTGTATTCACAATTCGAGTATGAAGTTTCATTTCTCCTAGGGAAACAGGGCCAGCTTGCAAAACAAAAAACCCTCCAGGGGTAAGCACCTGTAGAATTTTTTCAAAGTATTCCTTTGTAAACAACTGAAATGAAGGCCCCTCTTCAATAGGGTCAGAAAGGTCAGAAATAACTACATCCCAAATTTCACCAGAAGTCTGCAAGAATTCTAAAGCATCACCAATGACCAACTTGAGGCGAGAGTCATCAAAAGCATTAGCGTGCATCTCAGGCAAATTTTGACGACAAGCTTCAACTACTTCTCCATCAATGTCAATCATGGCCACTTGTTCTACTGTTTGCCAACGTAAGACCTCCCGAATAGTAGCTCCTTCACCACCACCAAAAACAAGAACTTTACTAGGAGATCCATGAAAAATCATGGCAGGATGTACCAGAGGTTCATGGTACAAAAATTCGTCTTCCATACAAGACTGCCATTTACCATCAAGAACCAGCGCTTTACCATAAATACCTGTTTCTACAATGTACATATCCTGATAAGCAGTTTTCTTGTAGGCAAGTACCTTGGTAATGCCATGAGCATAAATATCCCAAGGTGTGATATACTCATTAATCCATAAATCTGCACCAACTTCATTACCTGCCATAAGCCATACTCCTGAATGACATACTTTAAATCTCAATACTCAATATTGGGACAGGATATATTTCTTAGCACAAAATGGTTTTAGATTCCAACTATACTGAATACAAACCTGAAGTTTTACAGGTATTATTGTATTTAAATCATCTAAATTTTATCCCGATAATTAGAGTAATTTTACTCAATCGCTTCAAGAGCAAAAACAACTTTTCCTAATTAAAACTATCTAAATTAATCTGTTAAGTCTTACTTTTGACTATCTTGTCGATCGTCCTCTCTATTCGTTAATTTGATATTTTGATATGGAGAAAAAATCTCTGCATCCCTTGACTCGTGACACAGGGTATCCACATTTTTAACTTTTGACTGGATAGGTGAGATTTGTTGAATTCAAGTATAATTTATTGAACAAGTTACTCTTCATAGTGCTATGGAAAATAATACAACTAACAACTTCTCAAATATATCTTTCAATGAGTGGAATGCAGAACTGTATGAAAGTAAACATTCTTTTGTTTCTAATTTGGCAATAGATTTATTAGAATTGCTCAGTCCTCAGAGTGGAGAAAAAATTCTTGACCTTGGTTGTGGTACAGGTCATCTGACCTATAAAATCACTACAAAAGGGGCAAAAGTTGTAGGAATTGATAATGCTCCGACCATGATTGAACAAGCACATCGTTGTTATCCAGATATTAAATTTTTAGTAGGAGATGGAGTTAATATAGGCTTAAAAGAAACATTTGATGCGGTGTTTTCTAATGCAGTACTTCATTGGATTAAAGAACAGAAAAAAGTTATCCGTAATATTTGGCGCGTCCTGAAACCTGGAGGTCGTTTCGTTAGTGAATTTGGTGGCAAAGGTAATATTAAAACAATTGTTAAAAGTATTTATGAAGCCTTAGATGCTGCTGGTTATAGTAGTAATAAACAACTTAATCCTTGGTATTTTCCTAGTATTGGAGAATATGCTACTCTCTTAGAATCACAAGGGTTTGTGTTGACTTTTGCTACTTTATTAGAAAGACCAACTAAACTTGAGGATGGAGAAAATGGTTTGCGTAATTGGCTGAAGATGTTTGCAACTTGTTTCTTTGAAGGAATTCCTGAGAAAAAGCAAAGTATTATTATTGATGATATTGAAAATAGATTGCGTCCTCATCTATATAAGAAGGGTAAATGGACGGCTGATTATACGCGAATTAGGATTATGGCTTTTAAGGAAGGTAATTTAGAATAAATAATGACTAAATTACTGATTATTTAAGTTATTGTTGTTTTCTACAATAATTTATATGTGTTACTAATTTATATTTCATTTCACTTATACCATTTCTCAAAGATCAATACTTTAATCATGTTCGGTTGAATAGTTATAATTGATAGGCAAAAGGTGACAGGGAGGAGAGGTTTAATGGAACTGCTATACATAGAGACTTATATTGATAACGCTTTCATCCGAACATGATATTACCTGATAACTATTTCCACTATCAAGAAAAAGGAAAAAATAAAGTTAAGGTAGAGGTATGGTAAAAATTAGATTGCCAAAATTTTCTCTATGCATAATTTTTTAATTTCCTTTCTGTAAGTATATTTCTCAGTTTTAGCTAATATTAAGTCCGGTAGCATCAGTATTATCAATAGTGGGAGCATCTTGCTCGCAATTAAGGAAAAAGGAAGAAGATTGGAAAGAAAAAAAAGTAGATATTTCCCAAGTTTTTACATAAACAATACCAACAGACATGATGTAAATAAAGAATTTTTTTGGGGAAAAAATAGCCAAAACCCTTTATTTAACTAGTAAAGCAAAATTAATTTTATATTTGATGATTGGGTAAGATGATTGGGTAATAGGAGTTGCACATTATGGAATGATATTGCAAAAAATTAGTTTAGAATTTGACTGAAAAAAGCCTAATATTAATCATGATAACAATTCTCAAATCCAAAATCCAATTCAATCAAAAATCTAAAATCATTGATCACTGTTCAATGCCGGGTAATACCTAGGAAAAATGATTTTTAGACTCACTGCTCAAGCACAAAAGTATATTTTTTTGCCCTGCTGCCTACTGCCTACTGCCTACTGCCTACTCCCTCCTGATAAATGTTAAGTTAATTGTTAAATTAATTTTGCACAGGTACTTAAGAAGATTTAGCAAAATTTTTGAGATGTGGAATTATCCAGTTAATCTCTAGAAAAATATATCAATAAATTAAGTTGCTATAAATACTCAAAAAAAACGATTATTTTTAACATCTACCTACTTCTATCTTCTATAAAACTTAAAGTAACTTATCAAGTGCTGCTTTGAAAATTTCATAAGAAGAAACACCAACTATATTTTCTACAAGTTCGCCATCTTTAAAAAACATCACTGCTGGAATACTACGAATACTAAATTTATTAGCAGTTTCCTTGTTTTGAGAAATATCAAGTTTTACTACTTTGGCGCAACTTTGATATTCTTCAGCTAACTGGTCAATTAAAGGACTAATTTTTTTACATGGACCACACCATGACGCTGTACAATCTACGACAAAGATTGTTTCAGACGTTAAAAGTGCATCAAATTCAGTGTCATTTATGTAAGTTGCTGTACTCATCAGAATGCCTGATATGATTTATGATCATCTATCATATAGCAATTCTTCACTCTAAGTTATTTTCTGATTATCTCGAGCATCAATCCATTGCTTGGCACGCCTAACTACCTCTTGTCGAGAAGAAGCATAAGGTACTGCCACAACACAACCTAACTTATAGTTGGCCCAAGCCGCATAAGTAGCAGATCCGTCCATTTCACCTTGGTCAATTTCAACCTTCCAACCCTTGTAGTTAAAGGCCAACACAATATGAGGAAAATCAGGTTCAATCATGATTTCTACTGAAGTTAACTATATATGCTCAATGTTTTTCAAATAAATGTTAAACTACAAAGTTGACCGTTTCAGCTAAAAATGGTAAAGATACCGTCACACAACCTACATAATCTTTTGTTTACAAACAGCCTCTAATTTTAGTTTTTCAATAATCCCTAGTTAACTATTCTGCTCTTCAATATTTATATCAGCAGCATAAATAGCTTGTACATTATACCAATTCAAAAATATACGAGAAATTTCTAAAGCTAACTGCGACTTACCTCGGTCAATTAAACATTGCAAAAAAACAGCCATTGTCTTTTCATTTAATCTCCCACCTAATGATAAAACTCCCCATAATAATTTGTGTAGCCAAGTCATTTGAATCATCATTTTAACTTCCCAAGTAGGATGTTTTTGATAAAACAAAACTCCCATTTTTCCCCTTTGAATCTCTCGCTCAATCATTCCTTCTAATTGCTCCAAAGAAAAAGGTGGATGCCAATGATAACCAACAGCATCAGGGCACTTAATCAATTTCAAACCCAATTTTTTTAACCTAAATCCTAACTCTAAATCCTCCCAACCATACTGTTCAAAACAAGTATCAAATAATCCAGCTTCAATTAACCAACGACGAGCGATCGCTACATTTCCTGTAGCAAAAAAAGCTGCCGAAAAATCAGTCAACTTATAAGGTTCTGAAGTGGGAAAATCAAAATTACAAGTATTAATAACTCTGCCATAAGTAAATACATTTTCCCCTTCTGCACTAACTAAACTATTTGCGTGTGACTGTAGAAAAGAATCTGTCACCACCAGGTCACTATCAATAAAAATAATAAAATCTCCTTTGGCCTGCTCAATACCCAAATTCCGAGCTGCTGCTGGCCCTTGGTGGGACTGAGAAAATAGTCGGACATGGGAAAACTCTTTGGCCTCTGTTTCTAACCAGGAGATAGTGTCATCCGTCGAACCATCATCGACAACTATTACTTCATAATCTATAATTGGGCGGTCATAATCCTGATTTTCCAGAGCGCGAAGACACTTTTCTAAAATCGGTTTGCGATTATAAGTGGGAATAACTACACTGAAAAACATTTTGTCTCCTGAGTGGGATAATTGGGTAGTAGCTAATACATTATGGGTTTTAGGTGTGATACTCTGGGTGAAAAAGGGCATTGCTGAATTCAGGTATGATGATTCTACAGGGCGATCGTTAACACCAGAAAAGTCAGAATAATTCAATAGACAGAAAATAGTTTTATACTTGAAAAGTACTCTTCAAACTGTATTTGAAACAATGAAAAATATTTTTCAAAAGATACTTTTTTTGGGGGGGTGGTAGTGCTATTAACTCCTTGTATTGCTATCGCTCATCCAGGCCGAACCGATAGCAGTGGATGCCACACAAACCGATCAACAGGAAGATATCACTGTCATGGAGGAACTTCATCAGGAGGATCGGGAAGTTATGGGACTTCTGGAAATTCTGGCAACAGCACAGGGTTAAGAACTTTAGGCGATACTGGAAACGTAGTTATTCTCTGCTCAACTAATCAGCTTTGTAATAGTTGAGGATATTCTTCTTGGGAAACAGGCGATCTTTTAAGAGCTTATCTTTACTATGAAAAAGCATTAAGTTTTCAATCTAATGACCTCTAAGCATTCACTAATTTTAATATATTACAGCCTCATGTTTATCGGATAAATGGTTCTTGCTTTGACTACGAGCAATGTATGAATATTGGTTATAGCTCAACTAAAAACAAAGACTATCAGACAGCTTTGATAAATTTCAAAAGAGCGTTAAACTTCCGTCCTAATGATAGTTATGCAATGAAAGCGATTAAGAATGTTAGTCAGTTGATTATTTCTTTACAATAAGCCATTACTCCCTAGCATCTCTAGGGAGTACTTATTTTTATCCATAATTCATATACTATATAGACAAAATCTTCTTTTTCAATAATTAATAATTACCTCTTCTTAAAAGTAATCGGAATATTTATATAGATAATGAGATGGTATTGCTGATTTTAGATATGAAATAATATCATGTCCGGTTGAATATTTATAAATAAGGGAGTAGGGAGTAGGGAGTAGGGAGTAGGGAGTAGAGACAATAAAAAGATTTGCACTACCAGTGACAGTTTTGGTTTTTTTCATCACGCTCTTATCCGGACATGATATAACTCATTCATCTAAATCTTAAAATTATATCTTTTCTTTACTTAGTTTAAGGAAAGACTTAGAAGCAGTGGTTTAGCAACCAAACCCCTAGAATAAAAGTTGATAATTATTCTACAATAGTATAGGGGGGTATTAAATATTAACTTTGATAAGCGGAAAAAGCACTCCACATCCACTCATCCCCAAAAGCTAATTCTATAGTCTACTTTTCAATCCTCTCACAATTAGGATACACTCTAGAATCTGTACTTAGCCTGACAATAATCTTACAGGTTTAGTCCCATAATAAAAACCCAGTTGTTAATTCTAGAGAAAAATCTATGAGTCGTGCCACTAAAGTTGTATTAGCTTATTCTGGTGGAGTGGATACCTCCGTTTGCATTCCCTACTTAAAAAATGAGTGGGGTGTCAAGGAAGTAATTACTCTCGCTGCAGATCTAGGACAGGGAGATGAGTTAGAAGGAGTCCGCAAAAAAGCATTAGATTCGGGTGCAGTAGAATCTTTGGTTATAGATGTTATTGAACCTTTGATTAAAGAATATGCTTTTCCAGCAATTCAAGCAAATGCTCTATATGAAAATCGCTATCCTTTAGCTACAGCATTAGCTAGACCTTTAATTGCTAAAATATTAGTAGATGCAGCAGAAAAATATGGTGCTGATGCGATCGCCCATGGTTGTACTGGAAAGGGTAATGATCAAGTAAGGTTTGATGTTGCTATTGCTGCACTTAATCCTAAAATCAAGATTCTTGCTCCAGCGCGGGAGTGGGGAATGAGTCGTGAGGAGACTATTGCCTACGGTGAAAAATATGGCATTCCAGCACCAGTGAAAAAATCTTCCCCTTACAGCATTGATAAAAATTTATTGGGGATGGCGATCGAAGCAGGGGAGTTGGAAGATCCTTGGGTGGAGGCGCCGGAGGAAGTTTATAATATGACGAAGGCGATCGCTGATACTCCCAATGAACCGGAATATGTTGAAATTGGTTTTGAGGGAGGTATTCCTGTTACTCTCAACGGTCAAGGAATGAGTGGTATTGAGTTGATTACTCAACTTAATCAGATAGCGGGAAATCATGGTATTGGTCGTATTGACATGATTGAAAACCGTCTTGTGGGGATTAAGTCACGAGAAATTTATGAATCTCCAGCAATGTGGGTTCTTATTCAAGCGCATCGTGACTTGGAAAGTTTAACTTTGACTGCTGATGTGACTCGTTATAAGCGGGGTATTGAGGAAACTTACAGTCAGTTGGTTTATAACGGTTTATGGTTTAGTCCGTTGAAGGGTGCCTTGGATGCTTTTATTCAGCAGACTCAGGAAAGGGTGACTGGTGTTGTGCGAGTGAAGTTATTTAAGGGTAATGCAATGGTTGTCGGTCGTAAGTCTGATAATTCTTTGTATAGTTTTGACTTGGCAACTTATGGTGCTGAGGATGAGTTCGACCATAAAGCAGCGGAAGGGTTTATTTATGTTTGGGGTTTGCCTACTCGTGTTTGGTCGGAAAAGCTTAGAGGTTAATAAATTGGCGATTTTTTAACTTTAATTAGTTGTTCCTGTAGGGATATTTTTTCATTTCTACAGGAATAATTTTTTTTGTGTAGTTTGGGTTAAGCGATCGCGCAGCGGAATGGATATTCTATTGCGCAACCCAACAAATATCGAAATGATTAGGACTTAAGGATTACAGGGTATTGTGGTCATTGCGACCCACAGGGTTTGCGGAGCAGTCCGGAACGGAAAGCAATCTCAAATCCTATTTTTTCGTACCTCATGCGTAAGTCCTGATAATGTTGGGTTTCGTGCCTCAACCCCACCTACATTAACTGAATAAATATTTTTCTAATCTTGATTTTTTAATTTATCATTTTGCTCTGATTTTTCTTCAATTTCTAATTTTTTTATATGTTTTCGTTGAGATTTGATAATACGAGAAATTGGCTGAGACATTTCTCTAAATATTAAATCTTGTTCTTGTTTCCTCAACTTTTTTTCTTGTTGATTCAACTCACTCATTTTTAGCATTCGTTCAAGAAGAAAAATTGCAAGGGTATCGTAGATTATAAGTTAATTATACCAATTTCATAAAATATTGCAAAGCGTGAGGACACACTTAACTGGGAACACCGGAGCTGGGAACAGAGAAAGAAAAACATAAATATTAAAGAGGAAAAAAGGTGGAAATTTTAGAATTTATGGAATTTATAATTTTTTCTTTTAAGAAGAAATCACAAATTAAGATGTAACTGCGTTTGCGTGAATTTGGTATTACAGATGGTCGGAGCGAACCTTTAGGATTACAATTAGAAGTTGAGGATAAATTGATCAGATTTTATCGGGAAGATACGGGAGAAAAATTGGTGATTTCTGATGAATTACGAGAAGTTTTGAATCAGGAAATTGAGGCACGGCAAGAAGCAGAAAAACGAACCGAAGAATTAGAATCTTTACTGTCTCGTTATCGCGGTCGCTTTGGATAATTACCTGAAAATTAACAGTATAATTAATTGCTTTTATTGAGTAAGTTATGAGCAACTGATATGATTCCCAATTTTGGATTTATTTGTAGGGGAAAAAGCAAAGTATCTAAGGATATTAATTTATTTAGGGGAACAGTTTGGAAACTTTTCCAAAGATATTTTTGTTTGGTTTCCTTCGTCAACTGAATAACTGATAACTAAATTTAGGGCAGGCAAATAAAGAGGCAAAATTTATAGTTACTTGATGATAATTCAACATTTACCGAATAATTAAGGTTTAAAGCCTCTCCTTTAAACGAGAAAAAAGCGGTCAATCTTAGGAACTTCCCGTAGGTTGGGATGGCGAGGTCTCGAAGCCATATCCAATCGACCAAGAGAAAAAAAAATTTTCCTGTTCGTCAATCCTATCCGTTTTCAAGGAGAGGTAATAATTAATTATTAATTATTAATTATTAATTGTTGAACTACCCTACTATGATTAACTACTCTAAATTGGACTAGCTTCTAAAAACAAAGAATAATTTGTATGACCACTAAACTCAGAAACTCGGACAAAATAATTACCCTCTGGTAAGAAATCAACATCTATTATTTCATCAATAGTACCAACATTTCTTGACTCAGCAAAAACCTCTAAACTTTCTGCCACTCCATTATTATTAATATCCTCAATTAACTCCACATCTGCATCCCCAACTAAACCAGTTAATACAACATCTAAACTACTAGGAGTATTCAAAATAAAACTATAAACATCCACTGGATTTCCATCTCCAATAAAATTGTTAAATTCTGCAGTACCCAAAACACCAAAATCAGCATTAACATTTAACAAATCATCTCTAAAATCTGGAGGAGTACTCAAACGATTTTCTGGCAAACCAACTAAAATATAATGTTGAATTGCACTACTAAAAATACCATTATTTAATAACTCCACTACATCCTGATTTTGAGCAAGATAAAAATCTGTGTTAAAGAAAAAACTAGGGTCGCGATTTTCAAATTGACCAAATCTGACAAAATGTTCAAAAGGTGTTAATCCTGCTGACTCTAATGTTGTAGCAAAATCAGGATTTGCTCTATAAAATAAATTAGTAAATAAAGGACTAGGGTCGCGCAATTCAAATTGACCAAACCTAAGAAAATGTTCCACTGCCGTCAGATTACCTTCCTCAATAGCAGCAGCTACACCAGTATTAGTTTCGAGATAAAAGCTAGTATCAAATAAAGCATTGGGGTCGCGCAATTCAAATTGACCAAACCTAAGAAAGTGTTCCAAAGCACTACTGAAATTACCCGCAGCAATTTCATCTACAACATCAGGGTTTTGAAACAAATAAAATCCTTCATCAAACAGAGTTTCAATAGTTAACATTTCTTAAAAAAAAAATTGAGTTTACATTGCAACCTGAGCAATGCTATCTTACTACAAACGTTCATTTCTATATGCTTTAAATTTAAAATTTATACTTAAAAATTAAGGGACATCAATTATGAGTAAATCTTCTTTAATGACAATGCTACGTCGTGCTTATGGTATTGCCAGAATATCGAAAAAAACTGGCATTCCCAGCGATGAATTATTAGAAATGGTCAGAGAAGCTCAAAGTAGAAACTTTCGGACTACTCGCCGTCGTTTATTACAAGGTGGTTTAGGATTTGCTGGAGCAATGGCAGCTTCTAATTTCTTCAAGGGTGGACAACGAGCAATGGGTCAACAAACACCTATATTAATAGTAGGTGCTGGAATTGCGGGATTAACTGCTGCTTACCGTCTCACTCAGGCAGGAGTGCCAGTAAATGTCATAGAAGCTAGAAATAGAGTTGGCGGTCGGATTAAAACTATGGCAAAAGTGGCGGGTACTTTTCTTTCAGCAGATTTAGGTGGAGAATACATTGATAGTGACCATGCCATTATCCGTAGTCTAGCAGCAGAACTTGGGTTAACAGAAGTAGATTTATTTGCCAACCAAGAGGGGTTGGTGGGAACTGGTTACTATTTTGGCAGACGATTTGTACCAGAGGCAGAATTAGTTGCAGATGTTGCTCCTGTTGTAGAAAGAATAGAAGCAGATTTAGAAGCGATCGACGCATTTGAAGATTATACAACTGTTTTTCCAGAGGTAGTAGAATTAGATAATTTATCTATCACCGAATATTTGGAGGGTATTGAAACTACTCCACTAATGCGACAAATCCTCAGAGTAACTTATAGTGTTTTGTATGCTAGCGATCCTGACAATCAGTCTAGTCTTAACCTAATTTATTTTCTTGGTCTTGATGAAGGTACATTTGCACCTTTTGGAATTAATGATGAACGTTATGTTATTCAAGGGGGTAACCAACAAATTACTAATCAACTAGCAACTTTCGTAAGTGGTTCAATTGAAACTGGAACTGCATTAGAAGCAATTAGCAGTTTGTCTGATGGTCGCTATCAAGTGAGTTTAAGGTCTGGACACAGTAGTTTTGACCGCATATATGAAAGAATTGTCATTACTCTACCATTTAGTGTTTTACGAGAAGTACAAATAAATGTAGATTTGCCTCCAGCAAAAAGGTTAGCAATAGATACTATGGGTTATGCTCCTGGTTCTAAATTAATTACTGCCTACCGAGACCGTATCTGGCGCAACTATGGTTTTAGTAGTGATGTCTATTCAGATTTAGGATTTCAACATATTGAAGAAGCAGGTCAAAGTAGAGCTGCTTTAACTCCTGGTGTTGCCTTGTTAACTAACTATACTGGGGGGACTCAAGGTTTAGCTATAGGCAGTAGTACTGCACAACTGCAAGCTAAACAACAATTACCGCAATACGAATTAGTTTATCCCGGTATTACTAATACTGCTATTTTTGGTAATGCAGTCCGAGCTTATTGGCCTGGTGATATATATAGTCGGGGAGCTTATTCTAGTTATTTACCAGGGCAATGGACTCAAATGTACGGAGTAGAGGGAGAGCGTGTTGGTAATCTATTTTTTGCTGGAGAACATACTTCTTTAGAATATCAAGGCTATATGGAGGGAGGTTGTGAAACTGGTGAAATTGCAGCTATGGAAATTTTAGAAGATTTAGGTTTGCAAGGGAATGTGGAAGCGATGAAAGTTCGCCGAGGGAGTAATCTCAATAATCAAGAAAAAGTGCGTCGTCGGCCAAAACTTGCGGAAAAACAGAGGAAGAGATTTACTGGAAATTAATAGTTATCATCAAATCAGTTAATATACATTGATTTTTGGAATAGTTATAGTTAAGATGACCTTAAAAATTTATTTTTGATTTTATTGTTAATAATAACTTACTTTGGTGTATCCGGGAATAAGTAGCGATCGCATCGTTCAGGCCGTCCGAACTGATTGGTCTGGAGAGCATTGACTTAATCAGAGAATAAGGTTTCTGGTATAGTTTCTACTACAAAATTTAAGAAATATCCATTAGCTGAGTCCTTGATAGATGATTTGGGTGCTTAATACTTCAAAAGTTCAAAAATTAGTGAATTATATAGGAATTACGGATTTTTGAGTTCTAAGCACTATATATCTCTAACGTTATCATTTTTGAAATACGCACGCATATGAAATTATACACCATTTGTAGGAGTTAATGGCCGTTAACCCTACAAGATGTGGTGGTTATGTGTAAGTCCTATAATATATTATATTGTCTGTGCGTAACTCCTGTGATCATGAGACCTCAAAAATGACTAAATCTTCGGTGATGACAATACTAGGTCGTGCTCATACTATTGCCAGAATGTCAAGAGAAACTGGTATCCCTAGTGATGAATTATTAGGAATGGTAAAAGAAGCTAAAGCTAGGAAATTTCCGAATGCTTGCACTCGCTTATTAAAAGGTGGTTTAGACTTAGCTCAAAAATTTAAAGTTTCCCTTTTGTCCAAGGGTGGAGCATTGACTTAATCAGAGAATAACGATATAATACGTTAACAAGCATACTTTTAGACAAGCTGCACTCACCCATAAATGAAATCCATTAGAACAAAGCTCAAACTTAATAATAAACAGAAAACGCTCTTTGCTCAACACGCTGGCTATTCGAGGTGGTGTTATAACTGGGGTTTAAGTTTGTGGAATGCTGCTTACCGAGATGGTTATAAACCAAACACCCGTAAGCTTAGAGAGGTTTTTACAAATCACACCAAACCCCTCTATCCCTGGATGAAAAACCTTTCATCTAAAGTGTACCAATACGCTTTTATCAACTTAGCTGAAGCGTTCAAAAGGTTCTTTAAAGGATTAAGTAAACATCCAAAGTTTAAGAAGAAAGGTAGGTCTGATTCATTCACAATAGATAATTGTGGAAAACCAATAGAATTAAATGGTTGGTGTCATAAATTACCTTTTATTGGCTGGGTAAAAACTTATGAACCAATCGAAGCAACTACTCAAAAAATCACTATTAGCAGACAAGCTGGTGATTGGTACTTGAGTTTAGCTTTTGAATATACTCCTACTTTCACACCGAAAACAACTAATGTCGTAGGTGTAGATTTAGGAGTAAAAACATTAGCAACTTTAAGTGATGGGAAAGTATTTGAAAGTGTAAAGTCATACCGTAAGTTTGAAACGAAGCTTTCGAGACTACAATATCTAAACCGTAATAAAAATATTGGCTCTGCTAATTGGAGAAAAGCACAACTAAAGATAGCTAGGCTCCATAGACGAGTGGCTAACATTCGCAAAGATGCACTTCATAAATTAACAACATACTTAGCTAAAAACCACGGCAGTGTAGTAATTGAAGATTTGAACGTCAGCGGAATGTTAGCTAACCACAAGCTAGCCAAGTCTATAGCAGACCAAGGATTTTATGAGTTTAGACGACAACTTGGATATAAGTGTCAATGGTACGGCAGTGAATTAGTAGTAGTAGACAGATTTTTTCCATCGTCAAAGACTTGCTCTAGTTGTGGTCATGTACAAGATATGCCATTAAATCTAAGAACTTTTGATTGCCCTGATTGTGGCATATCTATAGACCGCGATTTGAACGCAAGTATTAATTTAAGAAAGCGAGTGCTAATTGGTGATGTTTCCTCAGAATGCAAGACGCACTCAACAGATGCGGTCGGCTCGACCGTGAATGCCTGTGGATGAGTAACCGCCAACGGCCTCAGTGGAAGCAGGAAGTAAACCGCAAATTGTAACGTCATGTGACGCTTTGTATCAGTTTTATAGAGCAGAAAGGGCAATATCTCAAACAACTCCAGTATTAATAGTAGGAGCAGGAATTGCCGGATTAACTGCTGCTTATCGTCTAACTCAAGCGGGAGTTCCAGTAAACGTGATTGAAGCTAGTAACCGGGTAGGAGGTAGAATCCGAACTCGCCCAGGTGAAATAGCTGCTATGGAAATTTTACAAGATTTAGGTTTAGAAGGTAGTGTTGAAGCAATGAGAAGTCAGCGGCGTTGGTGAAGCGGGTGTATGATATTAATCGCGCATTACTTAGGAGTCAACCCACCCGCGCGCCCCTCCCAGGATGGGAACTCAGGAGTCAGGAGTCAGGAGGGAAGAGAATGCGCGAAAGATTTGCACATTTGCGCTGAGGATGAAAAATTTTTTATACCGAACCCGAGCGGATTTGATATTAGTGGTTTAAAACTATCTGAAAAGCGCAAAAATCAATTTACCAGTAATATCATGTCTGATAGCATCGGTATTGTAAGCGTGAAGGTAAGGAAGAAGGAAGAGAGAAGAAGGCCTAAAAGCTTGAAAAAACGTAAATTTCCTGTAGACATTCACCCTTGGTTTTACACAAACGCGTCCCAGCGGACATGATATAATTAATAGTTACTATGAAATATTTCTATTTTACTATATTAATACCATTGTTACACGTGGGAGTTTATGATCAATTATTACAGAGTAATATGGTGAATATATTTGCTCAAAAATCTGAATTTGATAACCCAATTTGTTATATGGAAACTACGGAGGGAAAAATTATTAATTTAGTTAATCTATGTGGCGATCGAGAAGCTATTAATGAAAGTAAAAAAGTTAGCTGCAAATCAAAATCAGAAAAAGTTAAAGCTACAGAAATACCGATTAGTAATATTAACTACGATGGTAATTTTTTAACTGGTAAAGTTGCTAATCAAAGTTGTCAAACTGTGAAGCAAATTAAGGTAAATTATCAAGTATTAGATGATGCTGGAAATATTATTGATAATGGGTTTATTTATGCTGAACCTAGTACGGTTGAGCCAGGAAAAGTAGCATCTTTTAAAGGTAATGTTTCCCCGGGAGCTAAAGTAGAAACAACTTTTGTTGAATGGAGTGAATAATGAACTCAGAAGTTAAAAAATTGTATGTGATACTTAACAGTATGAGAAATCCTGTTGCTTGATTTTTTTGTTTACTTAGGGTTTGCTGATTAAATATCAAAGTATTGACTGGTATTAGTTTGAGCAATTTTAGCTCTGGAGGGGGTGCGAGGTTTTAGGTGGTAATGGTTCAAAAATTCAGGATTTTGGTCAAGAGTTGAGCAGAACAATCTTGGGACAAAACGCCCGCTCCTACCTCCTCGCTCGTTCCCATTTCTCCTG
>NZ_JAAHGM010000089.1:0-15271 GCF_010692625.1 Okeania sp. SIO2C2
ATAGAGTTGTTGGGAATTAAGCTAAAAAAATGGCTAAAACCCTTATTGGTCAAAGTTTATAGCGTTTTTCAGCCCTAGAATCATGAAAACCTTATAGAATAAGCTTTTGAGCATTGTTCAATTGTTATTTCCCAACAACTCTAATATCTTTGCGAGCGACAGCGTTTGCGGAGCAGTCCGTCAGGAAAGCAATCTCCTAAACCCCTGATATTGCTTCCTCCCACTCCGTTCCAGTCGCAATGACTTGGCTATAGTAATTATCCGGATTCTATATTAGTCACGCCACAGCCAAGATTAATTTTTGTTTTATCCAACTGATACTTAGGAGGTTGGCGAACGCATAGATACCAAATGGTTTCTATAAGGTAGATTAAGGAACCATAAAACCCCAGCTTGGATAGAACCTGGACGGGGCAAACCTCTTGGTATATAATAAAACATCGTCGTCAATTAACCTACAAAAAAAATATGAGTAACGAAAATTCCATTGGACTAGCGGAGTTGATTCAACAAGTCAAACAGGAATTACTTACCCAAGCACCAGATAGCGAAACAGATATTCCTATTTTTGCAGTTGATTCTGTGGAATTGGAGTTACAGGTAACAGTGAAAAAAGAAGGAAAGGGTGGAATTAAAATATATGTTCTGGAATTAGGAGGAGGTAGCAGTCGCGATGATGTTCAGAAAGTTAAGGTAAAATTATCTCCACTTTTGAATAGAGAACAGCTTTTGGCAATTTATAAAAAGCAGTATCTAGAACGTTGGGAGAAATTGTTGGAAAAAAATGTTAATGCTGCTACTAAAGGCCAACCCCTTGAATAATAAGAGGAAACAAATAGACCTATGGAACTTCTGGAGTTATATCTCTCACCCCTTGACAACCCCACTGAGTTTAAGGTCATAGTCACTCATTCTCCTGCGGGTGAGGGAGAAAGTAAATCATCATTACCTTTTTTTGATGCCGAATGCGACTGGCGCACTACTGTTATTAGAACTTTGGATATTTCTAGTTTCAACCCTAAGTCTTTTTCAGCAGAGGGTGAACAAGAATGGATGATCAAAGCAGGAATTTTAGGGAGCGATCGCTCAATTTTCAGTCCTAATTATTTAGTCAACATTGGTCAAGCACTCTATAAAGCTCTATTTCCTGAAGGTAGTAGAGTGGAACAACTCTTGCACCAGTCTATCACTTTAGCTGAGTCTAAACCATCTAAACTGGTGGTGCAGTTGAAACTGGAAGCGGATGTGGTGCAGAAAACACGACTAGCAGATTATCCTTGGGAATTATTGCACAACAGACATTTTCTCTGTCATCACCAAGTTGAGTTTTCCCGATACATTGCCTATCAAGCTGTTCCTCCTAGTTTACCGACAGCAGAAAAACTGAATGTTTTATTGGTTTCGTCTGGTGCGTCCGATCAAGAACTTAACCTGGGACTGCTTTCTAAGAAGGAACAAAAAGCTGTTATTAAGGGGTTGAAAACTGCTAGTGAGAGGGGAGACATTTCTCTGGAACAACTGGAGGAAGGGACTTTTGCTGAATTAAGAACTTATCTCATGGAACATCGAGGAGATAAAGCACCCCATGTGCTACATTTTGACGGACATGGTTTGTTCGGTAAACCTTGTCCTAACCCTAAATGTGGCGCGATGAATGCAGGAACAAAACTGCAACGATGCCGAAAGTGTAAGACTGAGTTGCCCTCAGCTCAAGGATATTTGGTGTTTGAGGATGAGGATGGAGATGCTGATTATATTAGTGCTAGAGAGTTGGGGACTCTGCTGCAACAGTCTGGTTTGAGCGACGGAAGCAGTCAAACACAGGGAGTGGTGCTAGTGGTATTGAGTGCTTGTCACTCAGGAAGGGTAATAGCGGGAGAGTCGATATTTAATGGTGCTGCTCAAAATCTGATTGCTCATCGGGTGCCAGCGGTGGTGGCAATGCAATATTCTGTGAGTGTTGACAGCGCGACTCAATTTGCCGAACAGTTTTATCGTTCCCTGGGGCAGAAAAATTCTCTGGTGGTGGCGGTGAGTCAGGCGCGAGCAGCGATGGGTGTGGAGGGAAATCAGTGGTATCGTCCGGTGCTTTATCTGCGCTGGCAGGATAATGAGGGGGGTCAACTGTTTGCAAACGAAAGTCCTCCAATAACAAAATTCCACGTTCCCAAGCTTAGTGGATCTTCTGTTTTTGTGAGACGCGATCAAGAGATGGAGAAAATAATAAAAGCACTATTAGAACCAGACCAAAGTAACACTATAATAGCTTTGTGGGGTCCATGTGGGTATGGTAAGACAACTTTAGCAAAACTAATCTGTGGAGAACCCTCTATTCAGCAATATTATAGTGGTGGTATTTATTGGATTGAAATTACAAATGATTCAGATGCAAAGAAAGGACTTAAAAAATTGTATAAGTACTTAACCAATATTGAGGAAGATGTTGAGCCAGAGGATTTACTTGATAAGTGGAACCAAAAGCCAAATTTAGTAATTTTAGATAATATAGGGAATGAAGAGGAATTAGGTTTATTCCTCAGGAGTGTTGGAGAATCCAGTCAATTGTTAATAACGACGGAGAGACTTGATACACTTAATCAATGCAATAATCCCAAGTTAATACAAATAAACTCTTTAAATATAGAAGAATTAATTGCTGTTTTAAAGTATCCTTTGAAAAAGAAAGAAAACTTTAATGATCAAAGAATCAAAGAATTAGCTAGTTTACTTTATGATTCGCCTGTTTTGTTAACTTTAGCTTTGAAAAAAATTCAAGGATATTTACTTCCGAATAATTGCTCTACTCCTGAAGTTATTATAGATAGTGTTATAGAAGAAATCAAAGAAATTGATTGGCCTGATAATGAAAGTCAAATTGTTCAGAATATTAAGCAGAATATTGAGCCAAGTTTTGAGTATCTTACTGAAAAAGAAAAAGAATACTTTCACTCATTATTTATATTTTTCGCAGATTTAGATATTCCTTTCTCTGTTATCGCAATAATTTGGGATTTGCCATCTTTAAAAGTTCAACTCCTATGTCGTAAATTATACGAATTATCACTTTTAAGAAAGTTTAAGATTACTCAGAAGAATCAGGGAATTATTCAATTAAGTAGTTTGCTCCGAAAATACTTTGACTCGAGAAGAACAAGTGATAATGAATTCAAACAATTTCTTGTGGATGTTAATAAGAAGTTGGTCGAATATTACGAAAAAAAATATGAGTTAAACTCACCAGATTATCTTCCAGATAATCTTCCTTTAGAAGAGAAGAAGTTTTTTAGGCAAGTTTATAAATATCATTGGAGACAAGCCAAAAAAGTATAAATTTTCTAGGGGATGACAAGCAACCTGAAAAACTTTTGGGATCAGCTTTTAAGTAAATATCCCTCAATAAAAAAGCGGCATCTATCAGAAGAATATTACCTCAAAGCCTTGTTTAGCCAAACTCACAGGCAGTTTCTCATCCCTTTAAGTAAATTATTAGTAATACAATCAAAAGAAAAACCTTTGGCAATTTTTGGAGATATTTAATCAATAATAATTCGGCTCTTCAGTAACTTCTATTGTATATCTTATTTTAGTCAAATTATTATTTTCTTTTCTATCTCCTACCCAAACATGATAAGTATCTGCTTCGATTTTCTCAGTGTCTTTAGAACTAAAATATGTTAAATCAGATTCATCATCTTGCTCACAAATAAGTTCGTTTTTTCCTGCAGCTTTAATAAGAATCCAAGGATTTACATTGTCTGAAGTTTCTACTTTTACTTTGATGATAGACTTATCAAAGTCATCTGTTAATATTGCTGTGTGATCTGCATTTCTAGTAGGAGTTATCTTTGTTATGCCTTTGTTGTTACAATTTTTTTGATAATCATATTCTAATTTTTCATCACGAAGATAACCAATTTCAATTCTTCTCTCAAAACCAGGGTGAAGTGTAAAGTCTGACTCTGGAGAAGAAATAACAATAGCCGATATTAACACGGCACCAGCAGCAAGTACACTAATTGTTTTTGTATTTTTCATAGTTCTCATTTACTACGTTTTTTATAAGTTGCACCCATCAGCCAAATCAAAAGAAAAGGAATAAAAATTCCTAAGAAGATATGAAACACAAACCAAATTAGAGAAACAAATTGATTCCAGCCATAAATTTTAAACCCTATATCACCCCGAGGAATAAAACTTAGAAATATGTCTCCACAAAGGTGAGCAGAAACTCCAACAAATAAACCAAATGCAATATTTCTTAGAGTATTTAGATGCCAATGATATTTTTTAGCTAAAAGAGGTTGGCGCAATATATTTGGTAGTATGCTAATTACCAAAATAACTGTAGGGATAATTACTGAGCTAAAGAGCCAACTACGATGTTTTAGGAATTCCCAACCTCCCCTTGAAAACCAAGAATTAGACCAAATATATAAAGGAATATCCCAATCCGGTATTGCTTGATAAAAAATATCAAGTATTGAGTCAAAAAAACTAGGTAAAAACTGTAGAATAGGACTAAGGAAAAAAAAGCCACTTGTTCCCCAAATAACCATAACTAAAAATAACAGGGGGTCAACAAATCGGAGTCCTTTTTTAGCATATCGTTCAGCACAAGTCCAGAAAACTGCAGCAATTCCTAGGGCCAAAAATAAGTAAAAAAAATCTTTAACAGTATCCAGATACGGGGAAACGGCATCCTGGAATTTGTTAACAGCCAGATATGACAGCATATTAAATCTCTCAAGCTAGACTAATTCGATCATATCTCAAGAAATATGAAAGTGGTAGTAGTCTCACAGAGTGAAAAGTAAGTTAAAAGGTAGATATAGTAATAATTTTTTCGGCTTAATTGATGATGGCGTTCAAGCATTTAGTCACCCCACTCCGCTCTTAACGCTTGTTGAAATTCAAGAGGATATATCCGTTTTGGCAAAAAACCAAAAAGGTCTAAAGCTTCCTCCCCCTCTAGCGAAACTTCCGTTGGTGGTGGTAAAGATTGTACTACCACTACAACTTTTACTAAACCGGGTTCTACAGTATCGGGTAGGCTAATTTACAGGTGACGATCGCTACCGACATAAACTACCTTCCGAATGGTTTCCATAATTTCTCTTGTGACAAAACAATAATATTGTAGCATAAGCGATCGCCCTTGCCTATAGCGACAACCCCAGATCTTAATTCAGAATGTGTAAGTCTTGTATGATTAAATTCATAAGCAAAACTAATTACATATCCTAATTTCTCATCATCAGGTAATTGAAAATTTATACCCTCATCCCAAATTATTTTGTATACAAATCGCCTTAACTTTTATGAACAAAGATTGAGAGTATATAATCCTCATTTTGTCAATAAATGTAACGAAAAATTTCAAATTTCTTATAGAATTGTATCAAAACAAGAACTTCCCCTACCTTTTTTTCACATTTTCTGGTAGATATACTCATTAAGTATCAGCAATTATCCTCAAGGAGCAATACTTAATGTTCACATCTGTTAAACCTGCCGTTCGCCACATTGTCCCAGAAGACTTGAAAGGGCGATCGCTCCTGAAAGTCGTATATATAGTTTTAGAAGCACAATATCAAAGTGCTCTCTCAGGAGCAGTACGCTCTATTAATGAGAAAAACCCCAATTTGGCCATAGAAATAAGTGGCTATTTAATAGAAGAACTCCGCGACCCCCAAAATTACGAAAATTTTAAAAAAGAAGTTTCTGAAGCTAACATTTTTATCGCCTCCCTAATCTTCATTGAAGACTTGGCCGAAAAAGTAGTAGAAGCTGTAACACCCCACCGCGACAAACTGGACGCTGCTGTAGTATTCCCTTCCATGCCACAAGTAATGCGCCTAAATAAAATGGGTACATTCTCCATGGCGCAACTAGGTCAGAGCAAAAGTGCCATAGCTCAGTTTATGCGGAAGCGCAAGGAAAAATCTGGTTCTTCTTTCCAAGACGGAATGTTGAAGTTACTGCAAACTCTGCCCAAAGTTTTGAAATATATGCCTATTGATAAGGCGCAGGATGCTAGAAACTTTATGCTCAGTTTCCAATATTGGTTAGGGGGTTCGTCGGAAAACTTGGAAAATTTCCTGCTGATGTTGGCAGACAAATATGTTTTCAAGAATGAGAAAAAAAGTTCTTTGCAATATGTCGATCCAGTGGTTTATCCAGACATGGGTGTTTGGCATCCCCTCGCGCCGAAAATGTTTGAGGATGTCAAAGAATATCTCAACTGGTACAACGACCGCAAAGACATTTCCGAAGATTTGAAAGACCCCCTCACTCCCTGTGTTGGTCTAGTCTTGCAGCGCACCCACTTAGTTACGGGAGACGATGCTCACTACGTTGCCATGTTGCAAGAGTTGGAAGCAATGGGAGCGCGAGTTGTACCTGTATTTGCTGGAGGGTTAGATTTTTCCAAACCAGTGGATGCTTATTTCTGGGAAAGTGCTGCTAAGGGAGTTGAACCTACACCATTAGTAGATGCAGTTATTTCTTTGACTGGTTTTGCATTGGTTGGCGGACCTGCTAGACAAGACCATCCGAAGGCGATCGAATCTTTGAAACGGTTGAACCGACCATATATGGTAGCGTTGCCTCTGGTTTTCCAAACTACGGAAGAATGGGAAGAAAGCGAACTTGGTCTCCACCCGATACAAGTTGCTTTGCAAATAGCTATTCCAGAATTGGATGGAGCGATCGAACCTATTATTATGTCTGGTCGGGATGGGATGACCGGAAAAGCGATCGCTCTCCAAGACCGGATCGAAGCTGTTGCTCAACGCGCTCTGAAGTGGGCAACTCTCAGACGCAAACCTAAACTGGATAAAAAAATTGCTATTACTATTTTCAGTTTTCCTCCAGATAAAGGGAATGTGGGTACTGCTGCATATTTAGATGTTTTTGGTTCTATCTATGAAGTTGTCAAAGCACTGAGAGGTAATGGTTACGATATTCAAGATTTGCCTGACTCCGCAGAGGAGTTGATGAAGCAAGTTATTCACGATGCGACTGCTCAATATCAAAGTCCGGAGTTGAATATTGCTCACCGGATGTCGGTAGAACAATACGAACGTCTGACACCATACTCGGAAAGGTTGCATGAAAATTGGGGACCCCCTCCAGGAAACCTGAATAGCGATGGTGAAAATTTATTAATTTACGGTAAGAGTTTCGGTAACCTTTTTATTGGTGTACAACCAACGTTTGGTTATGAAGGAGATCCGATGCGGTTGTTGTTCTCCCGTTCCGCTAGTCCCCATCATGGTTTTGCTGCTTACTATACTTATTTAGAACAAATTTGGAAAGCTGATGCGGTGCTGCATTTCGGTACTCACGGTTCTCTGGAATTTATGCCTGGTAAGCAAATAGGAATGTCTGGAGATTGTTATCCAGATAATCTCATCGGCAGTATTCCCAACATCTATTATTATGCAGCGAATAATCCTAGTGAGGCGACTATTGCTAAACGTCGGAGTTATGCTGAGACGATTTCTTATTTGACTCCCCCTGCGGAAAATGCTGGTTTATATAAAGGTTTGCAGGAGTTGAACGAGTTGATCGGTTCCTATCAAACTTTGAAGGATAGCGGTCGGGGTATTCCCATTGTCAACACTATTATGGATAAGTGTCGGATGGTGAACTTAGACCAGGATGTGACGCTGCCAGAAAAAGACGCTCAGGAGTTGACTGCTGAGGAACGGGATAAAATTGTTGGGGATGTTTACCGCAGGTTGATGGAAATTGAGTCTCGGTTGTTGCCTTGTGGTTTGCACATTATTGGTAAACCTCCTAGTTCTGAAGAGGCGATCGCCACCTTAGTTAACATTGCTAGTCTCGACAGAGAAGAGGAAGGGATAACTGGTTTACCTCGAATTATTGCTAATAGTCTCAACCGCGATATTGAGGAACTTTACCAAAATAACAATCAGGGTATTTTGGCAGATGTGGAGTTAGTTCAGAATATTACGGAAGCGACTCGTGCTGCTGTTGCTGCGTTGGTACAACAACAAACTGATGCTGAAGGTCGAGTTTCTATGGTGAGCAAACTCAATTTCTTCAACATGATGAAAAAAGTACCTTGGATAGAAGCTCTGGAAACAGCAGGTTTTCCTAATGTTGATGCCGAACTTATTAAACCTCTGTTTGAATATTTGGAATTTTGCTTAGAGCAGGTTTGTGCTGATAACGAGTTAGGTTCTCTGTTGCGAGCGTTGGAAGGGGAATATATTTTACCCGGACCTGGTGGCGACCCGATTCGGAACCCGGATGTTTTGCCGACTGGTAAGAATATGCACGCTCTCGACCCCCAGTCTATTCCTACTGCTGCTGCGGTGAAGTCGGCAAAAATTGTGGTTGACCGTTTGTTGGCGCGACAGATGCAGGAGAATAGTGGCAACTATCCAGAAACCATCGCTGTTGTGTTGTGGGGAACTGACAATATCAAGACTTACGGTGAATCTCTTGCTCAGGTAATGTGGATGGTAGGTGTGAAACCTGTACCTGATGCTTTGGGTCGGGTGAATAAGTTAGAATTAATTCCATTAGAAGAGTTAGGCCGTCCTCGTGTTGACGTGGTGATTAACTGTTCCGGTGTATTCCGAGATTTATTTATCAATCAAATGAACCTTTTGGATAAAGCTGTGAAAATGGCAGCGGAAGCAGAGGAACCGGAAGAGATGAACTTTGTTCGGAAGCACGCTCTCAAGCAAGCGGAAGATTTAGGAGTAAATTTACGTCAAGCTGCAACGCGAGTATTTTCTAATGCTTCCGGTTCCTATGCTGCTAACGTTAACTTGGCAGTGGAAAATAGTACCTGGGAAGATGAGTCGGAATTACAGGAAATGTATTTGAAGCGCAAGTCCTTTGCTTTTAATTCTGATAACCCCGGAATGATGGAAGATAACCGGAAAGTGTTTGAGTCAGCATTGAAAACTGCCGATGCCACATTCCAGAATTTAGATTCGTCAGAAATTAGTTTGACCGATGTGAGTCACTATTTTGATTCTGACCCGACTAAAATTGTAGCGACTCTCCGGGATGATGGGAAAAAACCATCTTCTTATATTGCGGATACCACGACTGCAAATGCTCAGGTACGGTCTTTGTCAGAGACAGTACGTTTGGATGCGCGGACAAAAATGTTGAATCCGAAGTGGTATGAGGGGATGTTGTCTCATGGTTATGAAGGAGTGCGGGAGTTGTCAAAGCGTCTCGTGAATACTATGGGATGGAGTGCGACTGCTGGTGCTGTGGATAACTGGGTTTATGAGGATGTTAATGAGACATTTATTAAAGATGAGCAGATGCAGCAGCGGTTGTTGAATTTGAATCCGCATTCGTTCCGGAAGATGGTGACGACATTGTTGGAAGTGAATGGACGTGGTTATTGGGAGACGAGTGAGAGTAATTTGGATCGGTTGAGAGAGTTATATCAGCAAGTCGAGGATCGGATAGAGGGAATAGAGTAATTAATGGATAATGGATAATTGATAATGGATAATTAATGGATAATAGAGTTGTCGCTAAATAGATAGAAAAAATCGCTCAAATTAAGACACAGTAGTAATTCCATACGTTTTGCACTGGAAATTGCTAAAATCCTTACATGATAAGGGTTTAGCAGTTTTTTATAGTTATAAAGCGACAAGTCTAATGAAAAGTATCTCTAATTATTAATTATCCATTGGTAAGAGAGTTTTTAGGGTGGGTGAATATTTATTTGCCCGCCCTATTTTAGATGGATAATTGATAATGGATAATTAATGGATAATGAAAAGTATCTCTAATTATTAATTATCCATTGGTAAGAGAGTTTTTAGGGTGGGTGAATATTTATTTGCCCGCCCTATTTTAGATAGTTTTTAAAGATAGCTGAAAAAATAGCAGACAGTCAATTATTTAATGACAAATATTTAATGACAAAAATTGATTAATAAGATGGTTTAGTTTGTGTAGGTTAGGTTGAGTGCAATTCATAAGGTCAAAGAAGCCAACTAGCAATATGACCCTTTAACCAATAAAGGGTCATAAATTATGATGGGGGTATTCTTTTATAAGTAGGTGGGTTTAATTATTAGTTTCAGTAGAAATTTTTGCTAACTTTTCTAAAAAATCTTCACCTAATTTAGTTAGTTCACAATACTTAGTCAAGTCAATATAATCTTGTCCATATTGACTGTCTCTTTGTAAATGAGATACATACTTATATGGTCGCTTAATTTTGATTAATCCTGAATCTCTTAAACCTCTCAATTCTGATGCTGCCTGCTCAGTAACTTTAAATTTAAAGTTAGTATTACTTTCAGTACATTTTTTAAGCTCCTGTAGTTTTTCTGTCATTTTTGGTGCAAGAAGCAGTGGGTACATAAACATAAAATTTTGTAGTTTTTTGATATTATCAATTTGCTTTTGTTGAAAATTGTCTATATCTTCTTGGTTTTTATTCACTTGATTTTTTAGGTCTTTGAATTCTGCTTTAAGTCCTTTAGGTGATAAGTCCAAAGTTTTAAATATTTTTGATGCTTCTGGTTGAAGCAATAAGATAATAATCAGTAAAATAATGTCAGGGAAATTGGTATGGGGAATTTTTATGATATTATCTGCAATTTTTTCTTGATATTTCAGATTTGAAATAATATTTATTACTATTTGAAGAACAGGAAAAATTATTAGCTTAAGAGATAAATAAATAAGTATAAATTTAGAGCTAATATCTAATTTTTTAAATCTTTTGTTTGTTGATTTTTGATAAGCAGGGCTAGCTTTTAATAATCCCTTAGTCCTAATATATACATATCAAGAATTAGGACGATAAATTCCTACACCAAAAATACGGTCAATATTGACATAAATAAAATAGGTGATCGCTTTCCTAATAAAAAGAGCTATCGCCACTTTCGCCATTTTTTTTTAAGCGATCGCTCCTTTCAAAAATCAATAGCTCGTTTCAGAATTAGTTAATTACACTCGGATATAACCGCAAAAAAGACCTTGCTCTACCTGAAGCAGTTGATTATCTGGATAGAAGGGATAGAGTTATAATTTATGAGCAATCATTTTGTCTGCTCTTTTTAAATTCTATCAATATCCCTTAGTTATAAATATTTTTGATACATGGGATGTGCTTCAATAAAACCTTTTGAAATAGCCACATCCCCAAATGTCTTAAACAAAAAGTTAGCGTTGTAAATAGTTAGACATTCTTGACTTCTAGTTATCGCTGTATAAAGAAGCTCTTTGCTATGTTCATTTTGTTGCTTTTCATCAGGGTTAAAAAACACCAATATATTAGTTAATTCCCATCCTTTAAAACTGTGAATAGTCGAAACCTTGGTCCTTCCACCTTGCATCCAAAAACCTGATTTGTACCCCCGTCTTACTGTTTTTTCCTTAGATTTATTGACTTGATAAATCCTTTTGACATTCTCATTTTCTTCTTGAGACTCAAAAGTAGACTGATAAGGTAGACTAAGTTGATTTAAAACTTTACAGACCTTCCACCCATCCTCAACAGTGCAAACTAGAATCGCTATATCTGCACGAGCATTATTTCCTGCATTAAATTTGCAAATTTAGAACCATGTTTCAGATAACGTTTTTCTAGGATTTTGTTGAGATTTTCTGGTTCAAGATAATCCCATCCAAAAACATTAGAATATTCATCTAATATAGTTTATAATCGCCTGTTAATATCAGCAGTTTTATGTTTGTGAAAATAAACAAAAGGTTGGATTAAACTAAGAAGTTTCTGGTTAAGTATTTTCTTAGAACCTAAAATAGGTATCTCATATTTAAAAATAGAATCGCGATACTTATCCACCTGTTTTAAAGGACATTCTTCTTTTTCCCATTTACCAGTATCTTTGGCACGAACTAGCCAGTTGTATCCGTCTTTCTTGTTGCGTTGAATTTTATGAACATTTGGGGTCCAATCTTTAACTTCAAAAATTCCCATACCAGCATCTTCGCAAAATATGATAATGTCAGGTCGTAAACCATTTAAGTAAGGTTGAACATACACAGTCCACTTATCATCAAGAATTGCACACAAAGCATCTGTTAATGCTTTTTCACCTGGTGTAGGTTTTTGAGGTAAAGTGTTCAAGTCATCTGGTACTAAAATCGCCATAAATTTTATGTCTAATTTATTTATTTTTGCGAGCTACAGTTAAGTTTATCTTCATTTATTATCTCACTTTGTTTTTCTATCAAAAATGGTATGAATACTGATTTTTAAATAGATTATCGGTCTAAACATCAGTATTTTTATTTAAGTAAGAATAACAAAACTATTTTCTACTGGAGTCAAGAAACAAGAGCATTTATAGCAGAAGTTCCAGAATTACCAGGTTGTATTGCTGATGGAGAAACCTATCAGTTAGCACTGCAAAATGTAGAAATAATTATGCAAGAATGGATAGAAACTGCTCAAGAATTAGGACGATAAATTCCTACACCAAAAATTCGGTCTATCTTGACATAGATAAAACAGGCGATAGAACTCCGTTCCGCTTCGCGATCGCTACTTTTTTATTACAACTTTTTGTGCTATCCTCAAAAGGATTACAAAAATCAAAACATAAAAGAGCAAAAACTATGAGTAATAATTTAATAGAAATATCTCCAGAAATATTATCAGGTATACCAGTCTTTAAAAATACTCGCGTTCCTATTAAAACTCTTATTGATTATTTAAGTGCAGGAGAAACTATAGCAGATTTTCTTGATGATTTTCCTACGGTGACTCAAGAACAAGCAGTTTCTCTATTAAAGTTAGCTCAAGAGACATTATTGAAACAAACTTATGAAAATATTGCAGGATGAATGCTTACCTAAAAAGCTCAAAATAGAAATCATAAATCATCAAGTAATAACAGTTCCAGAACAAGGTTGGGCAGGAATAAAAAATGGAGAGTTGTTAAAATTAGCATCATCAAGTTTTGATGCTTTTATAACAATAGACCAAAACTTAACTTCACAACAAAATCTTCAGGAAATTGATTTAATAATAATCGTTTTAATTGCTAAAGATCACCGTCTGGCAACGTTGAAACCTTTAATTATTGAAGTAAATAAAGCTTTAGAAAGTTTGAATCAAGGTAATGTTATTTATATTCAATAACTATAGATAGGAAGAGGTTAATAGTTGAGCGATCGCGCAGCATGAGAATATCTCTAATTCCAAGTCTGCAAATTTTTCATTTCCTCCTGCACTCTCAGACCAATGTCTATTATACAGTAACTATTATGTTGAAACTTAATCGCCGTAAATTTTTATTGCTTGGTGGCTTAACTTTTGTTGGTACAAAAGCTTGTGCTCAAGTTAAATCCAGAAACTCAAGAACTCCAGGAGCATTAGAATCAGGTTTGCCACCTCAAAAAGTAATAGTTGCAGGATCAGGGGTGTCTGGTCTGGTAGCAGCATACGAACTGGCAGCAGTTGGTCATAAAGTAACAGTTTTAGAAGCACGCGATCGAGTAGGCGGTAGAGTTTTAACCCTGCGCGATGATTTTAGTGAAGGACATTTTGTAGAAGCAGGAGCAGCAAGAATCCCTTCAAATCACGATCTTACCCTTGCCTATGTTCAACATTTTGGTCTAGAACTGAAGCCTTTTTATCCAAGAGAAGGCTTTACATTAGGTTGAAAGATGGTAAACGTACTTTAGTTTCTGCTGATGAGTTAACCAAAGCTTTCTCACAATTCCCAATATTTGAAACTACTAAGATTAGCAAGGGTTCAGATATATTGCCACAAGCTTTTGCTACAGCTCTAGCTGAAAAAATTAATCTTGGTGATGCTGTTACTCGCATTGAGCAAACATCTCTAGGTGTTCGGGTTTTTTGTAAATCTCGGCTAGAGTACAATGAAGATTTTGTACTTTGCACTGTACCATTGCCAGTTCTAGGACAGATCGATTTTAATCCGCCACTGTCTCGTCCAAAACAGATTGCTGTTTCTGGGGGTTATAACTACCGCCCTTCTACTCGAATGTTTGTAGAATTTCCTGAACGTTTCTGGGAAAAAGAAGGTTTAAATGGTTGGGGTTTTTTAAGCGATCGCCCTGAAGAACTGTGGCAACCCACTTGGGATACTCCAGGAAAAACAGGGATTTTACATTCCTATCTAAAAGGGGAAATAGCTCTAGCTATGGATGCTCTTGACCCAGATGCTAGATTAGCTCAATTACTACAGCAATGGAAACAGATTCTACCTGGGGTTACTAATTATCAGGTGAGTTCCATCAGTTATTCTTGGATGAACGATCCTTGGTCTAAGGGAGGTTGGGCATATCCTAGTAAATCCCAAGAGGAAAAATTATTTAATGAACTTAGTCGCACTGAAGGACAAATTTATTTTGCTGGAGACCATACCTCTTCTACAAGAGGATGGTTACAAGGAGCATTAGAGTCTGGACTGATGGCTGCTAAACAGATTCATCAGGCGACATCAGAGCGCATATCTAGTTAAAGACTCACAAGCAAAAGCCTATTAAGTCAAAAAAATTAGTGCAATTATTATCAAATATCATCTAGAAAATTAAGCTAATGCTACAACGAAATAATTCTCTACTGGAGTCAAGAAACAAGAGCATTTATAGCAGAATTTCCAGAATTACCAGGTTGTATTGCTGATGGAGAAACCTATCAGTTAGCACTGCAAAATGTAGAAATAATTATGCAAGAATGGATAGAAACTGCTCAAGAATTAGGATGAGAAATTCCTACACCAAAAAATCGGTCTATCTTGACATAGATAAAACAGGCGATAGAACTCCGTTCCGCTTCGCGATCGCTACTTTTTTATTACAACTTTTTGTGCTATCCTCAAAAGGATTACAAAAATCAAAACATAAAAGAGCAAAAACTATGAGTAATAATTTAATAGAAATATCTCCAGAAATATTATCAGGTATACCAGTCTTTAAAAATACTCGCGTTCCTATTAAAACTCTTATTGATTATTTAAGTGCAGGAGAAACTATAGCAGATTTTCTTGATGATTTTCCTACGGTGACTCAAGAACAAGCAGTTTCTCTATTAAAGTTAGCTCAAGAGACATTATTGAAACAAACTTATGAAAATATTGCAGGATGAATGCTTACCTAAAAAGCTCAAAATAGAAATCATAAATCATCAAGTAATAACAGTTCCAGAACAAGGTTGGGCAGGAATAAAAAATGGAGAGTTGTTAAAATTAGCATCATCAAGTTTTGATGCTTTTATAACAATAGACCAAAACTTAACTTCACAACAAAATCT
>NZ_JAAHGM010000089.1:15371-23900 GCF_010692625.1 Okeania sp. SIO2C2
ATCAAGTAATAACAGTTCCAGAACAAGGTTGGGCAGGAATAAAAAATGGAGAGTTGTTAAAATTAGCATCATCAAGTTTTGATGCTTTTATAACAATAGACCAAAACTTAACTTCACAACAAAATCTGCAACAAATTGATTTAATAATAATCGTTTTCGTTCATACAATATTCTTATTTTGGCTACCCTTATTGATTGAACCCATATGCTCGCTCTTCTATCATCCCTTTGATTGGCCTTGGCAGTTATAATTATTGCCTATCCCATTAGACATCTGGTAAAAATCAAAAATCAAATCAATTCTCACACATAAATTATCAATTATTTCCCCTCCTGGGAGGGGGAGGGGCGAGGGGTGGGTTCCCTACTGCCTACAGCAAAGCTGCCTACTGCCTCATTTGGAGGAGATGTCTATTATATTGAGTGGATACGATTCTGCCTACTTAAGAATTATTTGTATTTCCAAATTTTATTCCTCTTCATCATTAGATAAAGAATTAAGGTCAAGTGATAATTGTTGGGGAAGTTGATCTAGTTGGAAATACTGATGAAATTTATCTGTGACTTGTAACCAATAAGAACGAGATTCCTTTTGACGACGTTTACGAACAAACCCCAAGGTAACAAGTTCTGGAACGTGCTGATAAACTCCTGAACCACGAATATCTACTAATTCTGATTGAGTAATACCTCCTTTGAGGGCGATCGCTGCTAAAGTCCTCAGAGCACCTACTCCCAACTCTGGTTGAATCAAAGATTCTATCAACTCAGCAAAAGTTGCTTTGAGTTGAAGACTATAACCTTTTTCTGTTTCTATAACTTCTAAGGCAGTATGTCGATGGGCATATTCAGACATTAATTCGATTAAAGCATCTTTAACTTGGCCACGCTCACATTTGGCAATTTCAGCAATTTCAGAAATGGAGAGGGGTTGTCCTTTGAGGTATAAAATTGCCTCAATTTTACTAGGAAGACTAAACATTTAGTATCATTACTTTGGGGTTCAAGAATTTAGAATTTAGAATTTAGAATTACCTCTTCTTATAAATAAGAGGATTGGATCGATGGATTTTTTTTCTTCTCTTAGTCGATTGGATATGGCTCCGAAAGCAGCTCTGATCAGAGCTGCTTTCCTTACGGAATGCTACCGCAAACGCGGTTCGCCATCCCTCCACCGCTTTTTTCTCCATGAATGGAGAGGCTTTATACCTTAATTTTTCGGTAATTGTGATTAGAAAACTTTGCTCATCAATGAAGCGCAAAGTAGTCTAGTCTGATTTTTTTATCATAAGGTTGTTGTTAGGTCAAACTTGAAGTCCAAATCTAATATCATGTCTGGTAGCAAAGGTCAGGAATAAGGAAGAAGGAAGAGGCAGGAAGCTTAAGAGCAAGAAAAAAAGTTAAGTCCTATATAAATCATCAATTATTTATCCCTGTTCCCTGTTTTCTATTCCCTCTTTTCTGGACATATCCAATAAAATAGGTATTTGATTTTAACAAATTTTTGTGCTATAATAAAACATTGTGTCTAAAATTACTGCAAATCATGCCAAAACTAAAAACTCGCAAGGCGGCAGCTAGACGCTTTAAAGTCACAGGCAGTGGAAAAATCATGCGTCGTAAAGCTTTTAAGAGTCATCTGTTGCAACATAAAAGCTCCACTCGCAAGGGTCGTCTTTCTAAAATGGCTCTTGTCCATGAGACTAATGAAGAAAATGTACGTTTAATGCTTCCATATTTGTAAAATTTTAGGGGAAAATTTATGACCAGAGTCAAAAGAGGTAATGTTGCCCGTAAACGCCGTAACAAAGTTCTTAAACTAGCTAAAGGATTTAGAGGTAGACAGTCTAAACTATTTAAAGTAGCTAACCAGCGAGTTATGCAGGCGTTACGCAATGCCTATCGCGATCGCCGTAAACGCAAACGGGACTTCCGTCGTTTATGGATTACTCGGATAAATGCTGCAGCTCGTCAACAGGGCATGAGTTATAGTCAACTGATAGGTAATATGAAAAAAACTAATATTGCCATTAACCGTAAAATGTTAGCCCAATTAGCAGTTTTAGATCCTGAAACTTTTGCTAAAGTAGTTGAATTAGCAAGTCAAGCTAAAGGATAATATCAACTAGAAGATTTAGGGAGTTGGGAACCGGGAATTTTTATGACAGTTACTTCCTACTTCCTACTCCACTCCATAAGATTTCAAATCTAGCCTTATTACTTATAAAAATTAATATTAATTATGGATAGCACTCTACCAGTTTTATACCTATTAATACTACTGATATTATTGTCTGTGGCAGGTATATTTGTCATTCGCCAGATTGCGAAGACAAGGAAAACTGAAATTCAGCTTTCTAATTTGAAAAGTAAACTGACAAAAGAACAGGGAACAATAGATGAATATTATCAGCTTGGCAGTATATTTTTAGAAAAAAAATTGTATTCTCAAGCAACTGAATTGTTACAAAAATCTCTGAAATTAAAAGGTTCAGAAAATTCAGAAAGTTTTGCTAAAATTTATAATGCTCTTGGTTTTTCTTACTTTGCTAAAGACCAATACGATATTGCTATTAGGCAATATAAAGAAGCATTAAAAATAGACCCTAGTTATGTAACTGCCTACAATAATTTGGGTCATGTTTATGAGAAGAAAAAATTAACTGCTCAAGCTTTAGAAGCGTATGAGTCAGCACTAAAATGTGACCCAAACAATGATACTGCGAAAAGACGTGCAGAATCTATGAGAAAACGTTTAATACCATCTTCATAAAATCTTAATTAGTTAACTATTAGCTATCTCCAGAAAATAAACTTGCTCTTTATTTAACATAAGCTAGAGTTGTAACAGTCACTTACAAAATAATTTTTCGTGTCTTTGGCGTGAAAATCTATTCCCTGTCCACAGTTATATCATGTCCGGATAATTAGTGATAAAAAAACTTTCTCCTTCTCTTCTCCTTTCTTCCCTCCTGACTCCTGACTCCTGTACGTCGCCAATCTGACGGCTCCCCTACCTGACTCCTCCGTCGTTTATTTATAACTGTTCTACCGGACATGATATTATATAATGTCCTCCCTCCGGGGGAGCTGCACTAACGGATAATTACTTATAACAAAGTTTTTGTTTGTAGTTTTGCTCTAGCCCTTACAATATTTATATTAGGGATAGAGCAAAACTACGAGCCTAATTATAACTGTTCTACCGAACATGATATTAAGTGTTCCCTGTTCCCTACTTCTGCAAAAAGTCCATTCTTTTTCGCAGATGTGTATTAGACATCTCCAAAAATAAAAAATAAAATCAATTCTTATCCAGAAATTATCAATTATTCTTCTCTGTTCCCTGTTCCCTGTTCCCTGTTCCCTGTTCCCTGTTCCCTGTTCCCTCTTTTCTGGAGATGTCTATTAGCTATTGACTACTGAGCTTCATCGGAATTTTGATCACAAACTCTGTACCTTTTCCAAGATTAGAGTTAAATTTTAGGCTACCGCCATGTTTCTCAACTACAATTTCATAGCTAATAGACAATCCTAGTCCAGTACCTTTACCAATATCCTTAGTGGTAAAAAAAGGATCGAAAAGATGTTCTTTAGCTTCTGGTGCAATACCAGGTCCATTATCCCGAATACACATTTGTACAAATTTACCAACAACTTTAGTGGAAATGTCAATTAGACTTGGTTCTAATTTAATTTGTTCGGTAGTCCGCTTTGCATCTTTTTCTTCAATAGCATCAATGGCATTACTAATAATATTAATAAATACCTGATTAAGCTGTCCTGGATAACATTCCACTGGTGGAAGATTACCATAATTTTTAACAATCTCTATTGCCGGAAGATGATCTCGCCTATTAATGCGATTGTATAAAATAGTAAGAGTACTATCAATTCCTTCATGGAGGTTAGCTTGTTTCTGTTCAGCTTCGTCAAGGCGTGAAAAATTTCTCAAAGATTTGACAATATTTTCAATACGATTAGCTCCTAGCTTCATTGAATTAAAAAGTTTTGGTAAATCTTCTTGCAAAAATTCTAATTCTGTCGCTTCTATTTCTTCCTGAATTTCAGAATGTGGGTGAGGATAATGGGTTTGATATAGCTCAATCAAATTGAATAAATTTTGAGTATATTCCTTAGCATGAGAAAGATTGCCGTAAATAAAACTGACGGGATTATTAATTTCGTGAGCTATTCCTGCTACAAGTTGACCCAAGCTAGACATCTTTTCATTTTGAATCATCTGAGCTTGAGTCCGCTTCAATTTTTTGAGAGTAGTTTGTAATTCTCTTGTCTTGCTGCGACTTTGATTATATAGTTCTGCTTGAGTCAAGGCAATATCTAACTGTTCCACTACAGCTTTTAGTAAACTAATTTCTGTATCACTCCAGTGGCTTATCTGAGTGTGATTATGACATACTAATGCTCCAATTTGACCTGATGTTTTTTGAAAGGGAACAGACAGAAAAGATTGAATTCCTATTGATTTGAGCAATTTTCTAAAGATTCGATCTGGTTCTAAGTCAGTATCAACTACTTTGATAACTTCTAAATGCAAAGCCTTCTGATTGATCGAACCGAATATTGAAGCTGGATATTTATCTGGTATATCGGGCAAACCTGGAATTTGAGATACATTACTAGAATACCAATAAGGTTCTTCTGCATCAGTGCAATACCAGGAAAAAAGGCATCGATCTGTTTGCATCAACTCCCGAACTCTATTGAGAGTAGTATTTAAAATAGTTTCAATATCCAGAGACTGGCGTATCTGACTGATAATTTGGTTAAAAAGTTGTTCTCGTTGAACCTTTTCTCGTAACTTTTGTTCAGTACCCTTGAGTTCAGTAATATCTCTTGTCATACCTACAATACCAATAATATTGCCTTCAGCATCTTGAAAAGGTGTTTTTGTCGTGAGGAAGGTTCTGAGTTGACCTTGTATGGGCACAATTTCCTCATAATCTTTTGAAATGCCACTATTAATAGTTTGGCGATCGTTATCTCTGACTTCTCGTACAACTTCAAGAGGCAATATAGCTGTATCATCCTTGCCAAGAATATCCTCAACTGATTTATTAAAACTATTGGCAAAAGCAGTGTTAACTAACAGAAATTCTCCTTGTAAATTTTTGGCAAAAATTAAATCTGTCGTACTATTAATTACTCCATTTAATAAGTTATAACTCTCTTTGATTTTGGCTTCTGCTTGCTTGCGATTGCTAATATCCCTACAAATACAAATAAGTCCTACATCTGTCATTGTCAAAGCAATTTCCTGGAAGAACTTTGTACCATCTTTGCGTTTAGCAACACACTCTCCCCGCCAAAAACCTTGTTGAGAAATTATAGGAAAAGCCTCTTTCTTTATACGTTCTATTTGTTCCTGTTCATATAAAATCTGCCAACTTTTACCCAGTAACTCTTCTGGGTTATCGTACCCGAGAATCTGCACATGAGCATGATTTATGTATGAGTAATGTTCTCCATCAACTAAAATTGCAATCCCATCAATTGCTGCTTCAATTGCCATCATTTGCTGTTTGAGTTGTTCTTCTACTCGCTTGCGTTCAGTGATATCTGCATAAGTACCGAGAATACCGAATATTCTACCTTTTTCATCAACTAAAGGAACTTTGCAAGTATCTAACCAAACCAGATTGCCATTAGGTAGCTGTCTTTGTTCAACTAAGTGCATTTGTGGTTTGCCAGATAACATAATTTCTTGATCGCTCTGTTGTTCTAATCTTGCCTTCTCCTCACTCAAGGCAAAATTATAGTCTGTATTACCAACAATTTCTTCGCAAGATTGGTGATTGATTTCTCTAATAAACGTACTATTACAACCTTTGTAAATACTATTGCAGTCTTTCCAGAAAATAGCTTGGGGCAAAGTATCTACAATAGTTCTGAGTAACTGTCGTTGTTCGACTAATTCAGACTGAATTTTTTGGCGTTCTGTGACATCATGTGCCATACTGAAAAGACTAATTAGCTGATGAGCATCATCATAAAACGCAAAATTGTGCCACTCACAAATAATAATTTTTCCTGTTTTAGTTATGTTTTCATTAATATTGAATGTTCCTCCTGTTCCTGCAAGTAACTGTTGAATTACTTGAGCTACATCATCCTGAGCTGAGGGAGGAACAAGATTAAATTCTGAGGTTGACTTACCAAAGACTTCTGCTTTGCTATAACCAAAGATTTTTTCTGCAGTATGATTCCAGTCAACAACGCGAAAATCAGCATCAAATTCTATTGCAGCTAGAGGAGACTTTTCAAAAAAATATCTTAATTTTTTTTTGCTCTGACGCAAGGCAACTTCAGTTTTCTTTAGTTCAGTAGTGTCAAGAATAATGCCATCCCAATAGACATTTCCATCTTTTTGTTTGCATGGCATTGCAGTTGCTTGTAGCCACTTGAACTTGCCAGAAGGAGTGGTAATTCTATATTCTGTTTGCCATATTGCTTCAAGTTTGAATGCCTGAGTTACAGACTGCTGAACAGTAGGGAGATCGTCGGGGTGAACTAATTCCCACAACATACTATTATCCTGAAGGGCAACTTCTGGTTCGACTTCGTAGATATCATCACAACCGTCGCTCAGAAAAGTAAATTTTCCTATAGGATTTGTAGGAGATTGGTAATATTGATAAAAAAGTCCAGGGGTGCTATCAGCAATACGTTGCCAACAAGCTGTAACTTCTTGTAGTTGTGCTGCTGTGTGCTTTTTCTCAGTGAGATCTTCGATGGATACTACTATACCTGTCACATTTCCTTCTTGGTCATGGAGTGGTATTTTGTTCGTCTCGATCCAAGCTTGACTACCATCTGGACGATGTTGGGTTTCTATAATATTAAACTCTGGGGTGTTAGTTTCCATAATTCTCAAATCGCACTCCCGATACCACTCAGATTCTTCTTTGGTCGAAGGGAGATCGTAATCAGTTTTACCAATAATTTCTGTAGGTGATGAAAAACCACAAATTTGAGCAGCATAACGGTTGCACCCTAAAAAAACGCTGTTGCGGTCTTTCCAAAAAATCATTTGAGGTAAGCTATTGATAATTGAGTATAATAACTGTTGCGACTTTTGAACCTGTTTCAATTCAGTGATATCTTGAGAAAATGTTACTAAATAACTAATTTTTCCTTGACTATTACGCAGAGGAATTTGATGGATAGCTAAATAGCGTTCTTCTGTATGATCATTTAGTTTGAGTTGGGTAGTTTTTTCTACTGGATGTCTATGGTTTGTCTCCCTGCTGAATTTTAAAATTTCTGTTTGATTTTCATTGCTGAGTTGTTGAAAAGCACGATTACTATAAAATATTTCCTGGTTCGTCAAATTTTGACAAATCAAGTTTTCAGGTAAAATATCTAATATTTGCTCCAACTGATATAAACGTTCTTGAATAATAGCATTTTCATTTTGTAAATCAACTAACTGTTTTTGGCAGGTGCGCAAACTATTGACATCAGATTTCATAACTTTTTACTCGCTAATATTAGGAAATTATATTATTTTGATTAGTTGAACATTCACTAATATCATAACTAATATCATTGTTTTTGACATCTGTATTTATATATAGTTAAAGCGTACTAATTTTGATGGGGTTCACAAAAATAAGAGCCAATAACTCTACTGCTATAGATTATGTCATTAGGTAGGTAAAGACTAAATACCATTTTGGTTTCAACTGTAAAAATATTTGACAGGAAAAAGACAAAATGATGATAAAAAGGAATCAGAATAATGATATTGTCCATGGCAATTATTTTCTGGGTTTGCTTAATGACTTTGCACTCTAAAGCAAATCCTTCTCTGTAGCGATCGCTATAATTTGCTTGCTGGGGTTGAAATTGTTTTTCTCAGATTAGATCGCCATATTTATTAATATTACTGACATCACTACTTATAATATTATGTCCGTTTAATAACGTTATGGAAAAAACCGAGCTTCTAGCTTCAAAGGAGACTATTTAGTTTTTTAAATGTCTCCTTACTGACTAGAGTTGAGTAGTAGTTACCCATCATCTGATTACCGGATTTAATTTATTAGTTTTTTAAATGTCTCCTTACTGACTAGAGTTGAGTAGTAGTTACCCATCCTCTGATTACCGAATTTAATTTAGCGGTGTTGGTGATTTGAGGTATGATATCATGCCTGAATAATTAGTTAACAAAAAACTTTCTCTTATACTACTCTTTCTTCTTACAGCGCTTTCCGTTGTTATGAGGTACAGTAACAGCACTTAGCAAACCAGTTTTTTAAATGTTGAGGATTCATTAAGTTAATTGCCACAGAGATGATTCTATCAACCATTTTTGCTGTAGTTGGAGAAAAGCTCCGTAAAAAAGATTTTAATTGTGACCACCATAATTCAATGGGATGAAAATCAGGAGAATATGGAGATAAATTTATGACTTTAGCTCCTACAGATTCAATTCTATGTTCAATTGATGCTAGTTTATGTGCGGGTAAATTATCCATAACTACTACTGCTCCTGGCCATAAATCA
>NZ_JAAHGM010000009.1:0-24941 GCF_010692625.1 Okeania sp. SIO2C2
ATATGGGACTGGATTCTGACTCGGAAGTGGATGATGATTTGGACTTGGGAATAGAATCAGAAGTGGATGAGTTAGATATGGGACTGGATTCTGACTCGGAAGTGGATGATGATTTGGACTTGGGAATGGAGTCCGCAGCAGAAGTAGCAGATGACTTGGTTAGCCTTGACCTCAGCGGTCTAGATGGAGATGGTTCTGACGATCTCCATCTTGGAGAAGATAGCTCCGACTTTGTAGCAGAAGATATTCCCGATCCATTTGAAGATACATCGGCAAAGTTGGATGAGTCTGGACTGGATGAGCTGGGTGATATGGATCTTAGCGATTTGGGAGATGATAATCAATTTGATGATTTGTCTTCTGATGATTTGGGAGATTTGGACTTCGATCTCGATGGAGATGAACTAGATTTGGATGAGGCCGATCTAGATTCTTTAGCAGGTGATAAGAAGTCTTCTAATGATGACGATCTTGAAGGGTTGTTGGGATAAACGTAAGCATTTCCTTCGGAATGCTGCGCAAACAGCCGTCAGCTCTCAGTTCTCAGCTCTCAGCTTTCCTAGCTTATTGCATTTGGAGGAGGGATTAGGATTGAGCTTGAGCAAGAATTAAAAGTCTGGGAAAAACCAAAGGCATCAGCTAACTTGAGCTATTTAGGTTCATTTTCATTGCTGTTTGCGTAGTATCCCGTAGGGAAGCGCTGACCGCTAATAGCTGAGTGTTTACGGTTAAACAATAGGAAAATTGATATTGACTGGTTTGTTTTATTTGCGATGTTTTGATTTTTAGCAGATATAAAAGTTACATTAACTATTGATTTATATGGCTGTGCTGGTTGAAATAGTATTAGGATCAAGGATGATTTCTTTTACTCAAAAAAAACACAGTTCAAAAAAATGTAATTTATCAATGCTATGGCAGGGAATAGGCAACAGGCAACAGGCAACAGGCAACAGTGGGAAAAGTATTTCTCTGTTTTACGGTTCATCATTAGACTTGTCGCTTTATAACTATAAAAAACTGCTAAACCCTTATCATGTAAGGATTTTAGCAATTTCCAGTGCAAAACGTATGGAATTACTACTGTGTCTTAATTTGAGCGATTTTTTCTATCTATTTAGCGACAACTCTATTAATCTATGTCAAACACCAACTCGTTCCTTGCTATATTTCAATAGACATCTCCAGAAAATAAACTTGCCCTTTATTTGCTATAAACTAGAGTGTAATAACTCAAAAAATCATTTTCCGTGTTTTTTTGCTAAAAACATCTTCCCTATTCCCTACTTTTACAAAAAGTCTATATCTTTTTCACGCCTATGTCTACATACCGATTAGAAATCAGTTATCTACTTAACTCAAAACTATTACCTATTATCTGTCAACTTATAGATTTTTCAACGATCCTCACACTTTTTTGTCGTGCTATAAAAGTAAGCATTTCCTACGGAATGCTGCGCAAACAGCTATTAGCTGTCAGCTCTCAGCAATTAATAATGAATAATTATTTCTAAGGTTGGGCAAAGAGAGTTTGGTAATAATTTTTTATGCTTTTTCAATTTCTCAATTACTATGATCTTTCCCAATATTAATAGCTAATAACTGACGGCTGTTTGTGTAGGATTCTGTAGGAAATGCTTACATAAAAGTAGACTTTTTACTAGCATTAGCATTGATTTTTCCCCAAAAAAATTATTGATAAATAGGAGTATTTTTTTATGACTAATACTGTTGCACCTGAAGCTTTAACTTTTGAATGTGAAACTGGTAATTATCATACTTTTTGTCCGATTAGTTGTGTATCTTGGCTTTATCAAAAAATTGAAGATAGTTTCTTCTTAGTAATTGGTACTAAGACTTGTGGTTATTTCTTACAAAATGCTATGGGAGTAATGATTTTTGCTGAACCTCGTTACGCTATGGCTGAGTTGGAAGAAGGTGATATTTCAGCTAAGTTAAATGATTATGATGAATTGAAACGTTTATGTTTACAAATTAAGCGCGACCGGAATCCTAGTGTGATAGTTTGGATTGGCACTTGTACCACTGAAATTATTAAAATGGATTTGGAAGGTTTGGCTCCTAAATTAGAGTCAGAAATTGGGATTCCGATTGTGGTTGCTCGTGCTAATGGTTTGGATTATGCCTTTACTCAAGGGGAAGATACTGTCTTAGCAGCAATGGCAGCTCGTTGTCCCAATCAAGCACCTGAAGCAGAAAAAGAAGAACGAAGTGGGATACAAAAACTATTAAGTTTTGGCAAGAAAAAGGAGGAGGTTGCTGCAGAAGAATCTGAGTATGTTGAGCATCCACCTTTAGTTTTATTTGGCTCTTTACCAGACCCAGTTGTAACTCAATTAACTTTGGAATTGAAGAAGCAAGGAATTAAAGTTTCTGGTTGGTTACCTGCTAAACGTTACACAGAATTACCAGTAATTGAAGAGGGGTATTATGTTTCAGGTTTAAATCCTTTCTTGAGTCGGACTGCTGCTACTTTAATGCGTCGTCGTAAGTGTAAATTAATTGGTGCGCCGTTCCCTATCGGACCTGATGGCAGTAGAGCTTGGATTGAGAAAATATGTTCTGTTTTTGGCATAGAACCTAAAGGTTTAGCAGAAAGAGAAAAGCAAATTTGGGAAAATTTAGAGGACTATATTCAGTTAATTCGTGGTAAGTCTGTCTTCTTTATGGGAGATAATTTATTGGAAATTTCTTTGGCTCGTTTTTTGATTCGTTGTGGGATGATTTGCCCAGAAATTGGCATTCCTTATATGGATAAAAGATATCAAAAGGCTGAGTTGGAAATGTTGGAAAAAACTTGTCAGGAAATGGGTGCGCCTTTGCCTAAGATTATTGAAAAACCTGATAATTATAATCAGATTCAAAGGATTTATGAATTAGAACCAGATTTGGTAATTACTGGTATGGCTCATGCTAATCCTTTGGAGGCACGGGGTATTAATACTAAGTGGTCGGTTGAGTTTACTTTTGCTCAAATTCATGGGTTTACAAATGCTCGTGATATTCTGGAATTAGTAACTCGTCCTTTGCGTCGAAATCATGCTTTGAAAGATTTAGGTTGGGATAAGTTGGTCAAGGAAGAAGCTAATGTTTAATTTACAGATTTTTGGGTAGGAAAAATTCCTAAATTGTAGACTTTAGTTGTAGAAATAGTAGGGTGGGTTTTACTCGCTCTACTAATTTTTTTTTGACGAGGAGCAGTGGGAGACAATTATCTTTTCATCCAGAAATTTTTCCAGAGAAAAATACCGATAATTTTGCCAAAATTTACCGCCTTATCAAAAAAATAGTTGGTGATACTTTGGTGAATTTACTAATTTTCTTAGACTGGCAGCGCAGGAGATAATTTTACAACTCCAGTAATTTTAGTTGAAGGAATAAATAGGAGGTAATTCTCATTTAATCCACAAATTTTGTCAGAGAAATAATTCCGAAAACTTTGCCAAAATTTTACCGACTCCTCAGAAAAATATTTGCAGATAGTTTGATGAATTTACTAATTTTCTGAGACTGGCAACTCAGGAGATAATTTTACAACTCCAGTAATTTTAGTTGAAGGAATAAATAGGAGGTAATTCTCATTTAATCCACAAATTTTGTCAGAGAAATAATTCCGATCCAGTAATTTTAGTTGAAGGAATAAATAGGAGGTAATTCTCATTTAATCCACAAATTTTGTCAGAGAAATAATTCCGAAAACTTTGCCAAAATTTACCGACTCCTCAGAAAAATATTTGCAGATAGTTTGATGAATTTACTAATTTTCTGAGACTGGCAACTCAGGAGATAATTTGGCAACTCCAGTAATTTTAGTTGAAGGAATAAATAGGAGGTAATTCTCATTTAATCCACAAATTTTGTCAGAGAAATAATTCCGAAAATTTTGCCAAAATTTACCGACTCCTCAGAAAAATATTTGCAGATAGTTTGATGAATTTACTAATTTTCTGAGACTGGCAACTCAGGAGATAATTTGGCAACTCCAGTAATTTTAGTTGAAGGAATAAATAGGAGGTAATTCTCATTTAATCCACAAATTTTGTCAGAGAAATAATTCCGAAAATTTTGCCAAAATTTACCGACTCCTCAGAAAAATATTTGCAGATAGTTTGATGAATTTACTAATTTTCTGAGACTGGGAACTCAGGAGATAATTTGGCAACTCAGGAGAAATTTGGCAACTCCAGTAATTTTGATTGAGGGGAGAAATAGAAGATAATTATCATTTAATCCACAAATTTTGTCACAGATAATTTGGGCAAAATTTACTACATCAGAAAAATAATTGCTGATAGTTTAGTGAATTTACTAATTTTCTGAGACTGGCAACTCAGGAGATAATTTGGCAACTCCAGTAATTTTGATTGAGGGAAGAAATAGGAAGTAATTCTCATTTTATCGATAAATTTTGCCAGAAAAAAATACCGATAATTTTGACAAAATTGATTACTTCCTTGGGTATAATATATCTCGGTAAATCTTTGAGTTATTAATTATCAAAAGGAAAAACTATGAAAGGGTTGAGAAGAATTATTACGGGACATAATGCTAATGGTAAATCAATCATAATGATTGACAGACCCCCAGCAAAATCGATAGGCGAGGAAGTTGGAGGACTATTTGAAATATGGAACACTGATGGAAATCAAATAGATACTTTTGATGAAATTGATAGAGCTGATACTGATATACTTTTGTCTCCTTCAAAAGGAGGAACCAAATTTAGGTATTTTGCGATAAATCCTATTCCAGAAGGAGTGCCAAAGGAAAAGCTTGAGGAGTTAGTAGCTGAAGGTTTTGCCAAAATAGGTGCATCTCAAGACAGAGTTGATACAACTCGACATCCTACAATGCATAAAACAAAAACAATAGATTATATTATTTTATTAAAAGGAGATGTGACTCTGTTACTAGATGATGATGAAGTTCAGTTAAAACCATTTGATGTTGTTGTTCAACGAGGCACTAATCACACATGGGTAAATAATGGCAAAGAACCTGCACTTTTGGCTGCTATTCTCATTGATAGTGATTTAAAAGATTAACTTATTTAATAGTCTTTTTATCTTGTCAAAATTTACCACTGACTGACAAAAATCCTCTGTGGAGGTTTTCTGAATTTACCGATTTTATTTGACTTAGATATGAGGTAATAATTTTCTATAGTCACTAATTCTTGCTGATGACTTAAGTCAGAGACAATTTTCATCTCATTCACAGATTTTAAACTAGAAAAAATATGGAAAAATGTCAAAGAAGAAATTGAAACTACTAGGGATAGATATTTGATTTTTGACGATACAGTAATGAATAAAAAACATTCCCATGCTAGATATTGTAGCGTTAGCAGAGCTTTGCGTCAGCAATCACTAAGATTAGCATACGCTATATATAGTGTATTTGCGTAAGTCCTGATAATCTATCAATTTTTTCTTACTTTAAGCGATCGCAAACTACCTTTAAATTAAAACTTGAGGCCAAGAGGATAAAGATAATTTATACTAATCTAAATAAGCTTTAAGATTGTTTGTGCAAATCAACAAAATCCCTTTTTTTCTCAATTATTACAAAATATTTCACGAGCTTGCGTTGTTTCAGGGATTTGTATCATACTCTGAACATTAAGGTATGATGCTAATTTTATATCTAAAACAAAAATAACCTCCTTTCAATCAAGCTACAACCCAGTATTTACGTTAAAAATATCCTAGATATTGCGATTTGCAGCAAGCTAAAATAAGCTCAAAAAAACAAATTTTGCATAAGTAAAAGTACCTAAGTAATTATAGACATTGACAAAACGCCACAAATAGTATCAAAATTTGCTCTATCCAAAATATAATTATTCCCATCTCAGTTTGCTATTTCTGATTTTCTCAAAGCTAAAACCTAGATGATTGATGAAACTGAATAATTCCTAACTTTAACAGAGATAAAAGCTTTTACTTCTCTAGCCTTAAGTCTACCTTTTAATAAATCATAAATTTCTACTCCTAAATATTCTGGTTGCTGTGCTTGTAGCTCTATGTATGGCTGGATTGACTGGAAAAGCTGCTCATCTTCAATTACAGAAATAATATAATCAGGACTTGAGAAAAAAATTCTTTTTTTAATTGTTTCAATATTTTCCAGAGGATAACTTGTTTGAAATTCTTTGGTTTGAAAAATCTTGAAAAATTCAGGTTGAGTTTCATCTCTTGAACTAGGAAGTCTGAAAGTTATCAGAGGTATTTTGTATTCTAAATAAAAATTTAGGGCTACTTTAGCTAAAAATCCAGTAACTATAAATTCATGCCATCTGCCTTTTGAATTATTGAGCGCTCCGGTAGTTAATTGGGTGATTTCAGTATTATGTTGTCTTTGATAATTTTCATAAGCAACTACTATTGTATTAACCATCCACTCTAATACTTGAACTACTGAAATATCTAGTTCTAGTCTTTGTTTAATTTCTAAATACAAACTTTGATAAATCTCTGTACTATTAATTTGGATTTTATTTTTACCTTGTCTGTTAACTGTCAAAAACCAAGAATCATTCATTACACAAATTAATTTACTATAGTGATCTGCACAAATTTGAAATGATGAATATATTTTTGTAATTTTAGATTTTGGGTAATGCTTTTTTTTGATTTGCTAGTACTCACAACTATCTTGACAGACCACTAGATCATAATTACTCAAAAGATGAGATATATAACTTTTCCAAGCTCTTAGTTGTCTGATAGCTTTTTCAGACAGATATCTCCTGATTTTGGATTCTTGAATTTTTTCCGACTCAGCATAATCAAATACTGTAGATTAATCTTAATTACTGAAAAGATTAGATACAGTAGTCTGCAACTTTCCAGAAGTACAAAATTATGGACAATTAGGTAACATATCCAGAAGAAAACAGAGAAAAGAGAATATATTTTAATGTAAAGTAAAAATGTATCTCACCTCCTCACCAAAACTGCTGTATACAACTCAAGCTCTTAGTTGCCTCATAGCTTTTCCAGAAAGATATCTAAATATAACAATCAGGAATGATTTATGAGATATTTAAGAACAATTAAGATAGATCAAATAAGATCGGTCAAAATCCTTTTATATTCTGACTTCTGAGGACTGACTCCTAATTACCACTAAAATCTTACAAGTGAAATATGATTGCTATAAATTATTTGATTTTTTCCCCTCAACCACGATCAAATACTGTAGATTATTAGTAGGCATCAAAATTTTACGGTCGAAGACTATGCTTAACACTTATTTGTAAAGACTTTCATTAACTATTGTACTTTTTTTATTTTCTCCTCGCCTTGTATTCCAACTGTTGAAAATCAGGAATTATTCATCACACTCTAGAGCGTAATTACTCAATCATACTAGACTGATAAATCTTCAAAATCTTGTTGCCGGATAGCTTTTTCAGACAGGTATCTCATCTCAAATTATTTAACTTTATTCCTCCTAAACATAATCAAATCTGCAAACTTTCTCCCTAAATACAAAGTTTCTTTTTCAAGAGAACCATAATTTATATTTATATGAATCCAAATTCCTATCTATAAAACTCACAATCTAAGTAACTTAATAAGTGTGAATTTTCACCTAACTCCTATATCCCTAAGCAAGAGTAGAAAACATACTGTTTGAAATCTTACGGTAAACTATTTAAATAAAGGATAACTATGTGTTGAAAAATCTATAGGACTCAAACAAACTATGACATCTTATGCTACTGCCACTGCCAGAGCCGAAATGAGTGAAATTAGGCGTCTAAAAGGCTTACTACCACCAGAATTACAAAGTTGGGTCATGGTAGAAAAGTCCATTGAAGTTAATCCTCCACTCATTCGCAGCGAAGAAATAGGCAAAGACCAAATAGAAATATCCATCGACCTAACACTTTGGGAGCAATTAGCATTAGACCAACGTAACCTGTTATTCTGGCATGAAGTGGCCAGAATTCAAAACGATACAATTCCCAGGGATGGTTGGGAAATGGCTGCCCTTGCTATTGGTTTAGGGGGTGCTGTGGGTGAGCTATGGGTACAGGATGGTCTACTTTTAGTTCTAGCTTTAGCTTTGTGTGGTGTATCTGGGTATAGACTCTATCAGAAGAATAATGGAGAACGTAATCTCAAAGAGGCAATAGAAGCAGACGATAAGGCGATCGCCTTAGCAACTCGTTTTGGTTACTCTCTTCCCAATGCTTATAAAAGTCTGGGCAGCGCTCTGAAAACTTTAATTGAACAAACTCCCAAAAAACGACAAAGGGCAAAATATGAAGCACGGCTTCAAGCTCTCAAACGCGGTGCAGCTAAAGCGAAGGCCAGGGTTAAAGGAAGTCGTGAAACTTCACGCTCTGAAAATATCTATAACTAGACAGGAAGTCTTGGGTGGGTAGTAGTAAAATAGTCAAAACTAGACTCGCCCCTGAGTAAAAACCCACTCAAATTGCTCCTAGTTATTTTGGTGTTATGATGGCGATATAACTAGATTAACAGATTAACGGAAAAAGCAGTTTGGTTTCTGCTGATACCATCTGAATATTTTCTATTCTTGAAGGTAGTTGACAGAGATTAATATACTTAAGTTCATACATTAGTATTGAACAATTGCTAATCATTAATCTAGAGGGTGGTCAACCATTAAGGTGATTTCTATATGATCGTTTGAGCATAATTCTTAAACTGATTATGCCAAGAAAACCTCAGAAAAAACTCTTGTAGAAGCAAAACTATAATCATAAAAAATAGGAACCAAGATTTCATGGTCAGCCAAACCTCAGAAACAGATATTCAAGTCACTTTTAGGGATAAAACTCCTGTCATTCATTTGCCTCTTCGTTTTACTGTCTCAGAGGCAGAATTATTTAAATCAACTTGCCAAAAACTTTTCCAATCAGAAAATACTATAGGCAAAATTATTATTGATTTTAGTCACACTAATTTTATCGATAGTTGTGGAATTGGTTCTCTAGTAACAAATTTAAAAATAGCAAGGGAAAAAAATATAGAGTTTCTGTTATCTGGTGTTAATTCTCTAGTTATGGGGGTATTTTATTTAACTGGACTAGACAAAATTTTAATCATCGAACAATGCCCAGATTCAGAATTTAAAAGCAAAAGCAATAGTAAATTAGAAGAAAATCAACTTCCTGTTACTCATCCTTCTATCAAATCTTGGGTAAAACGTCTGATTGATATTGTCGGTGCTTTAGTAGGATTATTTATTACAGGTATTTTGTTTATTCCCATCGCTATTTTTATTAAGCTTGATAGTCCTGGTCCGATATTTTTTGGTCAAATACGATGTGGTTGGATGGGAAAAAATTTCCGAATGTGGAAATTTCGCTCTATGTGTGTAAATGCAGAACAACTTAAGAGTAAAATCAAAAATCAAGCTCAAGGTGCAATTTTTAAGAATGAAAATGATCCACGAATTACTAAAGTTGGTAGCTTTTTGAGGCGAAAGAGTTTGGATGAGTTACCTCAGTTTTGGAATGTACTGAAGGGAGATATGAGTTTAGTTGGAACTAGACCCCCAACTCCTGATGAAGTGGAACGTTATGAAGTACCTCAATGGCAGCGTTTAGATGTTAAACCTGGTATGACAGGAGAATGGCAAGTTAATGGTCGTTCTCAAGTGAAAAATTTTGAAGATATTATTAGGTTGGACTTAAAGTATCAACAAAATTGGAGTTTAATGTACGATATAAAGTTAATTATTAAGACTGTGGGAATCTTATTTGACAAAAGTGGTGGAGCTTATTAGAAGAATTAAAATACTATACTTTTTCCTGATCCTTCTTAATCTATAACTTTTTTCCACTAATATATATATTAGCTTTAAATCTCAATATGTTTAAATGATTATAGATTTAAGTTTTATCTGTATTAGCCTTAAATATTCTGAAAATAGTTATAGTGTTGAGTCATCTCTTGATAAATCTGATGATTCTAACTTTAATCATAAACTCAACTAGCATCAAGTATATTTATGATCAATAAACAGAGAGAATTAACTATTAGTTAGATTAGATATTTTTGCTTTGATCGGCAACAGGACTTAACACCTACTTATCCTAAAGAAGTTTTGTTAAATACCTAAAGACGAGAAAATAAAGAAACTAAAAATCAAGTTTTTTGATTGAAACATATACAAACCTATCCCACTATTTTTAACAGCCTTATTTGTTTAAGTAAAATATGTTTGAAAAACTTAATTTTTAGTTTTTAACTCTCAAAATATTTAGAGTTTTTAGTGAAAATCTTATGACTGAGATAGGTTCACAGTCAACCTCTTTTGATATAGTTAATTCTCAAATATAGTAGAAGGAAGAAGAAAGATTTTGATATAGTTAATTCTCAAATATAGTCAGAAGGAAGAAGGCTTTAGTTATCTAGGAGAGAAGAAAGAAAGAAAAATCTTGCGTTGTCTGAGTTTTAAGCTTTTAATATGTTCTCACCTTTCCTTTGACTTCTATAGCAATTCATCAGGCTTTTATCTTCCATTAGTTATACTCGAAATGTTAACTTAATTAGTTAAACTATGCGTATTCTTATTTATTCCTATAATTATTACCCAGAACCAATTGGTATTGCTCCCTTAATGACGGAACTGGCAGAAGGTTTTGTGAAACGTGGTCATCAAGTTCGTGTGGTGACTGGTATGCCAAATTATCCTGAACGTAAAATTTATGATGAATACAAAGGTAAATTTTTTTTAACTGAAGAACTAAATGGTGTGACAGTCCAACGTAGTTATATCCATATTAAAGGTTCTAAACCAGGGGTTTTAGATCGATTATTGCTAGATGGTAGTTTTATTGTTTCTAGTCTTTGGCAAGCTTTTAATGGTTGGAAACCTGATGTGATTTTTGCAACGACTCCTCCTATACTAATTTCTTTACCAGTTAGTTTTTACGGATTATTTTCTAATTCTTTTGTGGTCTTAAATATTCAGGATATTGTTTCTGAAGCTGCTGTAAGAGTTGGATTAGTTAAAAAAGATAGTTGGATAGTACGTATAGCTCAAGCTGTAGAAAAATTAGCTTATCTAAAAGCTGCTAAAATTAGCGTTATTGCTGAAGATTTTGTCACTAACTTAGTTGAACAAGGGGTTTCTCAAGACCGACTTGTTTGTATTCCTAATTGGGTAGACCTGAATTTTATTAAACCTCTAAATAAAAATAATCAATTTAGAGAGGAACATAATCTTCAAGATAAATTTGTCGTTGTTTATTCTGGGAATATTGCTCTAACTCAAGGATTAGAAACTGTAGTTAAAGCTGCTGTTAGTCTCAAGGAAAAATCGGAAATTTGTTTTGTAATTTTGGGGGAAGAAAAAGCTCGTCAACAATTACAAGAGTGTTGTGATAAATATCAAGCAGATAATGTACTTTTGCTCCCTTTAGTACCACGAGAAAAATTACCAGAAATGTTATCTGCTGCTGATGTTGGGTTAGTAATACAGAAAAAGACTGTTACTGCTTTTAATTTACCTTCAAAAATTCCTGTTATTCTTGCTAGTGGTCGTCCAATAGTAGCTTCTGTTCCAGATACAGGTACGGCAATCAGAGTTGTTAATGAAAGTGGTGGTGGAATAGTAGTTACTCCAGAAGATTCTCAAGCTTTGGCACAAGCAATTGTAGAATTATATGAAAATCCAGAAAAACTTGAGCAACTGGGTCAGCAAGGAAGAAAATATGCAGAAGAAAATTTTGGGTCTAAAAATGCTTTGAATAGTTATGAAGCTTTATTTACTGAAATTTTAGAGTCGAGGGAGTAGGGAGTAGGAGAAAATAATTGATGATTTCTGTTCGATAATTGATTTTAGTTTTTATTATTAGATATATCTAAATATACCAACCCTAAATTGGTTGTGACAATTTTTATAATAGTTAATTTGAACTGAGAACCTTTCATATTCTGACTCCTGACTCCTGAGGACTGACTCCTGTAAGGGTGAATGGCCATTCGCCCCTACCACCAAAATATTACAACTTAAATAGGATTGCTATAGTTTTTTGTTTTATTTATTAGGGAGTAGGCAATAGGGAAGATGGGTCGGAGGATGGCAACAAGCAAAAAAAATATTTACTCCATCAGTTTTAAAGATGCTTTCCATACAAAAAAAGTTTTTGTTTATTCACATTCCTAAAACAGCAAGTAATTCAATTCAGGGCGTTGCTGATGCGTGGGTATGATTTGTATTTTTTGGCGATTGCTAAACTATATCAATGACAAATATTTGAGATTCTTCAGTTTTTATTTTCATACCTTGATTCAGCAACGCCCAATTCAGAATGTTCTAAAGCATTACTCTGAAGACGAAATTGTGTGCCTTAACCCTTTGCAAGATGGTGTAGAGAGATTTGAAGTAAGAAATAAAAATTTTTCCATACATAAACACTCGTCTTTACTTGACTACTATCAAGTTTTGTCACCTGATTTTTTGGGGTTGCACATTATGGAATAATATTGCCAAAAATTAGTTTAGACTTTGACCAAAAATAACCATTAATTAATCATTCTGGCAATTGATTAATCCACAATCCAATTCAATCAAAAATCTCAAATCATTCGTCGCTGTGCAACGCCGATTTTTTTAGTTCTCTTTATAAATTTGCCGTTCTTAGAAACCCTTGGGAAAGAATGATTTCTTACTTTTTTTCGCCACATCGTCAAACTCAAAAGTGGAATAGAGATGAGTTTATTGATTTATTGCGAAAAGTCCCAACCATGTTTTACCACTAACAACAACTGGCATAAGTTCAGGATTTTTAAAAAGTTAACAGGTCTTTTTAAAAAATAGAGGTAGGTTTTCATTTGAGTAAAATCTCTAGAAAACCTACCGCTAAATTTTCTGTAATTCCAAAAAATACTGGAAGAAATATTATTTGCTTGCCGCTTTAACGAATTTTTCTACTAATGGCATTACATGGTCAACATCTTTCCAACCAAGTATTTCTGTCACCTTTTTTTGTAAATTTTTGTAGGTTCTAAAAAATTCTGCTATTTCTTCTAATCGATGAGGTGCTATATCTTGGAGAGATTTAACCTCAGTGTAGCGTGGGTCTTTGTCTGGTACACAGAGGATTTTTTCATCTCTGTCCCCTCCATCAATCATCTCTAACATTCCGATGGGTCTCGCTGCAATAACGCATCCTGGAAATGTTGGCTCATCCATAATTACCATTCCATCAAGGGGGTCCCCATCATCTGCTAGGGTGTTAGGGACAAACCCATAATCGTAAGGATATTGTACGGAAGAATAAAGTACTCGGTCAAGGGCAAAGGCTTGTAAATCTTTATCAAACTCGTATTTATTTTTACTTCCTGCGGGAATTTCTATCAGGACATTTATTAGTCCTGGTTCTGGTTGGGCTGGAATTAGCGATAAATCCACGACATTTCTCCATCTTAACTAAAAAAGAGTATATCAAGAGTCTTAACCAAAAGGAAGTAGGAAAGTCAAGCTATCGCCTTAACTGATCGAAGTTTTAATTTAGATAGAGTCCAGAGGTTCTGCTTCTAAGGCAGAAGGCACTTATTCTCAGGGAGACTTTCCCTCTTTATTTATTTCCAAATTAAATGAAATACAAATTTGGTCACTATCTTCAGTAAATGGAATAGTAGAGTGCCAGAAATAACAAGGAAAAATTACTGATTATCCTACTTCTAGTCTGCACTGATATTTCTGTTGATTTTTCATGTCTTACTCTCAGGAAAAAGAAGTAGGAAAATTTCAGTAACCTACTCCAGAATTATGTTGTTAGAGAGGATCAGGAAAAATTGATTTCTTAAACTCACCCCTACTTAATAGATGATTAGTATTTTGCCAAATATTGAGATTTTATCCATCTCAAGGAATTCAACTAAATGAAATATAAATTCGGTCTCTATCTCTAGTAAATTGAATAGTAGAGCGCCAAAAATAACAAGGAAAAATTACTAATAATCCTGCTTCTGACTGAATCAGATATTTCTGTTGATTTTTCATGTCTTACTCTGAGGGAAAGGAAGTAGGAAAATTTCAATAACCAGACCCATAATTATTTTATTTGAGACATGAGGAAAATTGATTTATATTTAAACTCGCCTCTACCTAAAAGATGAAGTGTTTTCCCAAACCTCATATTTTTCTTTATCTACCTATCTAGAGGAATCAAATTAAATGAAATACAAATTTGTTCCCTATCTCCAGTAAATGGAATAGTAGAGTGCCAAAAATAACAAGGAAAAATTACTAATAATCCTGCTTCTGCTTGAATCGTATATTTCTCTTTTTTTGCCATATCCAATTCTCAGGGAAAAGAAGTACCAAAATTTAAGTAACCAGAGCCATGATGATTTTCTTTTATACTATTCGGAACTTGAATATAATAAACGCCACTACAATAACTTTCAGGATGAATATGAGAGTTTTGAAATCCTTCTGACTCTAAAATAACCGCCCAATCACTGAGCTTCCAGTCTGAGGGTAAATTATGGAAAAATTGATCATTAGAGTTAGCAGTGAAACGACTAAAATAATTAAAGAGGTAATGATTAATTTTTTGCTTCAGTTCTGCCATTACGGAAGTATTATCTGTAAAAATTTCGTAAGTTTGACTACCTCTATTTATTGGTTTACCTGGTCGGTCTTTTAAAAGAGTAGGATGTCGAACAATGTAATTTTTCAAGTCACTATTATAAGCTGCAAAATTCTCCCATCCTTCTACATTGGCAAACTGGTATTTAGCTACTAATTCTGAGCAGTCAAAAATAGACTCAGCTTCAGACTTTTTACCTACATCTTGCAAAGCTAAACCCAGATGAGCATAAGCTTCAATATGTCTATGATTAATATTTATAGCTTTTTGAAATTGAGCGATCGCTTCTTCAGATTTACCTATTTCTCGTAAAGCTATTCCTAGTTGCGCATAAGTATCAGCAGAATTAGAATTATGTTTAATAATTTTCTGATATAGCTTTATTGCTGCTTCCCACTCAGATTTTTTCCCTAAAATTTATGCTAAACCTGCCATAGCATTAACAGAATTTTTATCCTGCTTTAATGCAGCGTTATAACATTCAATTACTTCCTCATGTTTTTCCTGTTGACTTAACAGAAAACCCAAATTTATATCAGGATCAGCAGAAGTAGGAATTAAATCAACAACAGCTTGATAACAAGCTTCAGCTACATCGACTTTTCCCTGCTCATAAAAAATAGCAGCAATATTAGTCAAATTTCTGTAGTCTACTTTTGTGAAAACTGCTATAAATAGAATAATTAATTTTACTGCTTCCGCACAACTTATTGAAAAAAGACAGGGCTAATTAATTGTTGCCAGATACTATATTATAACCCTATACTTTTTGTTAACTAACTTTAGCAATATGGATAAGATTTCTGATGATACAACTTTTATCATTTTCTTTGTGGGTTTAATACCCCACCGTCTACACGGTGTTCAAAATTACTTGGGGTGAGAATCCCCATGTAATTTTCCTCCTGTCTCCTGTCTCCTGTCTCCTGTCTCCTTCTTCAACTAGTGATAATCAAATCAACACTTCCCCATAAAAAGGGAATATCCGTAGTAAATGTTCTAGTAAATATTCCGGTATTAGGAATTACCAATTATTGATCATCCCATAAATATAAAATGCCAGTTATTTGTTCATTTTTTCCTTAATTACCTCAGCTTGATAAGCACGAGTTTCAAAAGTATCAGCTAACTCCCAAATAGAAGGATAGACTTGACTCATAATAATACCAATCATTTCTTTTTCTGGATCGGCAAAATAATTAGTCCCAAATAAACCTCCCCCTCTAAAACTACCGACAGAACTAAGTGTAGTAGAAAGTTCAGGGTTATCCTTAACTTCAAACCCATTAGTATATTTATAACCCACACTTATAGGACGATCTTTAAATCGATCTGCAGGACGAATAGAGAGAAATGTTTCAATGGTTTCTTGATTAGCTATTTTTACCATTTGCTGCCCATCTTTACTCTTTAAATTTCCCCCATTAAGTAGCATTTGCAAAAAACGAGCAAAGTCATTAGGAGTAGAAACTAAACCAGCACCTCCTGAAAAATAAGTATCTCCTGTAAGATAAGGATAAGCTTCATCAATAAATAAACCAGGTTTTAATTCTCTAGTTTTCTCACCTATAGACTCTAAATTTCCATTGGCATTTGGAGTATAAGTAACTGCCAAACGATTTAATTTATTTTTAGTCACAAAAAACCCAGTATCATCCATTTCTAAAGGAGTAAAAATTCGCTCTGCCAAAAACTGATCAAAAGGTTTTTGGGAAACAACTTCTATTAGATAACCCAAAACATCTGAGTTAAGACCATAAAGATAATCTGTACCTGGTTCAAAAGCTAGAGGAACTTTGCTTAAACGATTTACCATTTCGCCAATAGTTCCTGAAGTGGTTGAAAGACCATCAGAAATATTAGCAGCTTGTAATAAGGGAAATAAAATTGGTTGATTCTGGAAATTATAGGATATTCCCGAAGTATGATTGAGTAATTGCTCAATGGTAATCTGATTTTTTGCAGGGGTGGTAGTATAATCATTTCCACTTCCCGAATTACCTCGTACTAGAACTTCCATATTAGCGAAAGAGGGAATATATTTAGAAACCGGATCAGTTAATTTGATAGACCCATCTTCAGCCAATAAATAAGTAGCAAAACCAGTGACAATTTTAGTTTGAGAAGCCATCCGAAAAATATTATTTTCTACCATTGGAATTTTTTTTTCCAGATTGCTAAACCCAAAAGTTTGACGATAAGCTATCTTGCCATCTTTGACAATTAAACCTACTGCACCAGCAATTTTTCCAGTGTCTACAAAGTTTTGAATATCTTCTGTTAAAGCATTGAGTCTGACTGCAGAAAGTCCTACTAACTCTGGGTTATCTACTGTAGTAAAACCCTGAACTTTTACTACCAGCGGCAGATTAATCAAAGCTGATATTATTACGATTAATAAGAATCTTTTGAGCTTGTTCATATTTTAAAGGAAGAAAAATACGTTCCTGTCAAGTAAGCATTTCCTGAGGAATGCTGCGCAAACAGCCGTCAACTATGAGTTATTCTAGCGGTTTTCACTCATGTTGACTACAGACAAAATATAAGTATGTTTGAAGTTTAATAATTACAGACCTAATAGCTGTATTCTATGTTAATGAAAACTGCTATAACTCGTTATCTTGGAAGGAGGAATTACTATCCAAGCAGAATTAAAACTTATAAAAAAAAGGTGTCAGCTAACCTTACAGGAAAAGCTGAATGCTGAATGCTAATAGCTGAATACTTACCCTGTAAAAACTGAGAAAATATTTTCTATATACTACTACAATTAATAATTATATCTTCATGTCAGTATTAAGCTATAAATATTATCTAAATATCCCATGATTTGATATTTTAAATAACATTAACAATAAGAGTAAAGCAAAATTACCTAATCTGTTGAATATTAAAAAAAGACAAAGATATAGGGAAAGCACCCCAAAAAAACTTATCTTAAACAAAACTAATTAAAAACAGTCCTAATCATGGCAAAAATTACTCACAAAGAAGTATTCGACCTCTTAATCAAAGAAGTTCTTGAAGCTTACCCACATGTGGAAAATAAGTTGGATTTTGTATCTAAAGATATTTTAGAGCATCTTCTCTCTAATAGTGATGGGGTGAGAGAAAGATTGCGTCAGGGATCTTTTACAAAAGATGATGGTGAAGTTAATCAAATGGAAGCTTTTTTGCTCACTTGGGTGGATGAAGTATGGGATGTAGAAAATGGTAACCAAGGGTTATATGAAAAATTTATCGCTGACTTAAATGGAACACCACAGGAGTTTGATTTATATGATAAAAATGTACCTCAATAAAGTAATTTAAGTTGTGGCTAAACAAACAAATCTAGAAAGCATTTAGTCGTCAGCTATCAGCTATAGAAATCCTAAATGATTTGTGCAAAAAAATGGTCTCCAAATCCAAGGGAAAATCGGATTTGGAGAGCAAACCGCTACGATAAAATGTTACAACCTATTCAGGATTGCTATATCAAACAAAGGAATTTATTGTTCAAGAATATTCGAGTGGAAATATTGTCTGGGTTTAACAAAAACTTAATTTTACCAATAAGAACAATATCTAAATAAGTATTAAAATAGAGCGATAATTACTAGATATTTTAAAGTTTAGGAATATGACAAATAATTCTTTTTTTGATGAATCTAGAGAAACATCTTTAGTTAAAACTGAAATTGTAGCTAAATATTTTTGGGCTTGGGCAAAAGTCATAATACCACAAGCTAAAAAATGGGGCAAAGATATTGCATATATCGATCTATTTTCTGGGCCTGGTCGTTATCAAGATGGTTCTAAATCTACGCCATTACTAATTTTAGAACGTGCTATTGCTGATGAAGATATGCGAGAGAGATTAATTACTATTTTTAACGATAAAAACTCTGATAATACAGATTCACTTCAGCAAGCAATAAACTCTCTCGAAAATATAGAAACATTAAAATATCAACCACAAATTTTAAATACGGAAGTAGGAGAAGAAATTGTTCAAGTATTTCAAAAGATTAGTTTAGTACCTACACTATTTTTTATCGATCCGTGGGGTTATAAAGGTATATCTCGTGAACTAATAGGTTCAGTAATTAAAGATTGGGGTTGTGATTGTATCTTATTCTTTAATTACAACAGAATAAATATGGGATTAGGAAATCAGGCAGTAGAAAAACACATGAAAGTGTTGTTTAGTGAACAGAGATTTAATCAGCTTAAAAAAGAACTTAAAGAAATGCAGCCATACGAAAGAGAATTAAATATCATTGAAAATATATCTCAAGAACTGAAAAATATTGGTAGCGGATATGTCTTACCTTTTTGCTTTAAAAATGTTGAAGGAACTAGAACTAGCCATCATCTTATTTTCATATCAAAGCATATTCGAGGATACTCAATTATGAAAGAAATTATGGCTAAGGAAAGTTCATCTTCTGAACAAGGTGTACCAATTTTTGAGTATAATCCTGCAACAAAATATCAACCTTTACTTTTTGAACTATCCCGACCACTTGATGAGTTGGAAAATATGCTTTTAAATGAATTTTCGGGTCAGACAATTACAATGATAGATATCTATAATCAACATCATGTAGGCAAACGATATATCAAAAAAAATTACAAAGATGCTCTAATAAAATTAGAAACTAAAAGTCAGATTATTGCAGAACCATCTAAGCGTAAAAAAAATACATTTGGAGATAAAGTAAAAGTTATATTCCCATTGAAACATTAATCTTTTATTTTCTGAATTTACGCTTAGATTCTACCTTGTATATTCTCCATTTTTTTTGATGCTTATTCCACAGTTCCGGCATTTCATCCCAAACTTTTCCATCTAAAATTCTGCCTGAAGCTTTAGGAGTTCTACCTCCCCATTGTTTAAAGAAAAAAGCTACATTAGCAGCCTGACATTGTTCATAAATATTTTTTACCCATTCCTCTTTCATCGGACGATATTTATTGCCAGATTCACCACCTACAATTACCCAATCAATACCTGTTAAATTAAGTTCTAAATCACCTAAAAGTGGTTCACAAGAAAGGAATTTTACATTAGCAGGTACTTGTCGTAAATAATCTACACGATGAACATAATTTTGACTTTCCACTGACACACCCATCCAAATATTTTCATGCCATTCTAATTGAGGTGCTACATCAACTAAACGTTCATGTCTTTTCGTCAAAATTTGATAAATGTGCCTGGGTGTTTTGCTAATTATTTCAAAGACTTGTTTTATGAAAGAAATAGGCACATCTTCGTGGAAAATATCGCTCATTGAATTAACAAAAATCCGGCTAGGAGTACGCCAACTTAAAGGTTGTTTCAAACGCTCAGGATGAAGTTTCAAAGCAAACCCTTCAGGAAAATTATTAGTAAAACGTTTTGTAATTGTTTCTGCATAACAATGAGTACAACCAGGACTAACCTTATCACAACCTGTGGTAGGATTCCAAGTCCTGTCCGTCCATTCAATACCAGTTTTATTGCTAGCCATAGTTAAATTTGCCTTCTCAAAAAAGAATAATTATTAATGTCTAAGTTATTGACTTAAATATTTTTTTATTACTTACTAAAGTATACCTTTCCTTGAAGGATAAATCAACCTATTTATCTAGCAATATGAAAACTGAAAATTATCTCAATAAAAAATATAATACTTACTGAATATAAATAATAAAATAGTTGGTATTGCCAAGAATAATCAAAACAAGGTAGTATAATTTCCTACTATAAAAACCGAAATAAAAAATGCGCCTAAAATCTCTAGATGTATTTCGTGGCATCACAATTGCCAGTATGATTCTTGTTAATAACCCAGGCAGTTGGAATTATGTTTATCCACCCTTACTTCACGCAAAATGGCATGGCTGTACACCCACCGATTTAGTATTTCCCTTCTTCTTATTTATCGTAGGTGTAGCAATGACTTTTTCTCTGTCAAAATACACCGATAAAAACCAAACAACTCCACAAATTTATCGGCGAATTTTGCAGCGATGCCTCATACTTTTCCTCTTAGGTTTACTACTAAACGGCTTTCCTAATTACGACTTAGCTAATATTAGAATTATGGGAGTATTGCAACGTATTAGTTTAGCCTACCTCCTTGCAGCGATCGCCATCCTTAACCTTTCGAGAAAACAACTTTATGGACTTGCCGCTATATTACTAATTGGATATTGGATAGCCATGCAATTAATATCCGTTCCCGGTTATGGCGCTGGCGACCTTTCCCCAGAAGGAAATCTTGCTGCTTATATCGATCGCCTTATTCTTACCCAACAACATTTGTGGGCCGGAAAACCATACGACCCAGAAGGTCTATTTAGCACTTTAGCTGCTATAGTAACCGTTTTGATTGGTTACTTTGCAGGGGAATGGCTCAACCATCAACCAATCAAAAGTCGCACTAGCTTAAATCTGGTCATTTTCGGTCTTAGCTGTTTAGTAGTGGGGTATATCTGGGGACTATTTTTTCCCATCAATAAAGCTTTATGGACAAGTTCTTATGTAATATTTACCTGCGGATGGGCTTTAATTTTACTGGCCGCTTGTTATGAAGCGATCGAAGTTCGAGGTTGGCAAAAATGGGGACATCCATTTGAAGTAATGGGATTAAATGCCATTTTTATATTTGTAGCCTCTGGATTTTTGGCAAGAATGATAATTTATCACAATATTAGTAGTGGGGAAAATTCTCCTACCATCAAAACTTGGATATATGAACATTTTTTTCAATCCTGGGCAGGGTCATTAAATGGTTCTTTGGTCTTTGCTATTGTGAATGTATTATTTTGGTGGGGAATTTCTGAATTTATGTATCGTCGAGGTTGGTTTCTTAAGGTTTAACTAAATGCAGCATTCCGTCTCCAAAAATTTAGGATTCAAATAGAGTATAAAAGTTTTTGATAAATGGTATTAGTCAGGTATTCAATATGATTGAATGCTCTAACTGTAGCTTATTTAAAAAAGTTTAAATTGAGATATTTTAGGTAAATTTGAAAATGAGTATTAACCAAGATAATTTTATAGTTCGTCCAATGACTCTAGCTGACTTAAAATTAGCTATAAGTTGGGCAGATAATGAAGGATGGGATCCTGGAATTGATGATGTTAATAATTTTTATGTGGCTGACCCTCAAGGTTTTTTAATTGGAGAATTAAACGGGGAACCAATAAGTTGTATTTCTGTAGTTAGATATAGTCAAAACTTTAATTTTATTGGTATTTATATTGTCAAACCTGAATGGAGAAAAAAAGGATTTGGCTTAAAAACTTGGCAGGAAGCTTTCAAGTTAATTAATCATCAATCTGCTGCTTTAGATGCTGTTTTGGAACAAGTTAATACTTACCGTAAATCTGGCTTTAAAACTGCTCATAGTCATCTGCGTTATCAGGGAATAATTCTTGGTGAAATATCTCAAGATGTCAAAGACTTAAAGACTATTAATTTTGAGAAACTTTGTAATTATGATCGCCTTTATTTTCCTGCCGACCGTCCTAATTTTCTCAAAGCATGGATTAATCAATCAAATGGTAAAGGTTATGGAATAATTAATGATGGAAATTTAGTTGGCTATGGGGTTATTAGAAAAGCAAAAGAAGGATTTAGGATAGGTCCTATATTTGCCGAAAACCAAGAAATAGCAGAAAAGTTATTTTTAGCTTTGTGTAGTTATTCGGATAATCAAAATGTTTATATTGATGTTCCTAATATTAATCAACAAGCTATTAATTTAGTTGAAAATTATCAAATGCAATCTGTTTTTGAATGTGTCAGAATGTATTCCGGTCGAGAACCAAATATTGATTGGACAAATATTTTTGGTGTGACTAGCTTAGAGTTAGGATAAACTTTCAAAATGATTTGATAGGGTCATTTCAGTTATCAGTTAGCCTCCTCCGGAGGTACTGCGTTAACAGTACCTCTGGAATCAGGAGGCTTGATATCAGGAATATTCTCTTTTTTTATCTCCTTAAAAGGCGATGCTTTATAAACATCTTTCTTCACATAAAACGTAGACATTATAGACAAATTATGTACAAGTCTTTCAAAGGTTTTTGTGAGAGAAAAAGTGTATGAAAAAGTACATTTTTTTTGATAACTTAAGTAGTTTTTCCTATCTACTATGATTCTTTCTCCCTTCTCCCCTGCTCCCTGCTCCCCTGCTCCCCACAAGGTTTTCAGGAGTTCCTGATCAGGGATAGCTTAAAAGGGGAGACTTTAGACCACAATTTTTCGGTAATGAAGCTGATAGTTGAGAGGTTAACACTAAATGTTTACCTTTTTTTTCTCACAAAAAGCTACAAATATCGGTAGTAGATTGAAGAAGGAGACAGGAGACAGGAGACAGGAGACAGGAGACAGGAGACAGGAGACAGGAGGAAAATTACATGGGGATAGTCAACGAAGGGCCGCTCCGCGTCTACGCTCCCCCAAGTAATTTTGAACACCCCCGTTGACGGTGGGGTATTAAACCCACAAAGAAAATGATAAATTTTTCACATGAGATAGTTAAACAATTAGATAATCAAACTATTTACACTACCTCTGAAAATTCCTATTATTGGATATCAAAACATTTACATTTCAGTGAGATTCCTGAAAAAATAGAGCTATTTAAGAATAAGTATAAATTCCGGAAACTAACAAAATCAATCTTTCCCAACTTCTACTTCAGAGAGATACCTACAAAAGACCTCAAAAGAATTGAATTTGATAAAATTCCACTACCATTTATACTCAAACCAATAACTGGCTTTTTTAGCATGGGAGTTTATAAAGTTTCCAGTTATACCAATTTTATAAATGTTTGCTACAAATAGCTAGGATATTTCTTAGAAGTCAGTCCTCAGTCCTCAGGAGTCAGAATGAATGCCTTTAATAGAAGTTTTTAGGTCTGAATTTATCTTTTTAGTCCAAGAGACATCTCCTATAAAGTATTTTAATTGCCCCTATTATCCGTAACATTCTTTTTTCAAATTGGTATTATTCAGAATGGGTGAAAACTATCGATTTAATCACAAAGGAAATAGCTCCAACTAGAAACTTATATCCTGAAAGTGTATTAAATACTAATTCATTGATCATTGAAGAGTATATCGATGGTGAAGAATTTGCTGTAGATGCTTATTATAATTCCATTGGCAAACCAGTTATCCTAGGAATTTTTAAGCATATATTTTCTTCAGATAATAGTGTCAGTCAAAGAGTTTATTGTTTATGCAAAGAAATTATTGAAAGTAACCTTGAGGAATTGACAAATTTTCTCGAAAAAATTGGTAATTTAGCTAAAATAAAAAACTTTCCAGTACATATTGAGCTGAGAAGAAATAGTAATGGTATTTTATTACCTATTGAAGTAAATCCCATTCAATTTGGTGGTTGGTGTACTACCGCAGATTTATCTTTCTTAGCTTATGGTTTTAACCCCTACTTATATTTTTACTATCAAAAAAAGCCAGATTGGTGTCAAATTTTAAAAGGAAAAGAGGGAAAGTTATTTAGCATGGTTGAGTTAGATAATTCCACTGGAAAAAATGTCAGTGAGATTACATCATTTTTTAAAAGGAAAAGAGGGAAAGTTATTTAGTATAATTGAGTTAGATAATTCCACTGGAAAAAATGTCAGTGAGATTACATCATTTAATTATGATAAATTGCTAGCAAATTTTGAAAAACTCATAGAGTTAAGAAAGATAGATTACAAAGAATATCCTATCTTTGGCATCTTGTTTATAGAAACTAGAGAGGAGAATTTTCTGGAAATTAAAAACATCATAGATTCAGACCTAAGTGAATTTATCACAGTCAGTAAATAGGTTGATATATTTAGGATTGATGTTAAGTTTTTGATCAATTGAAAGATTTGAGAGTAATATTAAAATCAGAATGGGTGAAAACTATCGATTTAATCACAAAGGAAATAGCTCCAACTAGAAACTTATATCCTGAAAGTGTATTAAATACTAATTCATTGATCATTGAAGAGTATATCGATGGTGAAGAATTTGCTGTAGATGCTTATTATAATTCCATTGGCAAACCAGTTATCCTAGGAATTTTTAAGCATATATTTTCTTCAGATAATAGTGTCAGTCAAAGAGTTTATTGTTTATGCAAAGAAATTATTGAAAGTAACCTTGAGGAATTGACAAATTTTCTCGAAAAAATTGGTAATTTAGCTAAAATAAAAAACTTTCCAGTACATATTGAGCTGAGAAGAAATAGTAATGGTATTTTATTACCTATTGAAGTAAATCCCATTCAATTTGGTGGTTGGTGTACTACCGCAGATTTATCTTTCTTAGCTTATGGTTTTAACC
>NZ_JAAHGM010000009.1:25041-333457 GCF_010692625.1 Okeania sp. SIO2C2
TTTCCAGTACATATTGAGCTGAGAAGAAATAGTAATGGTATTTTATTACCTATTGAAGTAAATCCCATTCAATTTGGTGGTTGGTGTACTACCGCAGATTTATCTTTCTTAGCTTATGGTTTTAACCTCTACTTATATTTTTACTATCAAAAAAAGCCAGATTGGTGTCAAATTTTAAAAGGAAAAGAGGGAAAATTATTTAGTCTGGTTATATTAGATAATTCTACTGGAAAAAATGTCAGTGAGATTACATCATTTAATTATGATAAATTGCTAGCAAATTTTGAAAAACCCTTAGAGTTAAGAAAGATAGATTACAAAGAATATCCTATCTTTGGCATCTTGTTTATAGAAACTAGAGAGGAGAATTATCTGGAAATTAAAAACATCATAGATTCAGACCTAAGTGAATTTATCACAGTCAATAAATAGGTTGATATATTCATAAGTTACACCAAATTTTTAACCTAGTCGATCTAGTAATATAAAAGCGGTACAAATATAATTACTGAAGAGCGAGGCATTGAGATAGTTAAACAATTAGATAATCCGAGTCTTTACCGAAAAATTGTGGTCTAAAGCCTCCCCTTTTTAAAGGGATAAAAAAACGATAATATTCCTGATGTCAAGCCTCCTTATTGCAGGAGGTAGTGATAACCGATAACTGAAATTACACTACCTCTGAAAGTTCCTATCATTTGGATGTAAAAACATTTTAACTTTACCGATATACCTGAAAAAATATAGCTATTTAAGAACAAGTATAAATTGAGAAAACTCGCAAAGTAAATCTTTCCCAACTTCTACCTTAAAGAGTTTTTTCAAGTAGAACTAAAAAGTCTTAAGTTTGACAACATTTCATATCATGTCCGCACATTATCATTTTCTTTGTGGGTTTAATACCCCACCGTCAACGGGAGTGTTCAAAATTACTTGGGGGAGCGTAGACGCGGAGCGGCCCTTCGTTGACTATCCCCATGTAATTTTCCTCCTGTCTCCTGTCTCCTGTCTCCTGTCTCCTTCTTCAAAGTTTGTGTAAACCCCAGGGTGAATATCTACAGGAAATTTAAGTTTTTTTCAGCCTTTTAAGTCTTCTTCCATCTTCCATCTTCCATCTTCCATCTTCCATCTTCCATCTTCCATCTTCCATCTTCCATCTTCCTTATTCCTTACCCTTACTTTACAATACTGATGCTACCGGACTTAATAGCATGAAAGTCTATAAAGTTTCCAATTATGAGGAATGGGTTAAAACCATCAATTTAATCACAGAAGAAATAACTCAAACTATCAACTTATATCCTGACTGTCTATGGAATACTAATTAATTTAGTTGTATTTCTAGCATTGATGGACTATTTTAGCTTTGTCATTGTATTATAATCTGCTGTCTAAATACTAATAAACTTGGTAGTCGTGCATTGTAATTATTTTGCTCAAGGGGAAGAACAGTAGAAGCAAGATGCTCCTATGAAGCACCATTTTTCATCTACATATACCAATACAGTTTCCTACGGAATGCTGCGCAAACAGATAAGATAAAAATTCATAAGCTATGGAACCATTAGAGTAGCTTTTGAGATTACATAACTGCCAAAAAAATCCTTAACTTAACTATATTGCTACATATACCATCACTATGCATAACTACCATAAACTTTACCTTGATTCCCAATAAATTAGCTAAAACTTAACCATAATTGCCCTTAATATATTAATGTCAAAAAAATAATTTCAAACAAAAAAATATCTATAAATATTGTCAAAATAAGAATGAAAAGTAAAAAAATTATCCACTATTTTATCTTTGCAATTGTCTGGTTAAATTATGCCGAAATACTAATAAACCCTACCTGACTTCCTAATAAATTTGCTAAACTTCAACCAGAATCGCTAAGATATATAAATGTCAAAAATTTTGACACTTAACTTTTGACTTAAAAAATATGATTCCAACCGTTATTGAACAATCTGGCCGTGGCGAAAGAGCCTTCGATATTTATTCTAGACTTCTACGCGATCGCATAATATATCTAGGAGAAGGCATAGACTCTGACTTGGCCAATCTAATTGTCGGCCAATTATTATATTTAGATTCAGAAGACCCAGAAAAAGATATTTATCTCTATATCAACTCCCCTGGTGGATCGGTCAGTGCAGGGATGGGTATTTATGACACCATGAGACACGTTCGCCCCGATGTCTGTACTATTTGTATGGGAATAGCCGCCAGTATGGGAGCATTTCTTCTCAGTGGAGGAACAAAAGGCAAAAGAATGAGTCTACCCCACGCTCGAATTATGATTCACCAACCATTAGGTGGAGCACAAGGTCAGGCCACAGACATTGAAATTCAAGCTAGGGAGATTTTATACCTCAAAAAATACCTGAATGACTGTTTAGCAGACCACACAGGTCAACCCATAGAAAAAATTGTAGAAGATACAGAAAGAGACTTTTTTATGTCAGCTACAGAAGCAATGGAGTACGGCTTAATTGACCAAGTTTATAACCGTAACCCCTCTAATTATTAACCAATTTTTTATTGATTATCACTAAATTTTTGTCTTTTTATTTTGGGTTGAATACCCCGCAGTCTACAGGATGTTTACAATTGGTTGGGGTTTGAGTCCCCATCCATTTTTTCCTTCTTCCTTCTTCCTTCTTCCTTATTATTCCTTATTTCTTCTTCCTTCTTCCTTCTTCCTTATTATTCCTTATTTCTTCAAGGCGTATCTAACTTTTCTAAATGTTGTAAGAAATCTTGCAATTTTTCAAAGGAAAGACGTGTACGCCCTTCTTCTCCATAGTTTTTTTTGAGATAAGTTTTTCCTTTTGTTGGACTCCAACCTAGACGCTTAATTTCATTAGTAGTTTTACCAAATACTTCTAAATACTCCAAAAAGCTTTGTAACTCATCTACACTTAACTGTTCCAAAGATTCTTTATTATGACTATATTCTAAATAATCTTTTTGTTGTTTAAGCTTCCATCCTTGGCTTTTACTTTCCTTTGTAACCTTAAGCAAAATATCTAAATATTGATGGAAATTAAATAATTCTTCTGGTGTTAAGAATTGGCGTTTTTCTTGATGATAATTTTGTTCGAGAAAATCTCGCTCCTGTTCTTTCGTCCAGCCTAAACTATCAATCAAAATGTCTATCTTAACATTTTCATTAGATACATCGTATGATAAACTTAGTGAATAATTTTCATCATTATTATCAATTGATTGAGCTATTTCTACTGATGAATCTATAGATTCTGATGTAGTTATTTCACTATCTATATCATTATCATTTCCAGAGCTTATTAATGTTTCTGTCGCCTCATCAATCTTTTCCTCCTCCTGTTCCGTACCATATTTAGTATTTAACCAACTATTATCAAAGCCACTCGAATTTTGAGTAGAATCAGGAATATCATCATAGTTAATACTAGACTCTACTATTGGTAATTCCTCTTTTTCTACTGAGGTATAAATATCTGATTCTTCCAACTCAGACGAAATAGTTGAACTATCAGGAACCTCATTAACATCTAAAGACAAAACAGTTGAACTATCAGGAATTTCATTAGTATCTAAATTCGATATTGCTGGTGGTACTTCCTCTATTTCTTTTTCTAAAGAAGTGTTTATATAAGTATTAGTCTGTGGTGTTGGAGGACTGACAGATGGAGGAGGACTAACAGATTGAGTAGGATAAAATTGAACAGAAGTTTGAGGTGTAGAAATAGATTTATCAAGTGGAAGAATAGCAAGCGATCGCTTTCTAGCTTGGTCTTCTGCCAACTCCACAGTATCAGCCGCCCCTAACCCACTGGCCAAAGTTTGACCATTGACCTGCACTAGGACACGAACCACATACTTACCATTATGGATAGTAATTAACTCAGAGATTAAGGAACCTGTGGGGTAACAAGCTCGAAAACGTTCTAACATAATTGTCTACTTAGTGAAACCTAGATCGAGTTAAAAGTCCAGTTTAGTACATTTGCCCAAAACTTCAGAGCTATTTCATTGACCAAAAAAAGCTGGTCTCAAGCCCTGTTCTAGAAGCTATGCTTTACCCACATCTTTCTTAACACAAAGCTTGACAAAATAGACGAGTTATGGATAGTTATTGGATCGGCTTTTTCAGGAGAAAAATGTATAGAAAAATACTTTATTTTTGACAACTTCAGTAGTTTTACTTAGCTAAATTGATTTTTTCTCCTTTCTCCCCTGCTCCCTGCTCCCCTGCTCCCTACAAGGGTTTCAAGACTTATGGGTAAGGGATAGGTCCTAGAAGGACGGTGAACCTCAATCGGCGTTGGAGAAATCTAGCTGAATGTGTTAAAATATCAATATACCCCTCCCAAAACTAGCCTCATATATTATGATAGTCTACGAGTTTAAAGTCAAAGGAAAACTGAATCAATACCTTGGTATTGATGAGGCAATCCGGACGGGGCAATTTGTCAGAAATTCATGCTTGAGGTTCTGGATGGATAATCCAGGAGCGGGCAGGAAAGAGCTATATCGGTACAATACCGAATTGCGTGCAATGTATCCCTTAGTCAAAGATTTAAACTCCCATGCTTGTCAGGCATCTGTAAAAAGGTGCTGGTCAGCCATTGCTCAATTCTTTGAGAACTCCAACAGGAACATCCCAGAAAAGAAAGGATATCCACAGTTCAAGAAAAATACTCGCTCTGTCGAATACAAAACATCCGGTTGGAAGTTGCAAGACCCTAAACACATAGAGTTCACCGACAGAAAAGGGATTGGCAAGCTTAAACTGATGGGGACGTGGGATTTAGCATTCTATCCAGTTGAGAAGATTAAGCGGGTGCGACTGGTCAGACGAGCTGATGGCTATTATTGTCAGTTTTGTATTAGTGTAGATATCAAAGTTGAGAGTGAACAGACATTGCATAACGTCGGTTTAGATGTTGGACTCAAAGAGTTCTACACCGATTCAGAAGACAATAGAGAGCCTAACCCAAGATTCTACAGAAAAAGCGAGAAGCGAATGAAGTTCTATCAGCGTCGCGTTTCTCGTAAGCAGAAAGGCAGTACCAACCGCCAGAAAGCTATTAATAAACTGGGACGAGTACACCTCAAAATAAGTAGGCAACGTGAAGAATATGCCAAGAGACTGGCACGTTGCGTCATCCGATCTAACGATGTGGTAGCCTATGAAGACTTGAGGATTAAGAACTTGGTGAAAAACCACTGTCTCGCCAAGTCTATTAATGATGCAGGTTGGTATCAATTCAGAAAAGCGATGCAGCGCGGTCTTGGGGGTTTCCCCCATGAGCGACTGCATCAAGAATGGTTAGAGTATTTTGGGCCAAAGTTTGGCAAAGTAACGGTTGCGGTTAATCCTGCATACAGGACCCAAAAATGCTCAAATTGTGGCACCACAGTCAAAAAGTCATTATCCACTCGAACCCATATTTGTCGATGTGGATGTATTCTAGACCGCGACCACAATGCGGCCATCAATATCCTGAATTTGGCCTTAAGTACGATGGGGCACATCGGAACTTGGCTCAATGAGTCAAACGCTTTGGGAGATTCAGGCACTACTGAGGTTGGAGAAATCCTGCCTCAGCAACTTGGGTCGTAGAACAAAGAATTCCCCGCGCTATGCCTAACGGCAGGCTACGCCAACAGCCGGGGGAGTGTCAAAAACAATACAGTCCAAAGTTGGTCACCTTTTCTTATAGAATAAACAAACGATTAAATTAGTCGCACGTCCATAGACCTGAATCACCAAAAAAGAATAAGTTTCCCATAAACTATGGTGAAGACAAAAAAGTACAAGCCATTTATCCTAATACATTCACAAAAAGTAGCAAAGATAGTGGTAAATACTAGATAGCTGGGCAGTTTTGTCTACGATGAAATAACTCTACTCAGTAAATGTCTTGCCAAAATTAGCTTAAGAGGGCCATTAAGCATTTAACTAGGGAAAGCTGATTAACACAACTATCTAGGTGAGAAAGTCAAGGCAGACTAATTTATAGGATAACTGAACTGATAAAAAAAAAGGATCAAACGCTGCATGAAATTTTCCATCGCTACACTCCTAGCAAACTTTAGTGAAGACAAATTAGTCGCTCCTAAAGCAGTGGAGAAAAAACTAGATTGTCAAGACGATCTAAGTATCCATAAATTACAAATTGTTTTGGATGCTCTAGAAAAAATAGGAGTTTTAGCCAAAGATAAAGGTCGTTATCGACGACTATTTGAAGAGGCAATTGTAGAAGCAAAACTTCGCTGTTCCAGTAAAGGATTTTGCTTCGCAATACAAGACTCAGAAGGAACTGAAGATATTTATATTCGAGAAAGTCATCTGAGTAACGCCTGGAATAGCGATCGCGTATTAGTCAAAATCATCAAAGAAGGCAGTCGTCGTCGGAGTCCAGAAGGAGAAGTAAAGTTAATCTTAGAACGTGCTAACCCCTCCTTGTTAGCCAGAATCAAACAAATAAATGGACACAATGGGGAACCCTATTATCGGGCAGTTCCCCTAGACGATCGCTTACTATTTGAACTAGACTTAGTACCAGAAAGTCCTGACCTAGCGAATGCCATCGATCACCTCGTCCATGTCGAAGTATTGCGCTATCCCCTGGGAGAAAAACGTCCAATAGGAAAAGTAGTTCAAATTCTAGGTTCAGATGCAGAAGCAGCAGACGATCTGGATATAGTATGTTGCAAACATGACTTGCCTCGGTCTTTTTCTGATGCTGTTCTCAAAGAAGCTGAGTCTTTGGTTAAGCACTCGACTAAGGCCGATCAAAAAAATAGATTAGATTTGCGCGAACTGCTGACAGTTTCCTTTGGAAATGCCAATAAGAAAGACATTAACCATGCTCTGAGCATAGAAACAACTTTCTCCGGTTATTGGCGAGTAGGAATTCATATTGCTGATGTAGCATACTTTATTAAACCAGATTCACAACTAGACAAGGAAGCTCGTAAACGAAGTATTAGTATATACCTGTGGGATACAGTAATTCCGATAATGCCAAAGATAATATCAAGTGATTACTGTTCTTTACTACCAGAAAAAGATAGACTCGCGATATCGATCCTAATTACGGTCAATAAAAATGGTCAAATAGTTGAGTTTGAAATTGAACCTAGTGTGATCGAGGTAGATGCTCACCTTAGCTATGAACAAACGAAACAAATCATTAATGGTAACACAGAGGAATTAGCTAATCTGGCCTCAGATCAAATTGAGAATACAATTAATAAACTCAATCATGTCAGTCAAGCAGTCCGCAATGCAAGATTACGAAGAGGTGGTTTCGATCTAAATTTACCAGATGAAAAAAGCTATTACAATGATGAGGGAGAATTGGGAGCAATGATAGTTCCCGAACTATTTCCGGCTCGATCTATGATAGCAGAATTAATCGTCCTAGCGAACCAAGCAATAGCAAGTCACTTACTCGCACTGGGAGTACCAGCAATTTATCGAGTCCAAAATACTCCAGATCCAGGAGACATTCAAGAATTTATTAAATTAGCTAGTAATCTTGGAGCTGAGTTATATCTAGAAGATGAAGAAGACGTGCAACCTGCTGACTATCAAGCATTTATTGAAGAATTTACTGCACAAAAATCAGAAAGAGTGCTGGCATACTTGCTTGAAGATACTTTAAAACCAGCTATTTATAGTACCATAGCTCAACCCCATTTTGGACTAGCATTGCAACATGGTTATATTCATTGTACCTCGCCAGTTTCCAGATATTCTGACCTGCTGATTTCACGAGTATTACATACCATCTTTAATGAAGGACGCGATCGCCGTTCGAGTCGCTCCAAAGAAGGTGTAGAACTAGGTCATTCTTCTTGCCATGGTAAAATCACCTGGAATGTTTTACCTCCAGAAATACAGCAAGAGTTGGAAGCACAACTAACATCAGTAGTTGTACATTTAACAGAACGAGAAAATGTAGCACAGGATGCTCAAGAAGACCTGGAGGGATTAATTAAAACTGGATTGATGAAGGAACGCACAGGGCAAACGTTCCAAGGTTTGATTACAGGGGTGCAGTCTTACGGTTTCTTTGTAGAAATTGAAATTTCCTCTGAGTCAGTAGAAACTTTCAGAGTAGAAGGTTTAGTTCATGTATCCTCTCTCAAAGATGATTGGTATGAATATCGTTCTCGACAACAAACCCTTGTGGGACGCAAAAATCGTAATCAGTATCGACTAGGGGATATGGTGGAAGTACAGGTCAAGAGTGTTGATTATTATCGCCAGCAAATTGACTTAGTTGCAGTGGGTGGTGGTAGCGTTGCTTTTGATGATGATGAGTTTTCACCCCCTAGTCATCGTTATAGATATTAATTATCTTTTTCGGTGTTGCTGAAGGGCGGGATGAATATAAGTGGGGTGGGTATCCTGCTACCCGAAAATATAAGGTGTTGCTGAATGATTGTGTGATTTTTTAGTAGTTAGTAGCTAGCAGCTAGTAGTTAAAAGAAGCTATTTTTACTTACTATTAATACCTACTCACTCACCAGTTTCATTCCTTATTTCAGCAACACCTCTTTTTCCGGTGTTGCTGAAATGTAATAGTAAGTAGCTGAAGGTAAAATTGAAAAACTTATGTTTTGCGTTGATACTTAATCTAAAAATCATTACCATTCAGCAACGCCAGATTTTAAGTTCGATTAAGATCACTTCTGACTTCTGACTTTTGACTTCTGACTTGAGTGAAACGGTATAACTACCACCTACTGTAAATTATTTATTGAAAATGAATGATTCTGTTTCTACTCCGCAACTACCGATAACGATCGGAGTTACAGGAGCATCAGGACTAATTTATGCTGTCAGAACTATTAAATTTTTGTTAGCATCCAATTACACTATTGATTTAGTAGCGTCAAAAGCTACCTACTCAGTCTGGCAAGCAGAGCAAAATATTAAAATGCCTGCTGAAGCAGCTAGACAAGAAAAATTCTGGCGAGAGCAAGCAGGAGAAGAAAGTAACGGTAAACTGTGTTGTCATGCTTGGCAAGATATAGGGGCTAATATTGCTAGTGGTTCCTACAGAACTAAGGGGATGATTATCATTCCTTGCAGCATGGGAACAGTGGGTAAGTTGGCTGCTGGATTCAGCTCAGATTTACTGGAGCGTGCAGCAGATGTACAGTTAAAAGAAGGTGGTAAACTAATATTGGTGCCTCGGGAAACACCTTTTAGCTTGATTCATTTACGAAATTTGACTACTCTAGCAGAAGCAGGAGCAAGAATTGTCCCAGCAATCCCAGCTTGGTATCATAATCCCCAAACTATAGAGGATTTGGTAGACTTTGTTGTAGCTCGTGCCCTAGACCAATTTGGTTTAGATTGTGTTCCTATAAAACGGTGGATAGGCCATGAATAGATCTCGGAATTTACTATTGTTAGTAGTTTTAATCTTGATAATCGTTGGGTTGGCCTTATTTTCTTGGCAAAATTGGTCCCCTAATTTGTCTTTAACTTTTTTGGGGTTACGATCTATACCTCTACCTTTGTCTATATGGATTTTAGGTGCTTTTCTTGCAGGTGTGATTACTTACCTGTTGATTTATGGTATTTTCGGACTTTCAAATTACTTGTTAAAAAAGAATTTACAACCTGCTAGACCTCGTTCTAGAAAGTCTCATCATCAAGATCGAACTGAGGAAGTTTGGGATGCTTCACAACCTCAAGTAACTTTAGATTCTCAAAGCTCTTTTAACTTGAATAAAGATTCAGAACCAGCTAAGAAAAATGAAAATTATGATGATTGGCAACCAAGACCTCCCAGGGTGAATCGTTCTTGGGATGGCACCACAGAGGAGCAAGGTTCAGAAGAAATACAGGAATCTGTGAATGAAAGTGCTACTAAAAATTATGAAACAGAACAACACCCAAAAACAGGTTCTTGGTCTGGTTCTGTATATTCTTATGGTTATCGTGATAGTAGCAGTTCAGGTGTTGGTCAAACTGAATCTGTTTATGATGCAGATTATCGGATAATTACTCCTCCTCCTGCAAATACATCTATGCCTACTCAAGAGGAAGAAGATGATCAAGTTTCTGACAAAGATCATCAGTCAGAAGACCCAAAATAAGTTTGGCTTTTGTTTATTGATTGATACTATCACCGTTAAATCAAAGATTATAACGGGAGTCTTCTTTCAACATTAGACCTCTAGTCATTTCAATTATCAGTTATCAGTTATCAGTAACTCTGCCTGTTTGTGCAGTATTCCGCAGGAAAGTCAGAGTCTTTAAATATTGAACTTTATTTTTTTTTCATCCCTTTTAAAGGAGAGGCTTCAGACCTTATTTTTCGGTGAAAAAGATATAGATTTTTTGTAGGAGTAGGGAATAATTAATAATTAATCATTAATCATTAACAATCACCTTTCCTTGAAAAGAAGAGGATTAACGCTATGCGTTAATTTTTTGTCTTTTTTATCCTTTAAATAAGAGGCTTTAAATCTTAATTATTCGGTAAGATATTTTTACGAAAAAGCCACGAAAAAGGATTTTTTTCAGGTGATTTTTTCGTATCCTTAGCTTGCTCTAATTAAAAGGTTTATTTATTTTCCGGAGATGTCTATTATTTATGATAGTTTTTTTATCAGTAATTTATGAATGTTAGTAACGAATTTATGAATGTTAGTAATAAGAAGTTTTTACAAGGAGTAAATCTTTATTTAGTTGGGATGATGGGAGCTGGTAAAACAACCGTGGGAGAGCTGCTATCCCAAAACTTAGGATATCGTTTTCTAGATACGGATAATTTGATTTCTCAAGTTGCTGGCAAGTCTATCAATGAAATTTTTGCTGATGATGGTGAAGCAGTGTTTCGGCAGTTGGAAACAAATGTATTGGCACAAGTATCTAGTTATAAAAATTTGACTATTGCAACAGGTGGTGGTATTGTATTGAACCATTTTAACTGGAGCTACTTACAGCATGGTATAGTTGTCTGGTTAGATGTGCCTATAGAGGTATTGCATAGTCGCTTACAGGGCGATCGAACTAGACCTCTGCTTCAGGATAGGGACCCTCTAGGTAAACTTCAAGCTATTTTGGAGGAACGACGGCCACTTTATGCTAATGCAGATGTTCATATTCATGTAGAGCCTAAATCTACTCCGGAACAGTTAACTATGTTAGTCTTAGCAGAAGTTAAAAAAGCGGTAAAATCATCGGTAGTAAATTAGTTATTTAAAGGTTCATCCCAAGATTTTAGTATAAAAATAATCTGATTATAGATGTTTTTTGCCCAACCCAAATAAAGTGTTATTTGGTAGAAACTAAATAATATCTGGGATGAATATATGGAAATTTTGTAGATTTTCATAAAAAGACCCCTACCATCAATCAGGTAGGGAGCAAGGACAGTTAAACGCTTATTTTATTATTATCTCAGAAATCAACTATTATTGGTTGTCATATATTTGACAATTTCTTAAACTTTCATATAATATCGTATCCGGTTGAATATTTATAAATAAAACGATGGAGGAGTTAGGAGTTCGGAGGAAAGAAAGAAGTAAGAAAGAAGAGGAGAAAGTTTTTTGTTTGCGTAAGCGGAACGGAGTTCTATCACGCTCTTATCCGGACATGATATAATTCATCACGTCTATATAACCTATAAGATTAATATTAAAACTTGAACCTAATCTTGAAGTCAAGGCAATAGATAATGGTGCTGAACGACATTTCCGGAAGTTGTCCATGGTACTAAAGATCAAGATTTTTAAGCCTCACTATGCTATATTTTTTGTTTCATAGCATGAGTATAGGTGAGATTTAAGGTCTTTCGAGTTTAATTGATTATGCTAAAATTTAAGTGTATAAAGTAGAATTCCTAGCCCTAAACTTGCTTGAGAAATAATTACTAGAATAATAAAAGACTGCCAATTTTTTAAGCCACAAACTTGAGTATCCAGTCTTACCAATATTCCCGCAGATATTAACACTAAAGCATCGACAGAAAGACTAACCCACCTAATGATAACTACAAATAAAAAAGCAGAAATAATCACAGAAATAAAAGTCGTAATATCAGATTGAAACCAGGGTGTAATTATTTCTTTAAAATTAGGCAGAGGAACAGTTAAAATAATATCTAATAAAAAAATAGCAGCTATAATAGCTAGATATAATAACTGAGAAGCTTGAGTACTAGCTAGTCTCCAGCCTAAAATAGTGTAAGTAATTAAAAGTAGGATTAAAGAAAGTAAAGGTATTAGTTTCACATTAAATTTATAAGTTAGTAGAGATTGCTTGCACTGGACAGGTAGGAATACATTGTTCGCATACGATACAACGAGACCTAATAAAATTGAGACGAAAGGTATCAGGTTGTAAAGTCAAAGCTTCTGTAGGACAAACACCAGTACATAAACCACAATCTATACAGCTATCTTCATCAATTAAAATTTCCCTACTAGCTAAACATACATCTATATTTTTTAGTCTCATCCATTCGACAGCAGCATCTAATTCATCAATATCTCCCGATAATTCCAGCACTAATTTACCAACTTGATTTGGTGCTACTTGAGCACGAATAATATTAGCAGCAACATTAAAATCTTTTGCCAACCTATAGGTAATTGGCATATGAATTGAACGTTGTGGAAATGTTAGAGTTACTCGTTTTTTCATAGTTCTGTCCCCCAATTAGAATAATTAGACTGTTTCTAAAAGTCAAAATCCAGTATTTTTTCCTTCGTGATTTTTGATGTTTTTATTTATTCTTAATTATGGAATTAATTTTTAGGCTCTTTGTTTTAAGGCGACAATTGTTAAACTAATAGCTATAGTTTTTAATTGTAATAATTCTTTAATTTTTTGACAATGAGCGTAAACCCATCTAACTCTACAAATACTTCCCCTTTCACAACGCGCCTGAGAAATTTCATTGTGGCGTTGGTAGCGATCGCTTTATCAGTGACCATTTTTATCGGATTACGAACGGAGACTGCTTCGGTCTCTTTGGGTGAAATGGCTGAAGCTGCAACACCTCTGAATGTGGCCTTAAGTAATGGTAAGCCAAGTCTAGTTGAATTTTATGCTAATTGGTGTACTACTTGTCAAGCTATGGCTTCTGAATTGGAGGAAATTAAACAACAGTATGGTGAAAATGCCAACTTTGTGATGCTGAATGTTGATAATAGTAAGTGGTTACCAGAGTTGGCTAAATATCGAGTAGACGGTATTCCTCACTTTGTATTTTTGGATGGAGATGGATCTGAGGTTGGCCAGACTATCGGAGAGATGCCAAAATCTGTGATGGCAGCAAATATAGAGGCTTTAATTGCTGGGAACTTACTACCATACGATGGTACTGTTGGTCAAGGATCTAAATTTAACACATCAGTGGCACCAATTAAAGCAAGTCAAGCAGATCCAAGAGTTCACGGTAGTCAAGTGCAATAGTGGTCGATTAAGCTTGTGTATATATAGAATTACAGCATTGGTGATGTGTGGCTATGATTGTGCTTTAATGGCAATTGCCTAACTAGGGTTTGCTGAATAAAGTCTGTTGGTGGGGGTAGGAGACAGGAGACAGGAGACAGGAGACAGGAGAAATGGGGATGAGCGAGGAGGTAGTAGTAAAAATTGTCCCTTTATTTTTCTGCCATAATCATCCCAAAATACTAGCTTTTTGAGCTTGAGCGACCGAAAAGCTTGCACTTTTTCAAGGCAAAAAAAGGCTGAAACCAATATCAGTCAATGCTTTGATATTTAATCAGCAAGCCCTAACTATTAACTGAAAAGCATTTTATATTTGGCTAAATTTAGGTTTCATAGCTTGATTCACCAATGCTGAATTAGTTGCTTTTTTTAGTTACTTAGCAATTAACGGTATAGCGATTCTATTTTAATACTGATGAGGTACAAAGTTCTAGGTTTTAAGGAATAGCTAACAGAAAATAATACCATTTCACAGAAGTCAATTCAGTTATCAGTTATCAGTTATCAGCTAGCCTTTTTACAGAGGAACTGGGTTAGCCTCTTACAGAGAAGCTACACTATCAGTACCTCATCACAACTGTACCTCACTCACCTGAGAAATGCTATAGTTGATTGATTAGGAAATATAAATTGGTCATTTTTTTTTGATAAGTTGGCTTTTTTTTATATAAGTAACAGAGGTATAATGTTAATTTTATCTGATAATTTACTCATAAATACTGTCAAGATTAACTGCAAATAATGCACATTGAATCAAATCAGTTACAGAAGATTGCAAGTAAATTAGGTAAACTTCTTAATTTCATCGACTCCCAGTATTTTTAAAACTGCTTTATAAATTATGGTTACTGTATCTCATAAGCCTGAAATACGCTGTATAGTAGAAGGAAGAAGGCTTTAGTTATCTAGTAGAGAAGGAAGAAGGAAAAATCTTGCGTTATCCGAGTTTTAAGCTTTTGATATGTCCTAACCTTTCCTTCAAATACTGTATCAGTTATCAGGTTTATGATGAGAGATACTGAATGTTGTCGCTCCACGTCTACAGAACCGTTATCAAAACCCACAACTAATTCTTCAAATAAGCGTGGGGGTCTTAAACTCTATGTTAAAAATATAGATAAATAAATTCTGAATTAGATAGCTATCGAGAATGCAAAAAAGCAGATTATATCACATAAAATACAATTTCAGGAAATAGGTGAACTTGTGGATCTGCTATAGCAATCTTCAATAATTTATTGAAAATAAAAAAATAGATAAAAACTATGAAAAATTTACAAAATTTTTCTAGTTTCATCATATATTTTTGCACAACTAAAATATGATTTATATACATGATAAAACTCACCTAATCTGTCAATTGAAGAAGGAGACAGGAGACAGGAGACAGGAGACAGGAGGAAAATTACATGGGGATTCGCTCCCCCAAGTAATTTTGAACACCCCCGTTGACGGTGGGGTATTAAACCCACAAAGAAAATGATAAATTATCTATGAATAAATCATCTATCAATTCTAAACAATTACAAATACTTTTAATATTTTATTCTGCGGCAGGAATATTTACTATTAGTGTTCTGGTTGCAATAGTCAGTATATTTCCTCTATATAAGCAACTCAAAAGAAACGAAGAAAGCAATTTACAGTCAGCTTTAAGAACTCGAACTTTGGCAGTAGAAGAATTTATTTCAAAAGTCAAAAGTATTGCAGTACAAATTGCTAGTCGTACCCAAGCAAGACTAGAATTAGAAGCTTATAACCAAAGCTTAAATAATCGTGCTTCTGCTGTTTCTAATATTACACACTATCTGAGCGATGCTCTAAATCGGAGCCAAGATGTAGTTGGCATTACTCGCTTTGATCAAAATAATCAATTGATAGTTCAACTTGGTTTACCTATCCCTCAAAAATTTTGGAATTTTTCCACTCAGAACTCTCAAAATTCTCACATTAGCAATCCAATTCGCCTCAATCATCAATCTTATATAATTGTTAGCCAAGCAATTTTTAACTCTAATCAACAACAACAGGGAACAGATTTAGTTTTATTTAAAACTGAGAATTTAGAAAAAATTATCAGAGATTATACAGGGCTGGGTCAAACAGGAGAAATTTTTTTTGGGACTTTTCAAAACCAACAACTAAAATTATTTTTATCCTCCAAAAATGAAACTAAAACTTTATCAGAACCTATTATTAAAGCCTTGGAAAAAACAGTAGTTATTCAAGAATCAGGACTTACATTTATCAAACCTACATTTTGGAATTATGGCCAAATAATTGCCTTTGAACCCCTCTCAAAAGTGAATTGGGGACTTATTATTAAAATCGATCGTCAGGAATTATATGCTTCTGTTAATCATCAGCTTATTACTATTGGAATTATCATAGTTATTTTAAGTTTTATGGGAGCAGGTGGAATGATTTTACTATTGCGTCCATTGGCAGGTCAAGTGATTATTCAAACTGACGAACTTGAAGAACAACTTCAGGAAAAAATTCGCACTTTACAGGAGTTAAATGATGCTCAAGAACAACTACTTCTAGAAATTAAAGAGCGTAAACAAGCCGAGAATTCGCTACGAGAATCAGAAGCTAAATTAAGAGAACAAAAACAAGAACTTCAGCAAACATTAAAAGAACTTCAGCAGACTCAAGCTCAGATGATTCAAAGTGAAAAAATGTCTAGTTTAGGTCAAATGGTTGCCGGAGTTGCCCATGAAATTAATAATCCGGTGAACTTTATTCATGGAAATATTGTTTATGCAAAAGATTATATTCAAGATTTGCTAAATTTAATTCAACTCTATCAAAATTATTATCCTCATCCCCATCAAGAAATTGAAGCAGAAATTGAAGCGATCGAATTAAATTTTCTTCAAGAAGACCTCAAAAAAATTCTTAAGTCTATGGAGGTGGGAACAGAGCGAATTCGGGAGATTGTCAAATCACTGCGCATCTTTTCTCGTTGTGATGAAGCGGAAATCAAAAAAGTCGATATACATGAAGGAATTGAGAGTACTTTAATGATTTTACAGAGTCACTTCAAAGCTAAATCTCAATCTGAATATCCAGAGATTCAAATCATAAAAGAATATGGTCAACTACCTCTGATAGACTGTTATCCTGGACAACTTAATCAAGTATTTATGAATATTCTTAGCAATGCAATTTATGCGATTAAAGATGATCAAAATTCTCAAAAAATTGAATTTAATTCCGGCTGTATTCGGATTAAAACTCAAAGAATATCGGATAATTTAGTACAAATTTGTATCACTGATAATGGAGGAGGAATTAGTGAAGAAGTTCTCTCTCATTTATTCGATCCTTTTTTTACAACAAAACCAGTTGGTAAAGGGACTGGGTTAGGACTTTCAATTAGTTATCAAATTATTGTCGAAAAACATAAAGGAAAACTAGAATGTCATTCTCGAAAGGAAAAATATACAGAATTTATGATTACAATCCCTATAAATTTGAGTTAAAAAATTTCCTTCAGTTCCCGAACGGCATAAATTTTTATTTTTATTGTTGATAAATGGTATTAGATAATACGATTTAAAAAAAAGAATGTTACGAATAATTTGGGTGATTAGAAAGACTTTAAAGGAGATGTTTCTTTGGCTAAAAAGATAAGTTCCAACCTCAAAAATGATATCTAAGCCATTCCCGTACGACTCCTGACTTCCCCTCCTGGGAGGGTTTAGGGGTGGGTTGACTCCTAAGAAATAGCCTACCTATTTGTAGCAAATATTTATCAAACTGGTATAATACCCAACAAATTAACTTTTTTCTAGATTTTTGAGAAACTGCTCTAGGTTTTGAAACCATTTTTCTCCTTCGAGACTAACCAATAATTCATGTCCGGTATTAGGAAAAAGAACAAGTTGCTTAAAACTATTCAAATTATTGAATAACTCCTTAATTTCATTTAATGTTACCCATTTATCTTCTTCTCCTTGCATCAGTAAAGTCAGACAATTTACCTGTTTAGCATCAGAAACTGGATTATAGGTAAAACCATTAAAACCATGTTGAATGCTTCCCCAAAAAACTAACAATTCTGCGGGTGCATCTCAATTTTGAAGAAAGCCAAAATTTTATCGCTTTTAGGCAACAGTTCATCTGGCAACAGGCAACAGGGAATAGCAAATAGAGAATATATAGGAAAAAAGTATTTTTGCAAATATGAGATGCACCCAATTCTGCTAAGGGAAATGGAGAAATATTTGCATCCTTTAACCGAATTTTCACTGCGTCCAAAAAACAAAGAAAAGGCATTTCTATAATAATAGTATTAGCTTCAATCTGTTCTTGAGCAACTGCTCGGAGAATAGCAGCACTTCCCATAGAAATTCCATCAAGTATAATTGGCTGATTTGGATTAATTTGTCGTACAAAAGTCATTGCTGAAGCTACATCTTTCGCTTCTTTTACTCCAATTGTTGTTTGACTTCCGCTCGACCCTCCAACTCCTTGATAATCGACTAATACTGTATCATAATTCAAAGAATGAAAGATTTTTGCAGGGGCGAGAAGTTGCTTATCTTTAACAGCTCCTTGTCCCGGAAAAAGGATTACCGTTCCTTTAGAAGAAGCTGCTGGAATTAACCAAGTTTCTAAACCATTTATTTGAGTTAATTGGAATGTTTTGAGTGACAAATTCCAGTCCTAAATCAGTTGGAGTTCTAGAATTGATAGGTCGAGGAATGCCGAAACCAAACCCTCCAGAACTTTTATAATTAGTTAAAGAGTAAGCTGTTATAAATGCCATCAAATTTATGACAGTTATCAGGATTAAACCCAAATGAATTAATCTTTTTCTTGTCTGTTTGCCAATTAGCCAAGCAATTATAAAGCAACCCAGTCCACTACCTCCCACAAAAGCAATAATATAAAATCCGTTTAATTGGACATAAAAAAAATCTTCAATCGCCATAACTACGTTTATCTTTGTAATTCTTTCTCCTCCTGACTCCTGAGGACTGACTCCTGGCTCCTCCTAACTTAACCATTCTATGGCTGTTTAACCGGATTTGATATAACTCCCTTCAATGGAAATTCCTAACCATTAATTACACCGAGGAGATGTAAAGCAACGACAGAAATAATTATTCCTAGTAACAAAGACAAAATTATTGTGCATACTTTCAAAAAAAAGATTGTGAGATTGATTGAAATTTCATTTTTACTCTTTTCTAAAATTAGCATCTTTTCAATAATCTATACTGAACGCTAATCTAATTTCAGAAGTTAGCAAAGAAACTAATTTTTAGAACGATATAAAGCAAAATAAAAGGCCATATTAAGCCAGGGCTGTTTCATTCTAAACTGTGCCATTTTATGTATTGACGAAACCACGTTATTTACAGCTTTAGGAAATTTATCTTTCGCTGTCTGAAAATCAATAAATTAATTGCCAAAATCTAGAATGAAATGACCCTGATATTAAGCCCTTGCCAATGTAACACAAATAATTATATAGATGAAAAAGTAATTTCTATCCAATAAGTTCTATTATTTCAAATACTAATACCATTTCTCCATGAAACTAAACTCAATAAAAGATGAAAATAATCAGTGCAATAAAGTCTGAGCAAAAATTATTAAGCGTGTCACAAAGAAATGGTATAAGAGATGCTCCTAAATAGGGTTTGCTGAAAAAGTATTTGTGTAGGAGTCAGTCCTCAGGAGTCAGGAGGAATAATTATCTAAGATTTTTCCCTCTAGGTTTGCTGAAAATACTCACATTTTCAGCTTTTTGGAGCGAAAAGCTTGCACTTTTTTCTCATCAAAAAGATTAAAGGATTTACAGATAAAGGCTTTTAGAGTTAATCAGCAAGGCCTAAATATGTAATACCATGTCCGGATGATTAAGTATAATAAAAATTTCTCCCTGAGATCTAGAAAGAATATCCCAAATTTTTGCCACCTCCAGTGTTCCCTTTTGAATTTACACCTACCACCTACAACCTACAACCTAAGAACTTTATTATCGTTGTATTAAGCGGACATGATATAAGTACATTGGTTGTGATATCCCTTTGATTATCAAGAGGTAAAATGCCAAAATTATTACTTATTTAGAACTACCGTATAAGATTCCGTCAATAATTTTTTTTCGATACTTTTGAGATTGCGGTCTAAGGTAAAAGATTGAGGTTGATAAATTGAAATTCTCTCAAAATCAGGATGTAAAGGGTTAATCAAATAATTATATTCTTGAGGAATAATAGCAGAAGGAACCTTTAAAACTGCTGTTGTTTTAGCAGTTAACCATTTATCTCCAATCGATGCTAAAACGGCAGGTGGAGAAGTATCACGCCAGTTATGGGGCAATAAATTTTCATCTACTTGTTTAATCGGAAAATTATCAGGAATTTTTACACCAATAGATACAAATATATTGCCAAAATTTTCTATTTCCATACTGACTAAAGTTTCTAATGTCGCTAGAGATAATGTGGCTGAAGTATAAATCAAGGATGTACCTTTAGAATTCCAACGCCCTCTGCTACAACTAGAAGCTTCAGCTTTAAAAACACTATTAATATGTTTTTTATGAGAGATTCGCCATACTATTAAACTCATAATTATTATCTTGTAAACTACTAAAATTGAAGAAAAATTTAGGGTTCGGAATAAATGATTGAAAGACTCAGACTAGCTACTAATTAATTTTTTTCCTGACTCCTTATTCAAGATTCATATAAGCTCGGTTGATGATCAGAAGTATTCAATTCTTTGATTCATTTTGACAGTGCCACAGAATCAATAGAATAAAAATGCTGATAATATCTATACTATTTTTCGGCTTGTAAATCCTGAATGATTTTCTTAAAAAAAACACCTGTGGGCAGGTTTTAAACCTGCCTTTATATATTTTTTTATTCACGAGTAACAGAAATGAACTATTAATAATGAATAATTAGCTATATACTCCATACTCTATTTTATTCAAAAGTTCATCTACTTGTTGTGTACCTGCATCCGTATCTAATAGTTCTAAAGGAGTTTTGCCACCCAAGGCACGATTTGATTTTTTCAGCCAATCTCTTGCTATTTCTAAATTTTCAAATATATCTAAGGTTTGTGCAAAAATTCTAGCAACACGATACAGTCTATCTGATTCTGAAAGATCTAGAGGTTTCTGATCTTTCTTGCGCCTAGATATAGTACGTTCAGAAGTTGCTAATAAAGCAGCCATTTGTGACTCAGAAATTCCACAATATTCAGCTACTTTAATCACAGAAATTATGGAAAATCCCTGACGAATTATACTGACTATTTGTAGTTCTTGGGGCAATTCCAAAATATTTTCAGGTATTTGCTCAAATCCTAAAATTTGATAGATTCTGGGGATGGTTTCAGTTTCTGAGTTCTGAGAAACTTGATCTGGAGATAACATCTGGACATCCTTTGAAGGTCATGTGTCTAATATTATAATGCCAGATGTCCAAAAAAGTGATTTAAATTTTATATTGATCAGATTTTATAACAAAGAACGGGATAGTTAGGACTTATGTTGATGATGAAGCTTAGATAGGAAAAAGTTTTTCTCACTGTTCCCTCACAGGAGTGCGATACCAGATGCGTCTACCACCGACGGGGGGTTGCACCGCTGTTCCCTGCAATACATCCCTGCAATACAATTAATTCAGTAGGTTAACTCGCCGTAAAAGCAAGATAACATTAGGGAAAAAAGTGTCCTGGATATAGCTGAGTGCTAGTTGCTATATCTAAAGCTAAATATCCAGAATATAATTAATTCATAACTATTATGACCATGATTTATACTATAAACCTCTAATTTTTTCTGATAAGCTCGATACTCTAGAGAGAAGATCCAAAAAACAGGAGGATCAGAAAGATGAGAAAAAGTATAAAGATGAGACCGTTAGAAACCATATTCCTTATTAGTGACTTTATCTGATGTCTAGAAAATTATAGCCCACATTCCGCACGTCAATTTGTAGCATTAAAAGTAGTATATAAATCCGTAGCTTGGTAAGTATTTATACTATGCAAATCATCTCAATTACTTTTTTCGTTGATCATGCTTCCGAGTAAAAAATTTACGCATAAATACTTGCTTGATTGATTACTCAATCATTGATTACTCAATCACGGCAGCTATGATTTTCTTCTAAAATTCTGTCTCCTGTCTCCTGACTCCTGACTCCTGATTCGATACTACATTTTGTGGTGCGGAATGTGGGTTATAGACAACAATGTTACATAGTTTTTGTTAAAGTTGAATAAGGAACAAAAAAACCCATAAATAAATTTATGGAGTTTTGAATAGAGTATTTATTTCTCACCCTTTGTTTCTAGTCTCCTCTACCTTGCAGTAGGTATTCGGGATTATTTTTTTATTCCCGTTGGGTGTAACTGTCATAGCTTTGATTTGACTCGATCTAAACTGTTTTTCTAGAAGGAGAGTGGACAAGAGAAATAATTGTGGCCAGACTTAATGATTTTAGGACACATTTTTACCCTAGCTTTCTATTTGTACGCGAGGATAAAAGGCCACATAGTTTTGAATGTTTTTGGCTTTTTCTTTGGGGTTGGGATAATACCAAGCACCATCTTTATTGATCTTACCATCTACTTCTATATCGTAATAGCTCGCTTCACCTTTCCAGAAACAGTTAGTATGGGTTTTGCTTTCTTTGAAATATTCACGATTAACTGTGTCTGGTGGGAAATAATAATTACCTTCGACAGTTTCACAGCGATCGCTCTGTGCTAAAATAACACCATTCCAAATAGCTTTGACCATGATTTTTTCCTAATCCTAGTAATTACGGTATATAATCATATCAAATATTGAATTAAATCAGGAAAAAGAGAAAATTACAAATTGATTTTCCCGGTCTAAATTTTATAATCCTGGATTTAAGGCGATCGCTAATTTCTATATTAATAATTGAGTAATAATACGTTTTTATCTCTGTATTTTCTGATGATCTAGAAAATCCAAATTTTGTACTTTATCCAACTAAGAAAAGCTATTATTCTGAAAATAACTTTCAGAAAACACAAAAAAAGCAGCTAGTTAAGCTGCATATTTAAGAATAACCGTTGTGTTTCTGTGAGGAAACTTTAATAAATTAATTAATTTAATATAGAAAATAATTTACCTCTCTAGTTTGATAATATGTAAAAATAAATTCAATGTATGTGATTTATCCCATCAGTCAATTGTGAATTTTTTCAATGATTAGAGTGATAATGTTTTGAAAAAAATGCGATCGTCAAAACGAAAACTCAGTAATGCAGGTAACAAGTAAATCTTGATACCTACACTCTCACTGTTTTTTCAGCATAATTTTCTTATAGGGGTTTTTATATTGCACTAACTAACCCTAAAAACGGAACAACGACAAAAAAATCAAAATGTATAGATACATGATATGCTAATTATTATACTCCATGATGGATATTGCACTTCTTGCATCTTCTATTTGATCGATATGAGCTTTGAGTAAAGATAAATCTGTTGCGACAAATCTCTTGTTGCTTGCCAGATCGTAAGCTTCCCACTCTTGAGAAAAATCTACATCTTGCCAAATAAACCAATCTCGGTAGATTTCACCTTTGTCAATATCACCACACAGAGCTAACCAATCATCTCCATCAAAATTGTCTACTGCTGATGCTACTAAGTCAAGCCATGCAATAGTACTACAAGTATCTGTATTGGTATCAGCAGCAAAGGAGGTAGACTGGGAGAGGCAGGTGTTAGATGTCATTATTAAATTCCTTGATTAACTCTATGCTTTAACTGTAGGAACTTTTAGCACTAAATAGTGATAGATATATGCCACTATCTGAATCAAACCATCTCAGATATCAGATTAATCTACCTTGTTACTACGAAAATAGTAAAGCAGAATCATCCGACAAGTAGACACTTCATAAATTGGCACTGTTATGGCAGGTAATAGGGAGTAGGGAGTAGGGGAGTCAGGGAGTGGGGGAGTCAGGGAGTGGGGGAGTCAGGGAGTGGAGGAGTGGGGGAGTAGGGGAGTAGTAAATGTTAACCCACATTCCGCACCACAAAATGTAGTATCGAATCAGGAGTCAGGAGTCAGGAGACAGGAGACAGAATTTTAGAAGAAAATCATAGCTGCCGTGATTGAGTAATCATGTATAGCAAGTATTTATGCGTAAATTTTTTACTCGGAAGCATGATCAACGGAAAAAGTAATTGAGATGATTCGCATAGTATAAATACTGACCAAGCTACGGATTTATATAGTACTTTTAATGCTACAAATTGACGTGCGAAATGTGGGGTTAAGAATAATAGGACTTACCCATGAAGTACGAAAAACTAGGATTTGAGACTGCTTCCCTATGGGTCGCAATGACGAAAATACGTTGTGCTGCGTAAATCCTGAATAATATACAATCATATCATGTCTGCTGGGGGGCGTTTGTGTAACCCAAGGGTGAATATCTACAGGAAATTTAAGTTTTTTATTGCCCTTAAGTATTCTTGCCTGTTCCCTGTTCCCTGTTCCCTGTTCCCTGTTCCCTACCTTTGCTATACAATACCGATGCTACCGGACATGATCTCACTAGACATCTGGTGGAAATTAAAAAAAATCAATTCTTATCCATAAATTGTCAATTATTTCTCCCTATTCCCTATTCCCTATCCCCTGTTCCCTGCTATATTTTTTGGTTTACTCAAATGAAAAGCGCTGTAAAGGAAACAGGATGTTAAGGCAGTTAGGTAAGTCACAAAAAAAATTTTTAACTGCCTAAAATACCTCACAGTCTATATAACTCAGGAGATACCTTAATAATTAAGAACAATTAATAGTTGAGGTGTTCAGAAATGCTTAATATTAATAAGATTAAAACAAATATAGTAGCGATCGCTGCAGTAGCTCTAACTATTTGTAGCACTCCCCTAGCACTTGCAGAAAATTATACCAGAGAATTTGACGAACAAAAATATCTACGCCAAAACCCTGATGTTGCACAGCTAGTACGTCAAGGAAAATATAAGTCTGGTTATGAACATTATGTCAGATATGGGCAATATGAAAATCGCCCCCCAGCTTTCAAAATATTTGATGAGCAAGAATATTTGCGACAGAACCCTGACGTTAGAAATGCGATACGTCGTGGAGAATTTCAGTCTGCTTACGATCACTACCTCAAACATGGTCAATATGAAAACCGTAAAGGTGCTTCTAAACCATCACAACCTGAATTTTATGATGATTATAATCAACCTCCTTTTGCTTACAATAATTCGAGTTGCCAAAATATAAATCGTAATTTATCTCAGGAGGCATTTTTCCGCACGGAGAGTCGAGTAATTCATATTTGTAGATATGAAAATACTAACAAATTAGTTTGGTTTGAGCGGAACAATAGAAGCAATTCTGGTTGGAAAACTTTTCCAGTAGAAATTGCCTATAATGGTTTTGTTAATGCTCGTATGGGCTATTTTGTTAATAACAATGAATTTATTCATAAACGAAGAAATCGAAGGGTTTACAGAGAACAAGTTCTAACTCAATGGAGACATAATTGTACCAAAACATCTCCTTATCTATCATCGAATACTTTTTAAAAGTCTAATACTAATTCGATAAATTTTTGCTACAAATGATTAGCATCTTTATTAGGAATCAGGAGTCAGGAGTCAGAATGAATCTCTTCAGAACCAGTTTTTAGGTCATAAACTCTATTTTTTTGTCAAAGGGACATCTACTGTAAATTATTTTAATCACACTTATTGTTAGTAACATTCTTTTTCTAAAATGGCATCACTAATTATGACCACTATTATTTTTTCCTGTACGTTGCTAATCTGATGGCTCCCCTACCTGTTGAAGTACGTAATGTAGGCTAAAATAATATCTCTGTATCCATTTTATGCTTTAGTCGGAACTTTTTCAGGAAGCTTTACCTCATTTTGGAGAGGCTTTCCTTGCTCAAAGTCAGTAATATTAGATAAGGTTGTAGTAGCAATATCATTCAGTGCTTCTTTAGTGAAAAATGCCTGATGAGAAGTAATCAAAACATTCTGGAAAGATTGTAATAACTGGAAAGTATCATCCTGAATAACTGTATCAGATAAATCTTTAAAGAAAATATTTTCTTCTTGCTCATAAACATCAATTCCAAAATAACCAATTATTCCAGATTTTATACCTTCAATTGCAGCTTTTGTATCAATTAATTGACCGCGACTGGTATTAATTAACATCACTCCTGGTTTCATTTGCGCGATAGTTTTGGCATTAATTAGATGATGGTTTTCTGCTGTTAAGGGACAATGTAATGAAATGATGTCAGAGTTAGCTAATAACTCAGGCAGGTCTACATAACGAGTATCGCCAATCTCTTCAAATTGAGGATTAGGATAAGGATCGTATCCCAGTAAATGACAACCGAATCCGTGCATAATCTGAGCAAAAATGATGCCTATTTTACCTGTTCCCACAATTCCCACTGTACGATTGTGCAAGTCAAATCCTAATAAACCATTCAAAGAAAAATTATCATCACGCCCTCTATTATAAGCTTTATGTAGCTTGCGGTTGAACATCAGAATCATCCCAACAGCAAATTCTGCCACTGAATAGGGAGAATAAACACTAACTCGCACAATTTTAATACCAACTTCTGCAGCAGTTTGTAGGTCAACATTATTAAAACCTGTACATCGTAAAGCTACCAGACGAGTACCCTGCTCCGCTAAGATTTTCAGAGTTTCAGAACCTAAATCATCATTGACAAATACACAAACTGCTGAACATTCTGCTGCCAAAGTAGCAGTTTTTGCTTCCAGTCTAGTTTCATGGAAAATCAACTCATGGTTAACATTAGTAGCAGTATTAGCTGCATCTATAAATTGGCGATCATAAGATTCGGTACTAAAAACAGCAACTTTCATTTTGATATAGGAAATAGGGAATAGGGAATAGAGGTAGGTTGGGTTGAAAAACCCTTAGCGTAGCTTATCTACAGGATAAACTCAATAAGTATAAGGAATAGGCGTAGGTTGGGTTGAGAAACCAAAACCCAACAAATATACAGCAATTCCTGCTACTATAAGGTACACCTGTCACGGGCAAGATGCCCGCACTACCAAACCGTGTTTGTTCAAAATATACTGTAACTATCAACACTTAGCTATCACTTCCAGTCAAATAATTGTTGGGTTACGCTGACGCTTACAGCAGTTTTCAGGTCAATGAACCACATAAAAAAAATCAGCGTTGGTGAAGCGCGTGTATGATATTAATTTTAATTACTTAGGGTTTGCTGATTAAATATCAAAGTATTGACTGGTATTAGTTTGAGCAATTTTAGGTCTGGAGGGGGTGCGAGGTTTTAGGTGGTAATGGTTCAAAAATTCAGGATTTTGGTCAAGAGTTGGGCAGAACAATCTTGGGGCAATTCTTACTCCTACCTCCTCCAAATTCCCATTTCTCCTGTCTCCTGTCTCCTGTCTCCTGTCTCCTACCCTCACCCATAAGACTTTTGAGCGCAAACCCTACTTAGGAGTCAGGAGTCGTAGGGGGGGAATGGCCATTACCCCCTACAGGACTCAGGAGGGAAGAAAGAAGAAGAAACCCCGAGTAGAAGGAGAAAGTTTTTTGGTCGCGCAAAGGTCACGGAGTTCTATCGAGACCTTATCCGGACATGATATCATACCTCAAATCATCAACGCCAAAAACTTATAACCGTTCTACTAAACTTACCCAAACTTACCCATACATGGTTGCATGAGCTTTGGAGCTAGCTTCCTGCTTTCCTGCGGAATGCTGCGCAAACACAGAAGACCACCGACCGCAGTCTGCAACTTATCTTCTCCACAGGCTTAAAATCGCTTGAAACTCAAGCTACTGATTCACATAGTTTTTCAGGTTGATAGCAGCATTCAAATCTCTATCAGCTTCAAAACCGCATTCACTACATTTGCTAACGCTCTTCCCATAATTATTGTCCTCATATTGCTGGCTATTCTATTCCACTATTTTAGTTGTGGAGCGTCCAGAACGTCTATTTTTGGCTGTCTGTTTTTAACGATCGCTTGTTTTTGGTTGTCTGTTTTTTGCGTTGGCGGAGCAAGTGCGGCAGCTATATCGCTTGTCTTAGCAAGAGTAACTTTTGACTGGCTATTCTAATGCACCATTTTAGATGAAACAGTCCACTACTAATAGTGTTCATGCGTAACTCTTAAATATTATGTTCGCTTAAATACTACAGGACTTATGTAGTACAGCTATATGATGTCAGTCAATCTAAATCAGGGTCATTATTAATTGTTGCTCAGACTTTATTACACTGACTATTCTCATTTTTAATATTAAGTGCAATTTCATGGAAAGATGGTATAACGTCTCCGCTGAAGCACTATTAACATTCCGCCGAAATGATAGCTCCAACCAACTAGGAAATGACCCCAATGGTGACGGTACTCCTTACTCCGATATTAGTAGCTATCAATCCGTATTATCGTTGATTTTGAAGACGGAATAGACATCATTGGTTTAGAGGGCAATTTGACTTTCGAGCAGTTAACTATTTCTCAGATAGGCAATGAGACTCGCATTAGTGGTGACCAACTTTCAATTATTTTATAGGGTGTAGAAAGAAGTGCGATCGGTATTGATGATTTCATCGAGATTGTTTGAAAAATAGGCGTTGTTGAAGCGCGTGTATGATATTAATCCTAATTACTTAGGAGTCAACCAACCCCTCGCCCCTCCCCCTTCCAGGAGAGGAAGTCAAGAGTCAGGAGTCAGGAGGGAACAAAGAATAAGAAACCCCGAGTAGAAGGAGAAAGTTTTTTGCTCGCCCTCTTAATCCTGAATGATATCATACCTCAAATCAGCAACGCCGAAAAATATAGCAGAAAGAAGAAAGAAGGACCGAAGTTGGAAAAATCTGGCTTTGTCTGAGTTTTAAGCTAGAGATAAAATTTTAAGGATCATCCTCCTGTGATAGCTCTGAATACCTAACCAGAGTAGGCAAGGGGTGTCACCCTTACCAGAAAATCATCTTACCAATTACCAACGCCGTAAAATTTCTAGCAATACTAAACGTTTAAGGGTTTAGCCTCCTCTAATGACTACTAAATTGAAGTGAGGTTATTCAACCGGATTTGATATTATATGGCTTTCCTAAATAGGTTTTGAACAAATGTTGGTTATCTAAATACTGAGGGTTACTTCTCTTGATATGTAGCTAATGTTCATATTCTATCTAGGATGGCTATATCATGTGCCCCCTCCGGGGGAGCTACGCTATCAGATAATTGGTGATCAATGAAATTATAGCAATCGGTATTAGGATAAAAACACGTTCATATATCTTCTATATTCTTATATTCACCTCATCACTCTATCTTGAAAAATAATTTCAACTGTTTAACTGAAAGTGCAACTGGTGCAGCAAGAAAAACTTTCTGGCCTTGGTGAAATGGTGTGTGGAATTGGCCATGAACTTAATAATCCGATTAACTTTATTGCCAATAATCTTCAGCCACTGCGAAAGCATATAGCTGAAGTGACTGAAATTATCAATCTATATCAGCAGGAGTATCCCATACCCTCACTACAGTTAAAGGAAGCTATTGAGGATTTGGATCTAGAATTTGCCTTAGAAGATATAGCCAAAATTTTAAACTCTTTTACATTAGGTGTCGAAAGGATAAAAAACATCTCAAACTCACTCCGTACCTTTTCTCGTTCAGATAGTGAAACTAAAGTTTTGGCAGATTTACATGAATGCTTGGATAGTACACTAACTATTCTGCAACATCGTCTCAAAGGTAATGCCGATGCCTCCAAATCAAAATAATTAAGTCTTATGGCTCATTGCCTTCAGTGATGTGTTATCCAGGACAAATGAATCAGGTATTTATGAATATCATTGCTAATGCAATTGATGCCTTCGATCAAGCAATCATCCAAGGAAAATTGGGCGATCGAGTTCCCAAAATTAAAATTACAACTCAAATAAATTCCGATCGACAAATCGTTATCCAAATTGCAGATAACGGAATAGGCATTCCCGAATCCATTAAACAACGTTTGTTTGAGGCCATGTTTACCACAAAACCTGTTGGTAAAGGCACAGGTTTAGGACTAGCGATCGCCGAACAAATTGTTGTAGAAAAGCACAATGGTAAACTTACCGTCGATTCCCAATTTGGAGAAGGAACAACATTTACAATCAAAATTCCGATGATGTGAAGAAGGAAGGAGGAAGAAGGAAGAAGGAAGAAGGAAGGAGGAAGGAGGAAGAAGGAAGAAGGAAGGAGGAATAAGTAGATGGGGACTCAAATCCCAACCAATTGTAAACACCGTGTAGATGACGGGGTATTGTACCCAAAAGAAAAAGATAATATCCAAGCAAACAGGGATGTAAAACTAACTATGACAACTGGTAACTGATAACTGATAACTGATAACTGAAATGGCTTCTTATGTATAGTAAATTTGGTTTTCTTAAACTTCACTTTATGTCCATCAAAAGTAAAATTATTTCTGGCTATGCTATTGCCCTAAGTGTAGCATTTACAGGAACTGCATTAGGTTTTGCGATTGGTAACTACTATCAAAACAAGGCACAACAAGAACAACAGATAGCCTCCTACGAAAACCAACTTCTGAGCGCCCTGCAACTTGATGTTCTCTACAACCGCCCAGCTAAACAACTTGCTCCTTACCTTCAAGACCCTGAAGCTTTTCGTCGAGAGAGTGGTGCTTTGCTCAAACGACTGCAAAATATTCAGGATTTGCTCGCTAAACACAATAATTCTGGAAAACCAGCAACCCTCGAAGATTTGCAAGCTTTTTTAGAAGACTATGAAGTAACTGTTGAGGAGTTTAGGGAGCGTGCAATTACCTTTACAAAAACAGTACAACCCCTAACCCAGAAACTTGAGGGTTTAGAAACTGCTCAACAACTCTTGATAAATTTGGTTAAAAGTCCAGAATTTGTTGCTTTTATTGAAGCTCCCGATCTGATGGGAGAGTTTTATCAGCTCGCAATTCAAAGAGAAATAGATGCCGAGCAAGCCTTAAATAATGCCCAACTTCTACGAAATCAAATTATTGTTTTTAGCTTTGGCCTTTCAGGAGGAGTCGCTTTGATTCTGGCTTTATATACCAGCCATGCGATCGCCAAGCCACTGCAAACAGTTACAGATGTTGCTCAATTAGTTACTCGTGATTCTAACTTCAATCTGCAAGTACCAGTTCAAACTAATGATGAAGTAGGTGTATTAGCAACATCCCTAAATCAACTGATCTGCCGTGTCAAACAGTTAATGACCGAAGAACAAGCTTACATCTGGCAATTGGAACAAGCGAAAGAAACTGCTAATGCAGCCAACCAAGCCAAAAGTGAATTTCTTGCCAATATGAGTCATGAACTCCGCACCCCCCTCAATGGTATCCTTGGCTATGCTCAAATCCTTCAGTATTCTGAAACCATGAGTGAGGAAGAAAACAAAGGTCTTGATATTATCAAACAATGTGGTCTTCACTTACTGAAGTTAATCAATGATATTCTCGACCTCTCCAAAATTGAAGCCCGCAAACTCGACCTTTTGGTAAACGAGTTTCATTTTCCCTCTTTCCTCCAAGGAGTGGCAGAAATATGTCGCATTCGAGCCGAACAAAAAGGCATAAATTTTTACTACTCCCCCGATAAAAATTTACCTATAGGCATTTGCGCTGACGAAAAACGACTACAGCAGGTATTGATCAATCTCCTGAGCAATGGGATTAAATTTACTGATATTGGTAGCGTTACCTTTAGCGTCACCGCACAAAAATTGTCAGACCAATATCGCCTCAACTTTGAAGTTAAAGATACAGGAGTAGGCATGACCCCACAACAACAACAGAAAATATTCCTGCCATTTGAACAGGTGGGCGACCGCAAAAAACAGACAGAAGGCACAGGTTTGGGGTTAGCCATTAGTCAAAAGATTGTCAAACTCATGGACAGTCAACTGGAAGTAAAGAGTGAAGTAGGTAAAGGTAGTACCTTCTGGTTTGAGATGGAAGTTCCAGAAGCACGAGAATGGGCAACTGCTTCTAGCACTGATAAGCAGGGAAATATATTGGGTTATCAAGGTGAAAAATACCGTATTTTAGTTGTTGATGACCGTTGGGAAAATCGCTCGGTGGTGGTGAGTTTGTTAGAAATGCTTGGCTTTGAAATGAGTGAAGCGAAAAATGGAAAGGAAGCTCTAGAAAAGATGATGGTATCTCTACCTGATGTGGTGATTACTGATTTAATGATGCCAGTAATGAATGGTTATGAATTACTTAAATATATCCGCAGTTCGGAAAGGTTGAAGGATGTGGTGGCGATCGCTTCTTCTGCTAGTGTGTTTGAAAGTAATCAACTAGAGGCGATTGATAACGGAGCGGATGTATTTTTGCCCAAACCTATACAGACTGACAGATTATTAGAAATTTTACAGCAGTGTCTCGACTTAGAGTGGGTTTATGAGCAAAAGACCGCAGCATCAGCTCAGGTGAGTGAGGTCAATAGTGAAGAGGTTGTTTCTCCAGCGATGGAAGTCTTAGAAGAATTACTAACTTTAGTAGAAGATGGTGATATTCAAGGTGTTGTGGAGGTTGCTGAAGAGCTTCTAGTATCGGATGTGACTTTTACTGCTTTTGCCCAAGAGATTTTGCAACTAGCAAATAGTTTCCAGCTTAAACAGTTGAAAACTTTCATTAAAGACTATCTTGATTTTGATGATGATTGAATGGTTGTAGATAGTGTGTTGACTTTTTCTCCTGTTCAAGCAGATGCTTTAAATTTTGCTAAATCTTCGGGTTCATTACCCTTTTTTATATATTTCACTTATTCAAAACCTCCCGCCGACGAATCAATATTTCCCTATTCCAAAACTTCTGACTTCAAACTTCTGACTTCTGACTTCATTCACTCCCGCCAGAACATACAATACGAAAACCAATATTGAAGTCGTGGATGTCGCGCCTAACGTCGAAGTAGCGATACGCAGAACGGCAGAAATCAGGATTGTTGAACCAGGAACCGCCACGCAGCGGTGAACGACTATCATTACCATTTAACCAAGGTTTGCCATCACTAGGAGCATTTTCATAATTATCATGCCATTCATCTGCACACCATTCCCAAACGTTTCCGTGCATATCACTGAGTCCAAAAGAGTTGACAACATCAAAATAGCCGACAGGTGTAGTTTGTTCCCGATATTCTCCTTTCGGTCTCTCCCCATAAGAGCCTGACCATTTCATTTCTTCATTGTCCGTCCCTCGATAATTGGCTAAGTCTGTTGTAATAGTTTCTCCAAAGTGAAAGGGAGTTGTGGTTCCAGCACGACACGCATATTCCCATTCTGCTTCACTTGGCAGTCTATAATTCTTTCCTGTTAGTTTTGAGAGTCTTTCACAGAATTCTACAGCTTCATGCCAATTTACCTGCTCAACTGGTCTTTGCCATCTATCTATACCTTCGTATGGTTCTTTAAAATAAGAAGGGTCTGGGTTTAAATCTAAATTTACTTTCAAGTCTGTTCGAGAAGCGATCGCTCTCCATTGCTCTTGAGTAACAGGGTAACGCCCCATTAGAAACGCCGAGATAGTTACATTATGCTGGGGTCTCTCATCAGAAAAGCTCCCCTCTTCAGATTCTGGTGCCCCCATTGTGAAGGTTCCATCAGGGATTAATACCATTTCTAGAGGAACCTTATCAATATATTCCCTGTATCCTCGGAACCTTTTGCTTTGACGTTTAATTGGAAGAGTTTTCACTAATTATTAATTGTTAATTGTTAATTGTTAATTATTTGAGGGGGCTGAAAAACTCTTCAGTTTTACCCTACCAAGCTCCCCAACCCAGTTTGATTTTTGGACACCGTTACCAACATCTCAGGAATAGGCTGAACTCTTCGGCGTACTCTTGACAAATTCCCACTTGCCAACTCTGACTGTAAAGAGTTCTCCCGCCTGAACACACAAGACGAAAACCAACATTGTTGTTGTTGTTGTTGTCGCGCCTATTGTTGTTGTTGCGACACGCGGAACGGCAGTTATTAGGATTGTTGTTCCAGGAGCCGCCACGCAGTCGGGGTCGCCTATCCCCTCTTCAATTCCTTGCAAATACAAGGGAACTGAATATCTGTTGTCTTAATTGCCAGGTATTTCCATGTTTTAGGTGAGCTTCCCAGCTATTAAGAGATTGCTTAATATCTTCCAAGTCAATCTTACCTTGGGCATAATTTCTTTGCAATTTTTTGAGCCTTTTTCTAGCACGGCGGAGATTACTATTCCTTACCCGAATTGTTTGAGGAAAAACTCTAAATCCTACAAAGCTTGCCCCATACTTTGTCTCAAATAATTGACTTTTGATAGGATGAAATTTTAACCTCAATTTAACTAAATAATTTTCAATAGCTATCTGGCAATTTTTGAGAAATTGATAGTCGTCAGAAAAAAGTGCAAAATCATCTACATACCGAACATATCTTTTGACTTTGAGTTGCTCTTTTACAAAATGGTCAAAGTCTGATAGATAAATATTTGCCATCCATTGACTGGTTAAATTACCAATTGGTAAACCATGTCTTCGTTCCACTGGAGTTAGTAAATTATCCCCTGGGAAATAATTAATTATTTCTTCTTGTTCGTTACTATTATCAATAATTGTGTCTATCAACCAGAGAGTATCTGGACATTTAATTTTTTGTCTGATTAATTCCTTGAGAATTTCATGGTCAATACTAGGGAAATATTTTCTAATATCACATTGCAGAATATAACGACTAGAACGCGCAAAATCTGTAAATCGCCTTAAGGCTTTATGAGTTCCATATCCTTCTCTATTAGCATAAGTATCGCTAATGAAAGTTCGTTCAAATATTGGCACAATAATATTACACAAAGCATGATGAACGACTCTATCTCGATAGGGTGCTGCTGAAATTAACCGAGTTTTTATATCTCTGAGGTGAAAGGTTCGATAATTCCCTGGTTGATAAGTTTTGTCTGTCAGCTCCTGCTGGATTTTTAATAATTCTGTTTCCAAGTTGTAATTAAACTATAAAACATTATCTCTCAACCGCTTACCTTTTTGTGCCTTTTTAGCTGCTAAATAAATATTATCAAATTTAATAATCTGGGGGTATAAGTTCCCGTAACGCTTCATAATATCTTCAAAATTGATACAATTTCAAGAATGGAATTTATTGATTACTAAAGTTTATTCTCGCTGTCTTTGGTTTTTAATCCATCCTCCTAATTCTACTCCAATACCGTCAATTTGTTTACTAACATACTCATAGCGCTTCAAAGAGATTAATTCAAAATCTAATAATAGTCTAGTTTGATGACGTAATATGTCTAGCTGTACATTGAGGTTAGTTAAATTGTCTAATTTTTCTTTGGCATATTTGGCTTTAATTAATCCTTCCAATAAATTGTACAACTGATTGATAATTCTATCTCCTACTGTGAATTTGTGAACCTTGGGAAATCTTTCAATTATCGGGACGTAATATTTGATTAAGTCATAGGTTTTTTGAATAATTGATAATTCTGTCATTTGTTAACCTAGTTCATTCTCAAATACCTAACAACTTTGATATTTGAAAAAAAATCGATCCGCCTGACGGCGGAAAAAAAAAGAAAATAGAATAAAGGGCAAAAGGGGAAAAGAGTAAAGGGTTAAAGAGTTCTCCCGCCTGAACACACAAGACGAAAACCAACATAGTAGTAGTCGTAGCTGACGCGCCTATTGATGTAGTTGCGACACGCGGAACGGCAGAAATCAGGAAAGTAGCTCCAGGAGCCACCACGCAGCACAGTATACTTTTCTTGTTCATCATTATCATTACTGCTAGGGTCTGGTTCATTTTGATTAAAAATATTTGATACTGTATTTCTCATCCTTTTGAAAAAGTTTTCAGACCGAGGTATATTATTCATCTGGAGAGGTCTATTATTCATATTTTCCCTTTTATTACTATCAAGCCAAGCTCTCCCATCAGTAGGAGCATTTTGATAATTATCATGCCAGTCATCCGCACACCATTCCCATACATTACCGTGCATATCATATAATCCAAAGGCATTGGGAGGGAATTTGCCTACAGGAGTAGTTTGTCCTCTATGTTGTCTTCTTGGTTCATCAGCATAAGTTTCGGAAGCATCATAATTAGCTAATTCTCCTGTGATAGTTTCTCCAAAGTAAAAGGGTGTAATTGTTCCAGCACGACAGGCATATTCCCATTCTGCTTCATTTGGCAGTCTATATTTTCTCCCAATTAGTTTTGAAAGTCTTTCACAAAATTCTACCGCCTCATACCAATTTACCCTCTCTACTGGTCTTTCCCATCTATCTATATCTTCGTATGGTTCTTTAAAACGAGAGGGTTCTGGGTCTAAATCTAAATTTACCTTCAAGTCTGTTCGAGAGGCGATCGCTCTCCACTGTCCTTGAGTAATAGGATATTTGCCCATAAAGAAGGGAGGAACAGTTACATCTGTGGCCACTAAAGAAAAACCACAAATTATCCTCTGTTGATAGAAATGGCTGCTCAAATTTATCTGCCAAAAATTCCTTTACTTTTACTGAAGTCTCATCTACCAATAAGTCAACTTTACTAAAGTTTCGCTGCTCTAAGTAATTTTTTATTACCTCTGCATCTCTAACCGCATATCGTAGGGATGGTAGATGGTTATATTGGTTAATTCCGATAGCAATACCGTAATTCTTTCCTAGTTTCGAGGACGTATTTTCAAGAGCTCGATTAAAGATTTCTTGCAGATAATCAACAAACTTTTGATAATCTTTGCTATCCAACAATTCTCGCTTAGAATAAAAACTATCTGCACCATTTTCAATAAATTCATCAGCAACATTATCAAGGGAAAAACCAACAATAGGTAGACTAGGAGAAATTTTAGAATTACCTTTCAAAATACTGACAATTTCCAACCCATCAACTTGTCTGTTTTGGTAGCGACTGTTAGGTAACAGATGATTGATTAAAATCAAATCTATTTCACCTAATTCTGCTAGTTCAATAACTTCATTAATACTATCTGTTCCTCTGACAGTAATGCCATATTGGGACGATAAATTTTCTGATACTTCTTGGATTACATTTTGTTCGTCTTCAACTAATAAAATAGTCTTTAATTTAACAATGGTGGCAACTTTAGCTGTAAATTCAAATGATTCTAAATTGTCTAAGTTAACATCTTTTGATGTAGCAGTATTACCAGGAATTTCATCTTGAGACTTTTCTATTTCTTCAGCAAAACGAGCATAAGCCCCTCCCAATCTTTTTAAAACTTTAGTTGTGACTGTAGCAAAATACTTGATATCTAAATCTGCAACATTCTTCTCAGTTTTTAACTTTTCTAACTCATCTGGTTTTTTCAGCAATGCCAAAAATTCTTGGAGACTCTTACCTAGTCGGTTGGCAAAATCCTGAGAAATCACAGTAATAATCTCCTGAGAATTCTTTCTTGGACTATCTTTAAGCAAAATATCTCTAATTTCCTCATCAATAAACTGATATTGAACTTCATCAGAATTAGTATCAGGGGTAATCAAAGATTGAGGTTTGAGAATATTGCCAAGAAATACCTCTGCTACATGAACTTGTTGAGACTCACTTAGAAAATTTTTTTGAATTAACCGTACAATAGGTAAATTAATGACAGGTGCAGCAGAGAGTAATTTCGCTAACTTTTTTGCTATTTCTGAAGAACTCATCTCAAAGTGATACACCCGTTCTTGACTGGTTAATTTTTCCGTTTCTGTATTTTTAACTATTTGCTTTTGTTCTTGTATTAATGAAGAGGAAAAAACAAAACCACCAGCACCAATAGTTCCTTTTCCTACTACCATTTCGCTCCAAGTTTCTATCAGTTCTGGTTCTAAGCTAAAGATAGGAATTTTTATTCCAGTTTGTAAATTATTATCACTCCCAAGCCAAACTTCTCTAACAAATAAATTACGATTAGGTACTTTAGGTTGTAAACAGTCTAACTGCACCATTGCACCTAAACTCAAAGCTGTTCTTAACCACAAACGTTCTGGTAAAATTTGAACAATTGCTACAATATTCTGTTTTCCCCAACTCTCTAACAGGGAAAAAGCTTTACCATTACGCCAAATATCGCTAACACAGTCACTAACTACTAAAATCAAACGACGTCCAGTAGGATCGATAAGTTTTTGGGGCGAATAAAAACGAGAATTACTGTTGTGCTTAATTCCTGGTCTCAAACGAATCTGTCCCTGTTTATTTGTCACCATTCCCCAAGTTTGTACATTCCGAAAAATACCATAACGTTTGAACAAACGATAAAGTCCATCCTGCAAAGTAGAACGAGCTGTTATGGCCCAAGTCAATACTGGCCCTAATTTTAATTCATAAGCGATCGCAGTCGTTGTTTTGGGGTTTATTTTTAACCATTTATTTCTACTTTTTTAATAGTTAGTTGTTAGTTGATTAAAAGCAGGCAAATTAATTGGTCTTCGCTCAGTATAATCGCACAAAATTCTTAAATGATAACCTAAACGTCTTTTTTTACAAGCATCAGCAAGGTGCTCTCTACGAATCTTAAAAATTCTTGCATATAATCTGTTTACATCTCTTAATTCTTCTACTTTTATTAAATTGTTTAGTTCATTTATAATAGATTGATAATGTAAATCATTTAGCTCATCTCTCTTATCTTTGCTTTTGATCCATAAACACACAGGAACTCCCTTTTCTAAAATAATTTCAAATAAACGCTCTTTTGGTTTAGCTTTACTAGGCAAAGCACAGGATATTTTTAGGATGACTTTATTCTCTAATCTAATTCCTAACTGTTTTATTTGTTGTGCATTGGATAGTGATGAATTTAATTCATTTTCATGTTCAAAAGCTAAAATGTTTTCTGCTATTATTGCCTATATAATTTAGTAAAGGATTATTATTCTTGTTGTCAATTAAATTTAATAAATAGTCTTCTAAACTATCAATACTGTCAAAATTCATCAAATGTTTAACATATTTATTATTTTTTTGAAATATTTTTTTAATCAAATAAACAAGAGGATATAGTCGTATAGATATTTCGTAAAGTGCTTTAATTGATGGATAGTCCTTACTAACAATTTTAATAAAATCATCAATAAATTCTCTATTAATTAGCTCCTCAATTAAATTAACTGATTTTGTATGATAATCACCTCCTGAAATCTTATTATAAAAATTATTTCCAAATGTATCTCTATATTGAATGAATATGTTTTTTAAGGAATCCTCTTTTAATACCTCTTCAATCTTTTCACAAAGTTTTCCTTTTTGTGCGTCTGTTAAGTTCATTTTTTATATAGTTACATTACTCTTTTTATGTACAGTTTATAAATCCTGAGCAAAATTAGGATAGTCATGTCTAACAATTTTAATAAAATCATCAATAAGTTGTCTATTAACTAGCTCCTCAATTACATTAACTAATCTTGTATGATAATCACCTCCTGAAATCTTATTATAAAAATTATTTCCAAATGTATCTCTATATTGAATGAATATGTTTTTTAAGGAATCCTCTTTTAATACCTCTTCAATCTTTTCACAAAGTTTTCTTTTTTGTGCATCTGTTAAGTTCGAGAAGCTATTTTTTTGCTTATTTGAGGATTTATCTTTAGATTCTTTTAAAAATAAATAACCATCTAAAGCATTCATATACACCACAGGATTTGCAAAATCTTTTCGCTCATACCCATTCTCAATACCTAGTTTAAACCGAGCTTTCTGCACCGCTATTTCAACAGAATCACCTTCAATTATTTTTGAATAAAACTCTTTAACAAAAGTAATTGCTGTTTGATTAGAAACCTTATATTGCATTGCTACAACTATTGGAATTCCTTGCAGCATTAAGCGAGAAGCAAGACTACTAAAAGCATTAGTTTCAGATTGCTTTCCTGTTTCACAAGCTTGTAAAATGACAATTTTAGGTGTGTGACCACTAAACAATTGACCAAACATCCTAGCATCTTTCCAATCAGCTTCACCAAACTCATTAACAAAAGCAACCTGTCCTACTTCTTCTCCTTCTTTCTCAACTAATTGACCATGACCAATAAAATGAAAAATATCCGGTTTTTCTGCTTCTAATCTTTCTACAATATTATAGAAATCCAGAGAATCCATAACAGACAGAAATTTTACTTGCTCTTGTTGACTATCTACTCGTTTTAAGTATTGCTGTACTTCCTGATATTCCACATATTCCACATTACTTAATTGAGAATCAGCATTACTTAATTGAGAATCAGCCGTCGGTTTAGAGACAACTAAAGCAATTTTTATCTGTTCACCTTGATTAATTTTAATAGATAGTTTCTTTGATTCTTCTAGTTGATATCGACAGCGGTAAAAGCTTAATTTCCGGTGAGTTGCAAAATAAATTTCACCCTGATTATATTTCTGAGGTAAAGACATTAATTCCCAAGGATAGGCTACCAGTTCTGGCATTGCTTCCTCATTTATTTCTAAAATAATTTCTAATCTTTGTTGCTTTTTTTTGACAATTTCTTGATAGTATGCTAAAAAATATTCTCTTAATTGACCATCAAACAAAGCCTCAAACAAAGCTTCTCCAACTTTAGTGATTTTTTGACCTTCCAAGTTAGCAGGAGCTTTAATAATTTCTCTAATCTTATCGTTGTCGTTGATTTTAGTGAGATTTAACTTTCCCGTTGTCTGTTCTGGGTCGGTTGATTGAGGAGTTAATTTTCTCACTCTAACCATATTCTCATTGGGAACAATAATCTGATAAAAATATTCATTCATTGTCATTATAATTAAACATTAAATTGAGAGAAATAAAGAACAATAAAAAAATCAATAATCTATGGTTTAGGTAAGATGATTCGTTGCTCACCAATCCATTTTTATTTTATCCCAACTGCAAAACTCTTAGCTGCTTTATCTTTACTCCCAAACAAATTTTTTAAATGACCTGGTAAAGTTGACATTACATCAATTAATTCACCATTAAGCCAATCAATTTTTGGTTCAATCCAAACATTACCAATTAAATCAATATACTCCCTTGTTTTAGGAACTTTGAAAATAATGTCAAATTCAACTGTAGATTTATCCTGAATTTCTGGCTCTTCAATTCGCCAATAACACTGAGAGTTATCTTCTCCTTGAGCCAAAAGATTAAACTTACCAAATTTATAATTTAAACTATCTAAAACAATAAATGTTTTAAGTTCATCCTTGGTCCCTATATTAGCTTTTAACTTGTCATAATCAGGAAGATTAGCTATTTTTGTTAACTCAGAAGCATCAACTTCAACTCCCACTTCTAAGTTTACATCTAGTCCTAAATTCAAGTTAACTCCTGTCTTTAATACTGTTTGCCATTTACTATCTGGAATAATACGATGGACTATTGGCTCGTCTTTTCCTTGAGGACCAAAATCAAGCTGACATTCTAACCTTGAAATCAAAACACTTGGTTGAGGTTTTAGATCGATGCTCACAACCATAGAATAGAAATCAAACTGCTTCATTAACTGCTTAATTTCGTAATTTAATTCCACTCCCTTTGCTTCAAAACCTTTTTCAGTAAGAGGAATTAATTTACTACGAGGATTGCCAAATTTAACAGTAGTTTCCTTCAATCTTTGAATTGCAGTTGCTCCTCTTTTTAACTCTTGAGCTTCTCCTCCTGCTAATTCACTTTCCTGACTTTTTACTTCTTTAAATAAATCATTAAGCAAATCTTCTGCTTTCTCAAAGTTAGGTAGATTAAATTTATGATTTGTCATTGATTTTTTGGGGAAAATAATATTTAGGGTTTGCGCTCATAAAGTCTTTTTGCTGGGGTAGGATACAGGAGACAGGAGACAGGAGACAGGAGAAACGGGGAATGAGCGAGGAGGTAGGAGTAACAATTGTAAGAATGATTTTTCTGCCCAACTATGAGCCTAAAATACGCTCCATGCATGAGCATGAAGAGCTGAAAACCAGGCACTTTTTCAAGGCCCCAAAAAGGCACTTGTCTTTCAAAAAACTTGAAAAGGCAGAACCTTTTACTGATAACTGAAATGACAACCCTATTTAGGGCTTGCGCTCATAAAACTAAAAGTCAGGATAGCTTACGGTAATGGATCTTTTTATATTCAGTTGCTCTCTTACGTTTATGGCTGTTATTGGCATCAATTTACTGAAATTTTCTTGAATTTCAGCAGAAAATTTCTTCACATAAAATGGCCGAAACCCTTGCCTGTTTCCCCATCTCCGCGTCTCCCCATCCCCGCGTCCCCGCGTCTCCGTGTCTCCGCGTCTCCGTGTCCTACCCCCACCAACCAATTTTTTCAGCAGACTCTATTTACTCTTTAACCTTAGCCTCCAAATTTTCCAAGCGACTTTTCAATTCCTGATTTTCCTTTTTAATCTTATCAAATTCCTGACGTAACTGCTTAAGAGTCTTATCAGAACCAATATTTTTCTGCACTTTCTGTACCGCTTCCTCAGCTCGACGACGTACTCGACCATCAGCAGTCTGATCGACTATACTCTGCAAAATTGCAATTGCTTTAGCAGTTTCCATTTGCGACAATGCAGCTACTACAGACATCTGAGTTAAGAAAAATGTTTCCCGTGATAACTCTGTCAGTCGTTGCAAAATACGTTCCAAATTAACAGGAGACTGAGCAGTAGAAATTGTTCCTAGAGAACGAATAGCACTTAAACGTAGCGTCTGCGGTACACCAATAACAGTATATTTCAGAATCTGATTCAAAGCAGTTTCAGAAGTCTTCATCTTACTCAACGCTGATATAGCACCAGAACGCACTACCTCATTCCACCCTCGTTTTTCTGCCAACACCCACTTCAACAATTTAATTACCTTTTCCTCAGTTGGCTTTTGATCGGAGTTAGCATTGGCAGCACCAATATCTCCAATTCCAGACACAGCAGCAGCTTCTACATAATAGCTAGTATCGCCATTTTTGACTATAGATTTTAGTTGCTGATAACTTTTATTGGTTTTGATTTGTGTTAGTGCTTCCACCACAGCACGACGCACCCGAGCATCTTCGTCATTTAAACCTGTAACCAAACCATCAAAAACCTGGTCTAGTTGAATTTTTGCCAGTTGCTTCACTACTTCAACACGCACGCCCCAAAAAGGTTCCTCTATCAGCGCCTTTGATAATACTTTCACAACTTCTAAACCACCCTTTTTCACCAACGCCTCGGCAGCATAAATACGAGATGTAGGATCTGGATCGAATTCTAATTGTGCTTTTAGCTCCGCCAATGGATATACCAATTTCACTGTTTTGAGATAGTTATTACCAACATCAAAGCTGATAAATTTTGGTTTTTCTGCCAGGGGAAAATAAAAGGTTTGTTCCTGCTCATGTATTCGTACAGTAAAGGTTGTCAATTCTGGTTTTTCTTCTTTGAGATAACCAAAAGCAATAGGAATTTTTAGGTCAAATAATTCTTTGCTTGAATCCCCATTTTTATCATTTTTAACTATAGTTTGTTTGACTGTTACTTTAGCTAATTTACTATCACCATCCCAAGCATAACTAACCTGATAATCAGGATGACCGCCCCGAAAAACATATTGGTCAAATAAGAATAGTAAATTCTTTCCTGTTGCCTGTTCAATTGCTCTTAATAAATCGATAGTTTCCACCGTTTGATGAGCATTATTTTTCACAAAAGTATGAATAGCTTTTGTAAATAATTCACCTCCTAATTCGGTTTTAATCATGTGATAAACACAAGCAGCTTTCTCATAAAGATGACGGTCATAAAGCTCTATTGCTTCCCGATAAACATTAGTAACAATCGGACGACGATAGCGAGATTTATCCTCAGCAATATAACTTCGAGCTTCTTTCAATCGATAATAAGCAGCATCATCTTGACCATATTCATGCTTTGTCCATAATACTTCTGAGTAGGTAGCCATTCCTTCTTTAATCCAGGCATGAGACCAATGTTTAATGACAATTAAATCACCGAACCATTGATGAGCAAGTTCGTGAGCCACTAAACTTTCAGAATTACGATTATCTAAAGCTGCTCTTTCATCTAGTAAACATCTATCTGTCAGTAAAGTTGTAGAGGTATTTTCCATCCCTCCAAAAATAAATTCATTAACGCAAACTTGAGCATATTTAGGATAGGGATATTTATAGCCAAATTCTTGACTAAAAAATTCTATCATTTGGGGAGTTTTGCCCATAGTTCGTAGAGCATCATCTTGGCGTTTTTTTTCTACATAATAAGTAACGGGAATACCATTCCATTCATCTTGAATTTCGACAAATTTACCCACTGCTAAGGTCATTAAATATGTAGGATGAACTTGTTTTTGCATCCAATGATAAGTTTTGTTATCTTCACTTTCTTCGGTGTTAATAAGTTCACCATTGGAGATAGCAATAAATTTATGGGGTACTTTGACACGAATTTCTGATGTCGATAATTGACCAGGGTAGTCGAAACAGGGAAACCAGTAACGAGAGTCTTCGTCTTCACCTTGAGTCCAGACTTGGGTGGGTTTGTTTGGATAATGTTTGTCGGGAGTAATGAAATATATGCCTCTTTGAGGGTTGTTGGCAGCGTAGGCGATCGCTACTTTTATTTGTTTACCTGCTTCAGTCGTTGGTTGCAGATAAATCTGTAATTCTTCGCCGTCGTAGTCAAAAGTTTGTTCAGTGTCGTTAACTTTAATAGATTTAATTTCTAAGTCAACCGCATCAAGGGTTAATTTATCAATGCCACTCCGTACAGGGTTTATACTAATGATACAATTGCCATGAAAACTGTGATTAGGAATGTCGAGTTCTAGATCGAGGAAAATATGTTCTACTTGGCCTGGACGATCGGGGTTATAATGGGGTTTAGCACCTGGTAATTCAAAAGATTTGGAATTATTTTCAGAATCAAAGTAGAGATTGGACATTCGATGTGATTTATTGATATGTATTGGACAAAAATCTAGTATATCTGTTAGTCGTAGCCCTGACAGCAATACCTAGATTATTGTAAAATACTATTATACAATTATCCTACAGCTTAATCCTGGGATTGATACGAATTTAATATTTCTCAAATTTTGTATTCAGTAATACATACAGTAGATTCCACTAGGGGTGATATCAAATCCGGTTAAACAGCCATAGAATGCTTAAGTTAGGAGGAGTCAGGAGTCAGGAGTCAGGAGTCAGGAGGAGAAAGAATTACAAAGATAAACGTAGTTACGGCGATTGAAGATTTTTTTTATGTCCAATTAAACGGATTTGATATGAGGTACACCCATAGCAGGCAAGATGTTATGGCGGGCAAGATGTTATGGCGGGCAAGATGCCCGCACTAGGAACATTTAATTGTTAATAGTAGTCTACCAAAATGAAAACCGCTGTATAATATAGCGCTATCAAAAAAACTATACTAACTCCTGATAAAAATTAAATAACTGTCTGGCTAAAGCTTGATTTGTATACTGATTCATTGCTTTTTCATAACCCTTTTTCCCTAATTCCTCAGTTAATTCTTTTTGCTCCATCAACTGCATTAAACAACTTCTCAATTCCTCAACATTTCCCTCTGGAAATACCAAACCAGCATCCCCAATTACATAAGGAATTTCTCCAGAATCAGAACCTATTACAGGCACTTGACAAGCCATTGCTTCAATTAAAACATGACCAAATTGTTCTTTCCAACCCACAGAAGTTAAAGTTTTAAATTTGTAAGTAGTTTCTGATGGCAATACTAAAGTATTCATCAGATTAATATATTTTTGTACATGGTCGTGGGGGACACTTTCTACTAAAATTAGCCTCTCTTTAATTCCTAATTTTGCTGCTTTTTCTAATAAAGTTGATTGTAATTCACCCCTTCCTAATAATAACAATTTCCAAGGCTTTTCTTGTAAACCTCCCAAGGCTTCAGTTAATGTGAGTAAGCCCTTTTCCTCAACAAAACGACCCACAAAACCCACCACAAAATCATCAGCTTGAATCCCCAAACTATTCCTTAATTCTGTTTGAGGTTCTGGTTTAAATAAAGTTTCATCTACTCCTAACTGAGGCATAACTTTTATCGGACCTTTGTAACCTCTATCTCTTAAAATATCTTCTCCATCTTTATTACCTGCAACAATTCCATTAGTATTTCTGAGGTTATAACCTTCTAACAAAGAAATAGGAAACTTGAGTTCATAAGGTAAATTCCACCAAGTGAAAAATAAATTTTTAGCCTTGATTCCTAAAAGTTTATTAAAAGTAATGAACTGAGCATAAGTTAAAGCTTTAGAACCCTGTTCTACTTGAATAATATCCGGCCTAAATTTTTGTAGTAAGCCAATTAAGTCTGGACCAAAAGTCAGTAAAGCTTGATTATTTTCACTGTAATTAGAAATCGGTACTACTTGAAAAGAACCCTCATCAATAAATTGGGTTTCAACGATTTGACTTTGTACACCTTTAGGATTCCAACGTTTAGGAACAACAACCGTAACTTCAATCCCCGGTTCAAGTTTAGCTAAAGCGCGTAACTTTTCCCGGTTTAAGTCAACAATATAGGTGTGGCTAGCTACTAATATTTTCATGGTTATTATTGGATAATTTACTATTTATGAAGGAGTATTTGTTAGAATTTTCAGAAAAAAGTTGAAGTCAGCAGTATTATATTATTTCAACTTTCTCTTGGTATTACTTAAATATTGATTGTTCATCAAAAAATAGCTTCCCTATCTATTACCTATTTGTTATTTTGTCACTCTCGTATTTGCTCTAACCAATCCACTAAATCAGATATATTTTTGAATTCTAACATTGTCTGACTTAATTGCTCTAATTGTCTACTAGATAATTGATTAAAGCGCTCTTGAGTCTGGACATCAATTTTGCCTAATAAACGTTCTATTAAACTTAGGATTAATTCCCTTTTACCCTATTCACGACCTTGCCTTTTACCTTCTGCTTTACTAAAAGCAATTGCCCATTTTTGGTCAAGAATAAATCGCTCTTGACTTTCCAATTATTGCAACTCATCTACAGTTAAATTAGCTTCATTAGCAATGGTAAAAGCTTGATGAATCTCAGGAATTATCCCCATTGATTCGACCTCCAAACTATTAGTATATTTCTTGAAGAAGGAGACAGGAGACAGGAGACAGGAGACAGGAGACAGGAGACAGTCGGAAAATTACATGGGGATTCGCTCCCCCAAGTAATTTTGAACACCGTGTAGACGGTGGGGTATTAAACCCACAAAGAAAATGATAAAGTAAAGCCATTTATCTGTCATAGTTTCTAAATTTGCCAACTTTTTCTTAAATTTAGGTAACTCCACAAAAAATAGTTCTAGATCGCTGTCTGGATAAACAAAATAATTATCCCATTCTTTAAATGCAAAGTGAGTAATAATTTTTTCACTTTCCTGAAACATTATAAAATCAGCAATAGTTAGAGAAATTACAGGTTTTAAGTCAGCGTAAATCTCCCTTCACTTAAGTTGATTAACATAAACTTTTGCAGCATAGTAAATAACTCGTTTATTAAAACCTTCGATATTTAAAACCTGCATTTAAATAATGACTGTAGAGCCATTATCAAGTTTAACTCTCATATCTAAATATGAGTCTTTGAGAATGGCTACTGACCCAGGTTCATAGGTATCAATAAATTCTAAGTCACAGATAGTATTTTGACCTTTATAGAGTAGTGCATTGAGAAAACTAATCAGAATATCTTTACTCTGTGCAGAACTAAAGATTTTTTTGAAGGCATAATCTGTTTTAGGATTAATAAATCTCATACTAAATCTGGTTTACGTTACGTTATATCATGTCCGGTTGAACAGTTATAAATAAACGACCGAGTCCTCAGGAGTCAGGAGGGAAGAGTAGAAGAAGAAAGTTTTTTTGTTTGCTGGCGCACAACTTTTTTATCAGAATACTATCGCAAAAGTTAACGGGTCAGCGGAACGGATTTCTATCGCTAATTATCCGGACATGATATTAGTTAATCAAGACAGAGATCGGCACTTTATCACAAATTATTACCAAATAAATTAGTATAATTTGATTAAATTTATACCATTTTCCCAAAATAACTTCACACTATGCTGTCAGAAAAGAATTAAATTATTAATTGTTAATTATTAATTACTTTGTCGAGTATAAATTTGCCCGTCATCCCAAATAGATTTAACCTTTGTTTGAACAGCACTCAAAAAACCAAGAGTATAGAAACTTCCACGAGTAATTACTTTGATAGGGGAGCCACCTTTATAACAAGGGGGGTTGCCCAACACATGACAATCAAATAATTTGGCAAAAAAACGCAGACATTGATTAAGAGTCAGATTTTTTAATCCCATGAAAAAGTGATTGTGATAAAAAGTAACTTGATACTTGAGCGACCTTGTAGAAATATCATGGCAACCTCCACTTTCTTCACCCAAGTGAACTAAAGAAGCTTCTGGGTCAAACCAAATTTGATAACCAGTTTGTCGTAACCTCAAACAAAAATCCGACTCTTCCCGTACTGCACTACCCCGAAACCGCTCATCGAAAGACAAACCATACTTAGTAAAAATCTCTCGGCGATAAGACATATTACAACCTCTAGCTGATATCACTCGTTGAGGCTTAACTGTATGTACCAAGTCAATATGATACCAAGCAATACCGGGGTCTGCTGCTTCAGGAGGTAAATCTTCTATTTCCAACTCTCCACCAGAATCTCCTAATTTCATGCGATCGAATACTCGTCCCGCCACTGCTCCTACTTCTGGGCGATCGACATAGTTACGAGCATGGGCAGCCAAAAATCCTTTTTCCAAGCGTACATCATCATCAATAAAAAGAATTATTTCGCCACTACAATGTCTGACCGCATAATTCCTTGCCCCTGGTAAACTCGCCCAAGTCAAACGGAACAATTTAATTTTTCCAGCATTAGCTACTTCCTCTAAATAAGTTTGAATTTCTGGTTTATGAGTAGCAGTCTGGTCCACTACCAAAATTTCAAAATTAGGATAGTCTTGTTGAATAAGATCAGCGATCGTATCTACTAGAGGTTCCTCCCGGTTATAGGTAGGAATGACAACAGAAATAGGAATAGTTAATTGTTGATTTTCTTCGGTTAGAGATTGTGTGTTCATTTTTCTCCTTCTTATTTACTATTTTCCATTTCTTCTTCCGCTTTAATTCTTGCTTGTTCCTGTTTATCAATTGCTGGCAACCTCAGAACTACTCCAGCAAAATACCAGTAATAAACCGTAACTGGATCTACATCTAGAGGATAGTAATAAGTGTTGTAGCTAATAATCAAAACAAAAACCCAATAGCATGCACCATAACTGCGTAGACTCTTGTCTTTAACAGAGCGATAAGCTTTGAAACTAGTAAAAGTAATAGTGGTTAGCAAGACTAACATTGCAATTGCGCCGAACTGTCCTATTTCATAAATTAACTTAGGATAATAAGTCTCAATTAACCTAGTTCTACCAAAAGTTCGGGCTGAATTAGTAGCCCGTCCTAACCCTTTGCCCAAACCTCCTACATGGCTGACTTCGTGAAATTGTCCGGTAATAAAAGCAGTGGGTGGTGCAGCTTGCCAGCGACTAACAAAACTATCTATCCGCTCCTGAACAACTACAGGATTGGATACTATTACTCCTCCCAGTACAACACCTAGTCCAATACCTATAGGAAGAAACCTTTTGAGGTTAGCGATCTGACCTGTCAGCACCAGAAGAATTATAGTTACTGTGGGAACCAGAGCTAGAGCAATTCTTTGACCGCTAATAGCTGCATTAACAAAAACCACTGCCATTCCAAATAAACCTCCTATTCGCCAGATAGGAGAGGGGTCACTAAAAGCAACTGCAAAGGTAAAGGCAGCATTAGAAATCAAAAACCATCCCCACTGCCAAGGTGCAACAAAAGTACCCGGTAAACGAATCACACCCTGACTAGGACTAAATAATAGAGCGCCTCCTACTAAACATTTAGCTTTTAGAGTTGCTCTAAATAGTTGTTGTCCAGTAAAACCACGAGTACCTTTACACTTACCTGAACTGAGAAATTGGTACTGTACTATACCAAGTAAACAACAGATAATAGCTAAAATTACTGTAAGACGCGCAGCAAGTAATAATTCTTTTTTAGTTTTGAGTTTATAGTAAGCACCTGTAATTAAAGGTAGGTAGCCGATCAATGCTTTGAGTCCCAATATTCCCATCAATATTGGTTGTTCATTAACTTGTTCATTAACATTTGGTCTGAGTGGGTCTGGTGGTTCCAACTGTTGAGCACCATTAACGAATAGTAAAGTAAGTAGACAAAAGCCCAATAAAATGTATAAGGGATTTTTCACTACCTTGGGAATGATGAATGGATTTCCTGTTTTTTTGCACCACATACCAATGCCAATCATTGCTGGAATGAAAAAGCCATCTTTTGCTAACTGAAAAATGGGACTTCCTCCACCCATCCAGTAAGTCACAGTGCCAGCAAAGGGCATATAAATTAGGAAGGCCCAAAGTCCTAAAATTGGATACTTGAAGGAAAAACCTAAAACTGCCACACCACCACCACCAGCGAGGGCTATTTTTGGCTCCGCTATGAAAAATAACGTTATACCAATAACAAGACCAAGACCACCATAAGTAACAAGAGCGCCAATAACCTGCTGAATTTGTTTAGCTATTTGGCGCTTTCTGGCAGCTAATTCCTTTTTGCTAACCTGGGGAGCAGCAGGTTTGCCTTTCTTTTTTGATTTGCTTTTTGATTTTTTTTTAGACTTTTGTTTTGTCGGCATTGTTAAGTCAGTTTTAGGCCAGATATTGCTGGACTGCTAAAACTAAGTTCTCTGTCCAGTAGCTTGCGAGTTCAGCATTCATTGCTTCTACCATAACTCGAATTACTGGTTCTGTGCCAGAAGCTCGGACTAATACTCGTCCAAAATCTGCTAGAGCTGTTTCTGCTTCTTCTATAGCTCTGACTAATGGTTCGCAGTTTTTCCAGTTAGCTCGGCGATCGCGGTCTTCTACCCGGACATTTCGGAGCAATTGGGGATAGGTCTGGAAGCTTTGGTCTACTAATTCTGCTAGGGAGACTTCTGAGCTTTTGACTAGAGCTGCTAAATGTAGGGCTGTCATTAGACCATCTCCTGTAAGGCCATAGTGAGGACAGAGAATATGTCCTGATTGCTCGCCGCCTAACATTGAGCCTGTCCGCTGCATTTCTGCATGAACATATTGGTCTCCTACTTTAGTCCTCAATATTTGTCCACCCTGTTTGTGCCAAGCACGTTCAAATCCTAAATTGGCCATTACTGTAGTGACAATCAAGTTGTTTGGCAATAACCCGGCTTTACTTAAGCTTTGGCCCCAGAAATAGAGTATGTAATCTCCATCAATGGAACGACCTTGAGAATCTACTGCTAATACTCGGTCAGCATCTCCATCAAAGGCAAATCCTATATCAGCTTTGTTTTCTACTACTGCTTGTTGCAGGGAATGGAGATGAGTAGACCCACAGTTGACATTGATACGATCGCCGTTTGGTTGGTCATGTAAACAAATGACTTCTGCCCCCATTCCCTGGAAAACTTCTGGGGCGGTATGAACTGCTGCTCCCCAAGCTAAGTCCAGAACTATTTTCATCCCCTGGAAATGTCCTGGTATTAAAGGAGAATGTAGAGATGCTTGGTACTCCTTGACTAATTCTGGTCTATGGTAATGCTGTCCCCAGTTATTGTGAATAGCTGGAAAATCTGCCATTCCTCTAATTCCAGATTCTATTTGTTTCTGTAATTCTGAAGAGAGTTTTGTACCATCGGAACCAAAAAATTTAATCCCATTATCTTCGGGTGGGTTATGACTAGCAGAAATCATTACCCCGCCTATTGCTTCTGAAACGCTAGTAAGATAGGCAACACAAGGGGTAGGGCATAAACCTAAATTCCAAACTTCTAACCCTGCTGCGGTTAAACCTGCTGATAGAGCCATTCCTAGCATATTGCCTGAATTTCTGGTATCTTGACCCATAATTACAAGGCCACAGTTTGGAGAATATTGGCGCAATACCTGTCCTGCCCAAAAGCCTATTTGTAAGGCTAGGGGGGCGTTTAGTAGTTCTCCTGCTTTGCCCCGGATGCCATCTGTACCGAATAGGGGTGTTGTGGGCAGTAAGGTCTGGTTCCAAGGCAATGTTGTTGTTATTGCTGTGGGTGATAAGTTAAAAGTATTTTGTCCATAAGTTGGTTTGAATGATGGTATTGCTACCATAATTTTCACTCCTCGTCAATATTTAGTTATTCTCACTCTCAAGAAAGAGAATACCACTTCCTGATTGAATAGATAATTTTGAATTATTTATAGCGCTGTGTGCAGGCAACAGGCAATAGGCAACAGGCAATAGTGTCAGTCCAGTAGGGTGTGTTAGCGGTAGCGTAACACACCAAAACCCTATATTTATTGTCAGTGCCTAAGTCCTAAGAGTTTCGACTTAGTTAACAATTTGCGCAATTTATTGACATAATACGCTAGTTCTCACAGGTAAGTAGTAACGAGGGTGAAATTTGTATCTTCTGCACTAATCCCTGCTATTCGCATTTCTGGCAGTCTATCTATATAGACGTAGACCTATCCTGAAATCCCGCTCCCTACTAGGAACGGCGTAGTAAGGGTTTGAGGACTTTTTTCTGATGTTAATTGATAAAGACTTAAATGTAAGTATAGAGTTTAGAGATGCGGTTGGCTTGACCGTTAATGCCTGTGGATGAGTAACCGCCGACGGCCTCACAAGAAGCAGGAAGTCAACATCAATTTGTCACGTTATGTAACGCTTTGTATCAGTTTTATGAAGCAGTATATAAAGTTGTCTAATCACAGAAATGCCTTGAAAGGGCGATCGCTCCATAGCTAAGAAGGAGGCGATCGCTTTTTTTCCTGCCTACTCCTGGGCCTTTGAAGTATAGCGCTGCGCCCAGGCAACAGGCAACAACTCCGGAAGGCAATAGGGGGAATAAATTGCCGATAGTATAAGACTTTTACCTATTGGACACCTCCTGCAATTTGTAAATAGGGTTTGCTGATTAAATATCAAAGTATTGACTGGTATTAGTTTGAGCAATTTTAGGTCTGGAGGGGGTGCGAGGTTTTAGGTGGTAATGGTTCAAAAATTCAGGATTTTGGTCAAGAGTTGAGCAGAACAATCTTGGGACAATTCTTACTCCTACCTCCTCTAAGTACCCATTTCTCCTGTCTCCTGTCTCCTATCTCCTGTCTCCTGTCTCCTGTCTCCTACCCTCACCCATAAGACTTATGAGCGCAAACCCTAAATATGCCAGCGCACATTGCTATAGGAGTTGCCTCCCTCTGGGGAGTAGGGGAGATGGAGATCAGATGGAATATTTAACTTCTGACTTCTGACTTCTGACTTCTGACTTCGTTAATGCTTGCTGTCTATTGTTTATTGAATAAAAATTCATATAGATTTTATGAGATTGACAAATGATTCGACTTGTGCAGGTAGAAAATACTTATAGATTTTATGAGATTGACAAATGATTCAATTTGTGCAGGTAGCTAATAACGGTTGATTTTCACTATGAAGAAAAGCCTAATTATATGAACTTTTATATGAACTTTGATGAGTCAAATAAGTAAATGTCCTTACGTCTTGATTAATGTAGATAGTCAGCAGATTCAAGAGGACATATAATGGATTTTGCTTTAACTGAGAAGGGCAATTCTGGTTTGGTTTGTCAGTTTTGGGAGCAATGGACTGAACATCAAGATATGCTTTATCGGTGTTGTCTCAGACTGATGAACTTTAACCATACAGATGCGGAAGATGCTCTGAGTCAGGCAATGCTGAAAGCTTGTGAAAAGGTGCAAAAGTTCGAGGGGGAAATTACTAATTTTAGGGCATGGTCGATCAAGGTGACTTGTAATCTCTGTATTGATATTATTCGAGAACGTTCTCGAGGCGCTACGGGTGTTGAAAGTATTGAATTTGTGGGGGATACTCAGGATATGGGTATGGCCTCTTCGGTGGAGTCGCCGGAGAGTTGTCTGGAGAGAGAGGAGAAGTCTATTGAGATTCGACGGGCGATCGCTGATTTACCAGAAAGGTTGCGGGGGACTTTTATTTTACATTTTTATGAGGAGCTTTCCCATACAGAAATTGCGAAACGACAAGGGATATCTTACAACAATGTATCCAGGCGGATATATTTGGCGAGGAAAAAGCTCAAACAGAAGTTGAGCAACTATTTTCTAGGGACGGGGGAGAAAGTAAGTGTTACGGCAGGTTATGGTCGGAAGTTGTCTACCCAAAGAAAATATGGGGAAAAGCAGCAGAGAATTGATTCGGAAGAAAGGAAAGGGTTGGAAATAGGGACGAAACAATTGCCATGCGATCGCGCTGTATTTGATGGCCATTCTATTTCTCCATCACCCCACCTTCCCCTCCTGACTTCCCTCCTGGGAGGGGTGGGGGTGGGTTTGGTTAGGGGTGGGTTCCCATCACCAGAAGAGGTAGTAGAGGTAGAAAAATCTGAGTTTGTGGATAGTTCTGTGGAGTTAGGGGATAATGTAGGTCAGACTATTCAGGAAGTGGCCACAGTATTGGTAGAAGTAGAAGGCGATCGCTTCGTTGAGGCAGAAAAACAAGAGTCTGTGGAGAGTGCTTTCGATTCAAGGCAGCAAGTTGATCGGGAGATTCAGGAGACCGCTACAGAATTAACTGAAGTAGAGTGTGTTGAGGTAGTTGAGGCAGAAAAAGATGGGTGTGTTGAAAGTTCGGTGGAGTCAGATAAAATCCGGAGAATTACTATATCTAAGTCATTGCAACTGAAACGGAGTGGAAGAAAGCAATCTCAGGGGTTTAGGAGATTGCTTCCTATGGTGGCAATGACAACTGTTCAACGGGATTTTGTATCAAAGCATAATAGACATCTTCAGAAAATCAATAATTTTATTCAACCATTTCTGGGAACTGGAAGAAATAGTTACCAGAAAAATCTTTTTTTGTATCACCCACTCTCTGCAAAAATTTCTTCCTTTTTGTCTGTTGCCTGTTGCTGATCAACTGCCAGCAAAAGTTACCAGAAAAAATATCTTGTCTGTTGTTTATCAAGGGAGCGATCGCGATGGTTGAGACCGTATGTTATGTGGCGGGGTTTGGCAGGGGATAATACTAAATCTGGGTTAATATCTCGGTTAATGGGAGAGATGAAACTTTTGCCTAGTGTTTGGAGATGTCTATTGATGGTCGATCAGTGGATTTGGCATAGGTCGTTGATGGATACAGGGGGGTAATGTCTCTAGTGTGCCGTAGTTTTGTTGCCTCTTTACCAAAATTGTGTGAGAGGTTGATTTGGTGTGGCGATCAGAAAGTGGATGAGATTTACAAAGGAATAGGAAGAGCAAACATCGCGTAACGATCACGGCAGCGCTGAATATTTACATGGCAATTTTTCGGTGATCGCTTGACTCAATGTGACTCGTTGTTAGTTTTTGCTGTCAAGAGAGCGATCGCGATGGTTGAGACCGTATGTTATGTGGGGGAGTTTGACAGGGGAGAATAGTAAATTTGGGTTAATATCTCGGTTAATGGGAGAGATGAAACTTTTTCCTAGTGTTTGGAGTTCATTGAAGGGTATTCAGTGGAGTTGGGATAGGTCATTGATGGATACAGGGGGGTAATGTTCTTGGTGTGGTGTAGTTTGATTGACTCTTTACCAAAATTGCGTGAGAGGTTGATTTGGTGTGGCGATCGAAGGTTGACTCATTGAGAAAAGGTAGAACAGTATTCGTTGAGAGTTAACGAATTTGTTGAGACTGTTTGGTTGGTAAGTTCGATAGTGGATGAAATTTGGAAAAGAATAGAAGGGGCAAACATCGCGTAACGTTCACGGTAGCGCGATACGTTGGTTTGGATAATTTTTCGGCGATCGCTTTCCTCCATGTGACTCTTTATAGGTCTCTGCATACAGGAAAAAATGTCGGAAACGAGTAACGAATTAAAATCTGGAGCTGAATTCTGTGCCCAATAAAATTGGGTTGACAAAACTGAAGGGAGAGAATAAACAGTAAGAAGCAAAGCAGAAGAGAAAAAAAAAAGAAAATTCATGTCAGAAAAACCTTATTAGAAACGTCTAAAGTGTGAAGGAGCGACGAAGACAGAGACTAACCACAACCGGAAACAACTTATCCTCTATTTAGATAGAGAGTCGGTATTTCCAGAAAGAGGTAACCGAGTTATTGTCGCACTGGAAAGTGAAAGAAATAAAAACAACACAACAAGGAGCAAAAAATTAATGCCTGACATTTGCGATTGTTCAGTCCACGGATTGAAATATGAAAATTCTAGCTGTCGCTATGAAACCTTTGAATTAGAGGCCTATAAAGGATGTAAACCACCTATAATTCTGATAAAGTATAAGAGGAATGCAGAATTTGTTTCCTCATCTGAGTGCTGGCTAAATGCTAATGTCTCTTTTTGTAATCCCAATAGTTTCCCTTTAAAAGGTGTGGTAATTAGGATTGATGTAGATGAGCTAATAAGAGCAATAGATGATTATGCCCATGTTTATTATAATTGCCAGTGGGTAGACCTAAGTTCTTGTGGAGGAAAGATAGAATATGGTGAAGTCCCAGCTAACACTACTTTGGACTTCCCTTTAAGGATTCAGTGTATCGACAAAGGTCTTGATATGAATGTCCAGAACAGTGGCGATTTTGTTTTGAATGTAGGAGCCAAATGGACTCTAGATTTTACCGACATTGCGGTTCTAAACGGTCCAAAGATTGAGATTACGAAGATACCTGTTATTGGTTAGAGTTTTTGGTAAATAAAAGTTGAAAATGCTCAAAAGCTTACTATATAAGGTTTTCATCGTTTCAGACTAAAAAAAACTATAAACTTTGACTGGTAAGTGTTTTAGCCATTTTTTTAGCTTAACTCCCAACAACTCTATTACTGATTCCTTTATATGTTTGGTGAGTGAATCTCACCAACATATACAGGACTTACGCAAATTCGTAGATAATACCCTATCTGTAGAGGGCAAATGCTATTTGCCTCTACTAGACTGTGTAAGTCCTGATATAACTATTCCACACTATTATAGAACCGATTGATTTGACATATCCCTACCTAATCATCAGCCTTACTAATTTAGCTGAAACCCTTTCACAGAAAGAAACCATTGTCTCAATCTAAACTGAAATGATCATGTGTGCAGGTTCTGATTGGAGTTTTTGGAAAATAGGAAAATAACTGATGAAGATCAAAAAATATTTTAAGTCATTATTAACTGCTTTGATAGCAATAGTAGCAGTATTTAGCATCTCAACAAGTAGCGCAAGTGCAATTTCTAAAAATTATGGATTACAACCCGTAAAACAGAAGTATAAGGAACAAGCCATATCTTATTATCAAGGTTTAAAAGATGCAAAACCAATGCAGGTGTGGCTTCAATATTGGAAAGACGCCAGTTATGTAGATAATGAAGAAAGTTATTTGGAAGCTACGATATATGTCAAAAATCCAAATACTTTCAAACTATGTGATGTAAAGGTTCCCATCGATTTGGATAATAATCTGAAATTATTCGAGACTAATCTCTATGTGTATGAGCCAAAAACCGGGAATTGGGAATTGTTGCCACCTGAAGCTAAAACAAGTTTGGATTTCGGGTCAGTGGAACCAAATAACGTAGAAAAGTATGATATACGTATAAATTTGGCGCCGTTTGGCGGGTCTTCAAGTGACAAAGAGTCGGAAATAGCAATTAATTTTGGAGCGTCATATAAAGTCCCAGAATTTGTAGATCATATAACTCTTAAGGCTGAGAAAATTAAAGTTACTAACCTACCAAATCAACTATAAATTTCTTGCTAGTTCTATAGACATCTCTGAAAAATATAGGACTTACGCAAAGAGACTATATGTAGCGTCTACTAATTTAGGCGATCGCTTAACATTTGAATTAAGGTTTTTTAAGGAAGGTTATGATGTTTAAACATATCTCTAGGGTTGTTGTTGCCCTAATTTTGACTATTTCGGTGGTTCAGGTTGAACCTACATGAGAGGATTACACTGTTCAATAATGATGCCAAGGGTATGTATGGAGATAACCAAGGTAGTTATAGTATCAAGGTTGCGATAGGTCAATGAAGAACGCAATTAACTATTTTGAGGTTCTAGAAAGAACTTAGACCTTAATCAGATAATTCAGAATTATCTCCCTAGTAGCTAAACCAGTTTTTTCCCAACTAAATTCTTTAGCTCTAGTTAAACTTAAGGTGGAAAGGCGCGATCGCTTTCCCAAATAAAAAGGAGCGATCGCCCTAATTATTTAAACCTTAATCAGATAATTTTGAATTATCTCCCTAGTAGCTAAACCAGTTTTTTCCCAACTAAACTCTTGAGCTACTAGCCAAACTTAATGTCGAGAGGCGCGATCGCTATCCCCCATCTTTAGCAATAATATTCATGGCATCAGTTATTTCTCCTACATTTTTCGGGTTAACCAAAATAACTGCATCTCCAGCAACTTCTAGCAGGGATGAAATATTAGAGGTAATAACAGGGGGACTACAACCCATTGCCTCCAATACTGGAAAACCAAACCCTTCCCACAGACTAGGAAAAACCAGAGCGATCGCCTGATTAATTATTTTGGGTAACTCTGAATAAGGAACATAGTGCAGAATGTAGGTTGAGATGATTTTAATTTTTTGTCAGAAATGACGTTTAAAATCGTCTTAATTGCAAGATTAGTTTTAAACCGATTTAGTGTAATTTGTGAGATAAATTATGAAGAAACTTCTGAGTATCTTAACGGTGATCGCTGTGTTGATGTTTGTGACGCTCACTCAATCCCCAATGAGCGCTAGTGCAGATGAATTAATCAAAAATGGTGGTTTTGAACAGGGCACTCCCACTAACGTTAGTTGTGACGGTATCCAAGATCAAATCAATGATTGGGAGCAAACAGAAAATAGTGATTATAGGCGTTATCGACAAATCACGCGCTACAACTATAGCGGCTATGGTTCAGCACATAAGGGGAATTTCCTCCTTAGCTTTAATAGTTGTGTAACTAGCAAAGGAGGAATTTTAGAGCAATCATTCAATACTGTTCCAGACTCTGAATATACTCTAACTTTTTATGCTCGTGAGCATGGCATGGTAGATCAAGAAATAGGTATTGTTCAAGTAATTGTTACAGGCAAGACAAAACTGCTTGATGAAACAGCTCAACCAGTCGGTTCAAGTTGGAAGAAATATACATATACTTTTGTTGTCAATAGTATAACAACAAGACTTCAATTTCTCGATCAAAGCTCAGGAGATATAGGTTCCGCAGACTTAGTGTTAGACGATGTATCAGTTACCGGACCAGTAAACTCTCCTCCCATAGTAACAACCCCTAAACTCACAACATGCTGCAACATGGACTCTCCATATAGCTATAGCATCCCTAACAGCACCTTTAGCGATCCAGATGGAGACAGTTTAACTCTAAGTGCAACCCTTGCCAATGGCGAACCTTTACCCAACTGGTTTAGTTTCGACTCAGATACAAACACTTTTAGCGGTACTCCTCCCACATCTGAGGCAGGTAAAATTCTTGAAATTCAAGTCACTGCTAATGATGGCAAAGGTGGTACTGCTTCTAGCCAACTTTATATTTATGTATTTGGAGTGAGTTGATAGGATAACAACAGTTTTATTACTAATTTCGCAAATGGTAATCAGCTAATGCTTCCATGCTATAGCAGTTTTGGTCTTATCTAAACCGTCTTGAATTATAGCGGTATTGAAGTCCTACCATACTTAGGAACGGCGATCGCTTTCCCAAATAAAAAAAGGGGCGATCGCTCCAATTATTTAAACCTTAATCAGATAATTATCAATTATTTCCCTAGTTGCTAAACCAGTTTTTTCCCAACTAAACTCTTTAGCTCTAGTCAAACTTAAGGTGGAGAGGCACGATCGCTCCCCCCTATCTTTACCAACAATATTCATGGCATCTGTTATTTCTCCCACATTTTTCGGGTTAACTAAAATAGCTGCATCTCCAGCAACTTCTGGCAGGGATGAAATATTAGAAGTAATAACTGGTGTACCACACGCCATTGCCTCCAATACTGGAAAACCAAACCCTTCCCACAAACTAGGAAAAACCAGAGCGATCGCTTGATTGATTATTTTGGGTAATTCTGCTGGGGGAACATAGTCAAGAAATTTGACTAATTTTGTTAATCCTAGTTCTTTTATTTGAGTTTTTAATGTTGGTGTATAAGTATTATCTGTAGGTCCGGCAAACCATAATTCATACTCGGAAAAATTAGGCAATTTAGCAAATGCTTCTATCAACCGATGTAGATTTTTATAATGGTCGTGGCGACCGATATAAAGAAAGTAATTTTTTGTGGGTAAGTCTAAAAATTGGAATTTTTGAGAGTCATAACCTAAAGGAATAGGAGTAATTTTTTGAGGTGGTATTTGGAAAAAATCAGTAATATCTTTTGCGGTTGCTTGAGAATTACAAATAATATGTTCTGCCTGGTTTAATACTTGAGGAATATAATATTTGAAATAAGCAGTTAAGCGAGAACCAGGTTTAGGAAAGCGTAAAGGAATTAAATCGTGAGCCATTACTATATAACGACACGGAGAATATAAGGGTGCTTCTGGTAAGGGAGAAAAAAGTAGATTTGCTTGTAATTTTTTATAGATATTTGCTAATTGAAATTGAGTCCAAAATAATCGTCGTAAATGACCTTTAGTTCCCTGAGCGGGCGTCATGTTGTTAGGAATTAGATGGCAGTTAAAATTGGGAATATTATTGGCTACTAACAGGGTAGGATTAAGTTGTTGAAGTTGTGGCAGGATGTTATTTGCGTAGATGGATATTCCTGTTGGTTTTGGAATTAATACTGATAGATTAATTAGAAGTTCGTTAGACATTTGTAGTTATAGTTAGAGCCAAAAATTTTAAATATAGCGCTGTGCGCAGGCAACAGCTCATCTGGCAACAGCTCCGGAAGGGGGAATAAAAAACTGATAATATAAGGCTTTTAGCTATTGGACAGTTCTTGTAATTTGTAAATATGCCAGCGCACATTGCTATACTGCAGGAGTACAGTAGGGTACGTTAGGCGCTTACTGTCAAACATTACATTGCGCCGTAACGCACCGTTGAGCAGTCCACTACATATTTTGCACAAAATTAACTGTGTTAAGTTCAGTAGTGGACTGACATATCTAAAATGGTGGGTGACGACGGATTGCTCAATCCCTTTTATATTCTAAATTTAAGCCGTCTAACACACCCTACAACTTTTCCTACATATTTTGCACCATTTTAGCTGTGTCAAGTTCAGTAGTGGACTGACATATCTAAAATGGTGCGTTACGACGGATTCAGCAATCCCTTTTATATTCTGAATTTAAGCCGTCTAACACACCCTACTGGACCGACACAGCTAAAATGGTGCATTAAATTTTTGAGTATAATTCTTGCTCTGACTAAGGTTTGGAGAATTTTCCTAAAACACTATTTCAAGCTTGACGCGCTACTACTAATAGTGTTCATGCGTAAGTCCTGAAAAATAAAAAGGAGAAAAATTGTGAAAATAAGGTTAGTTTCCTGGGTATGAGCAACTATTATTTTGTGTACAAGTTGGGTGGGACTGGTAGCTCCAGCAGTAGCCATCCCGAGCAGTTATGCATTAAGGATTGCCACTGAGTGGTTCCTTCGGGGTGTGGAGGGTATTGGTCCTGATAGATTTGATGTGGGAGATTATGGTGAGAGAGTAGAACTGGAGAATAGGAAGAGATTTGATGAAGGAAATTTAATAAAGTTGACATACTCTCCGGCGGTCAGGCGCGGAGATTCTCCTGAAACCAGGATTCTTGGTTTGCGTTCCGCAAGGCTACGCCAACAACGAGTCCACTTAAATTAAACACCTTGCGGCACCTAACCCAGAGNTTTGAACATATTTGAGAACTTGGATAAAATCTAGGAGCTATGACTAATTCACTGCCGTACCACTCACACTTGTATGTAAGTTGACGCTTAAATTCATAAAAGCCACAGTCTGCTATGGCACTTGCCAATTTATGGTTTTTGAGCATTCCACTTACATTCAAGTCTTCTATCACTATGGTGCTGTGGTTTTTAGCTAACCATGTTGTTAGTTTATGTAGTGCATCTACTCTGATATCAGCAACTTTTTTGTGAGTCTTGGCTAGTTTTTTTACGGCTTTGGCTTTGTTTTTGCTACCAGGCTCTTTTTTATTGACACGGCGTTGATAACGACTTAATCGTTTTTTAGCTTGTTTGTAGGCTTTGACGTTAGGGTAGGTTGTTCCATCGCTACAGGTAGCTAAGGTGTTTATACCTACATCTACACCAATAACAGCTCGTTTTTTAGGAGGTGGTAATAGTGCTGGTTCCAAATCATATTTAAAGCTGATATACCAATTATCTGCACGTTTTGAGATGGTCACATTTTTGATGGGCACAGATGGCAAGATTTCATAAGTTTTTACTATTCCTATTCTGGGTAGTTTTATATAGTTTCCCTTGAGAATCTTAATACTTCCTTCTAAATAGAAACTATCTTTTCTACCCTTTTTCTTAAACTTAGGAAAACCACGTTTAGGAATAGTCAAAAAGTTTTTAAATGCCCTTTCTAAGTCTCTTAATGCTTGTTGTGGGGCACATTTAGATACCTCATAATACCAAGGATTAATTGACTTAACTTCAGCCACTAAACGCTTATGTAAAGTGATAGCACTAGGGCGTTTTTTTGTTTCTTCATACTCAGTAATACAAGTAGCTAATCCCCAGTTATAAGCATGACGGGCTACACCTGCGTGTTTAGCCAGCAGTGTTTTTTGGTAATTGTTAACTTTTAATTTAGTCTTGATTGATTGCATTTCAATTTATCAGCCACCTCTTTGAATAGTTTAATTAAGTTAAACATAAACTTAGTATATCACAGTAAATGTCTATTTATGTTTAATTTTGTCCAATTATTTTAATACTGTTGATAGCCCCACCTTGTTTGTATGGACCATACAAATATAGCACCCCGTCCTTTGGCAACAAACGCCCCGCACCTGCCATTAATCCCAAACAAGTTGACCAGGGACTAATATGAATCATATTAATATTGACAATAGCAGCAATCTCAGTACCCTCTTTTTCCACCGCCCAAACCGACTCTCGTACATCAATATCAAGAGGAGAATGCAGATTATCTGACGGACTATGTTGTTGCCAAGCTACAATACTATCCCGCAACATTGGGTTAGGGTCAGAAGGAAACCACTGACGAGGTTGCAGGTGGGGAGAAAAGAAAACAGAATGTTCTCCCGTACCACTAGCAATTTCTAAAATATTTCCCGTTGGAGGCAAAACTCGCTGTAGCACTTCCAAAATAAATGAGCGGTTGCGTTCAGTTGCCGGAGCATACTGCCGAGCATCGCTAAAAGATGTCATAAGATTGATTTTGGCTTTGGTGATTTGAGGTATGATATCATGTCCGGATAAGAGCACGAACAAAAAACTTTCTCCTTCTACTACTCTTTGCTTCTTCTTTCTTCCCTCCTGACTCCTGACTCCTGACTCCTGACTCCTCAATAATTAAGATTAATATCATACACCCACTTCACCAACGCCGAAAACGGGACTGGCGCGATTCGAACGCGCGACCTAGCGCTTCAGATTTGTGTGAGTTTCCCCACTCTCTGGACTATCCCTTCACCATAGCTCTAAATAGCTTTAGGTGGTGGCCTAGTTTAAGCAGAATTTTATTTCTCCTTAAAACTCTAGTCTCTGCACCTTCTTCACCAATAATTAGGTAAAGCTTGGCTCAAGATTACCATATCGACAAAATAATAGACTTAGGCTTCCTTGAATTTGACCACATTCACTCACGGAGTTTCCTCACATGGTGCCCGATATTTCAGGAGGCGCTTGCTCTATCCATCTGAGCCACAGCCCCATATTTTTTAGTAGTTAGTAGAATATTTTACTAGTATGCAAAAAACTCTACATATCAACCTTGACATACTCCCGACGTTGTGCTTGAGCGACAACGCGGGATTCTTCAACCCGCAAAGGAGTTGCAGTTTATACAGAGGTGATGCCCTCCCCCTGTGTTGTTATATTATAACATGGTCGCTTTTATCCCGACGTTCCCGACGAGGAGAACGCGGGACTTCTCGCTATTTTTTGTTAATTTTGGACTTTAACTAAATTTAAGGTGCTAAAGCATTACCCCGGAGAAGACTACCAATAGTTTTAGCAGTAATCTTCATCTGAACTAAAGGATTAGCAGGTACGACAGTTTTGTACAAATAACTATCAAAAGTTAGCTTCTGCACATCCATATCAGCACACATTTCTACAAAAGCTTCGCGGGTAGCATCAGAACGATAGAATACTCTCTGTAAAATATCTAATACTTTATAAGTCATGCCATACTTCTTATCCCACCGCTTCAAATAAAGCTTTAAATCTGCTTCAGTGGGAATAGTCGCACCATTATTAGAAGTCTCCACAATAGTTTCAGCACACATCCGAGCAGACTTAGCCGCAAAATAAATACCTTCACCAGAAGACTTAGTTACAGTACCAGCAGCATCTCCCACTAGAGCAACTCTACCACGAACACGACGAGGACGAGGATGTTCGGGAATTGGGTGAGCTTCTACCTTAATAATTTCTCCACCTTCCAGACGCTTTGCAGCACGAGCGCGAATACCTGCTTGTAACTGTTTAATTCTGGCCTGGTTAGGTTTCATTGTGCCAGTACCCACAGCAACGTGGTCATGTTTGGGGAATACCCAAGCATAGAAGTCTGGAGAAACATCATCACCCACATACATTTCTGCTAGGTCTTCATAATATGCCATGAGATGTTCTGGCAGACGAATACGCTCTTGGAAAGCGATCGCGTAATTATAATCTCCAGCATCAATGGCCTTCGCTATACGAGAGTTTGCCCCATCAGCTCCAATAACCAAATCTACCTTTAAGGTTTTAGCTGTACCTTGGATATCACCTTCTGAATGGTCAGAGTAATGAAGAGTGTAGGGGTCTCTATCATTAGTAGGAATATCCAGTTTATAAACTGTGCCATTAATCAGGTTAGCTCCGAGAGAAGCTGCCCGGTCTCTCAGGAAGCCATCTAAAACTTCCCGACGACACATACCTATATATTCGTCTTCTTTTTCTATATGGATATCCACCTCAACATTAGAGGGAGATATCATTTTCATCTTTCTAACGCGGCGATCAATAATTTCTGCTGGTAGGTCAAATTCACTAACCATACACAGAGGAATAGCTCCACCGCAAGGTTTAGCATTATCTAGTTTACGTTCAAATAAATAAGTTTCAATACCTGCTTTTACTAAAGTTTCAGCAGCAGATGAACCTGCTGGGCCAGAACCAACTACAGCAACTCTTAGAGTCAAAGGTCTTCTCCCAATCTTTTTTTTATACTTACAAATTGGGATGGTATCACGGACTTGGGTGTCGTGGTTGATTCTCTGAGGGTATGTGAAGAAATTGCAACAGACCTTAATACTTTGATACTTTTTCTGAAAATGGACTTCTGTAATTAGGGTTTGCGCTCAAAAGTCTTTTAGTAGGGGTAGGAGACAGGAGACAGGAGACAGGAGACAGGAGAAATGGGAACGAGCGAGGAGGTAGGAGTAAGAATTGTCCCAAGATTGTTCTGCCCTACTCTCGCCTAAAATACTAACTTTTTGAGCGTGAAGAGCTGAAACAGGCGCACTTTTTTTGAAACAAAAAAGGCTAAAATCTTTATATATCAATGCTTTTAGGTTTAATCAGCAAGCCCTAATTAATAAAAATAGGCAATAGAGGTATCTATTGGGAAATCAGGATTGAATTTTTGTAGTATAAATTGGCCTGAATTAATATCTTCTTTTTATGAATAAAATTGCTGTTGCTTTGATTGACGGGTATCAACAGTACATTTCGCCGAGAAAAGGATTTTCTTGTGCCCATAGAATATTGTACAATGATGAGTCTTGTTATCAATACATAAAGCGTATGTTTATGGAGCAAGATTTTTCAGGAGCTATTCAAGCTGCACGTCAAAGGTTTAAAGCTTGCAAAGAGGCTAATCAGACTTTGAAGTTACAGGCAGTTAGTCGCGAAAAGAAATCCAAAAAAAAACAAGATTCTAAGTTAATTAATTGTTGCGGTGATGTAGCGGAAGAGAGCTGTGAGTGTGCTTTGCCAGACTGTAATAACTGTGATTTTCCAGAATTAGATTGTGGTAGCTGTGAATTAGATTGTAGTCCAAACTTCGACTGTTGTGGTTCATAATTATCATAGGGTTTGCTGAAAAAGTTTTATGGGTGAGGGTAGGAGACAGGAGACAGGAGACAGGAGACAGGAGAAATGGGAACGAGCGAGGAGGCAGGAGTAAGAATTGTAAGAATGATTTTTCTGCCCAACTATGAGCCTAAAATACGCTCCTTTTTGAGGTTTTTAGACGTGATACCAGGCACTTTTTAAAGGCCCCAAAAAGGCACTTACCTTTATCTGTAAATACTTTTAGATTTAATCAGCAAGCCCTATCATAGGTTATAGTGGGCAAATATCTAGTCTATTAGACATCTCCGGAAAAGAGGGAATAGGGAGTAGGGAATAGGGGGAAAGAATTGATAATTTATATGTGATGATTGATTTTATTTTTTATTATTGGAGATGTCTATTACTCTTAGGAACTATGGAATAGCTGAAACATAGGAATATTAACCTCCTTCCTTTTATAACAAGGAACAAATTGGTTAGGACATAGAATGCTGATGAACCTTAAACAGAGAAATGGTTTTCCTACTGTTACCTGTTCCCTGCTCCCTGTTCCCTGCTTTACTATAAATTTTCAATTACCTTGTCAATCAAATCACAACCTTGTTCCACCGTTTCCACTTTTGCCAATTGACCCCGCAACTCCCCCGCTCCAGGAAAACCCTTAGCATACCAAGTCATGTGTTTGCGAGCTTGACGAATACCGCGATCGCCTTTATATTCCCATAATGCTTGTAAATGTTCTTTAGCACATTCCAGTTTTTCTACTGCAGTAGGCGCTACTTTTTCTGCACCATTTTTCAAGAAATAATCAATTTCTCCCACTAAAAACGGATAACCCAAAGTACCACGGGAACACATTACCCCATCAGCACCAGTTTCCTCCAAACAACGTATTGCAGCATCCACAGAGAAAATATCCCCATTAGCAATAACTGGAATAGAAAGTATTTCCTTAACTTTTGTAATCCATTCCCATCTTGCCGGGCCATTATATCCTTGGGCACGAGTCCGACCATGTAAAGTTAACATTTGGGCACCAGCATCTTCCATTCTTTTAGCAAATTCAAGGATATTAATTTCTTTATTACTCCAACCAATTCTTGTTTTCACAGTAACAGGAACAGGCACAGCTTTTACGACTTTACTAACAATTTCTCCAGCTAATTCTGGCTGTCTTAATAATGAAGAACCACCGCCATTTTTTGTGATTTTATTAACAGGACAACCCATATTAATATCAACAGTATCTGCCCCTTCTTTGACAGCCATTTCTGCTGCTTCCGCCAAGAAATCTGGGCGACAATCAAATAATTGAATACTTATTGGTCGCTCGTTATTATCAACCTCCATTATTTGAGGTAATTCTTTCACATAATGTAATCCTGTAGCGTTTACCATTTCAGTGTACATCATTGACTCTGGAGCATGGCGACGTACTAGACGACGAAATACTAAATCTGTTACCCCAGATAATGGTGATTGAAGTACGCGACTTTTTACTTCAAAGTTGCCAATTTTGAGTGGAGTAGCTAATTTTTGTTTTAATTCAGGAGATAAAATAGTCATTTCAGTTATTAGTTAGTCTACTTTGGTCAATACTTTCCGATAAAATTATAAATCTCCTTTTTTATCCCCTTAACAAGGGAGGATCTTGACCTTATTTATTAGTCATTACTAGACAAGAAATCTACAGAAACCTAGAGATATGAAGACATAGATTTACAATTGATAATTGATAATTAATCCATTCGGTTTAAACCCTCTCCTTTTAAGGAGAAAAAATAAATCTGATTTATTTATATTCAATCCTCTCGGTTTTAACCAGAGGTAATTATCCATTATTCATTATCCATTATCAATTGATGAAATATTTATATCAGGCAAAAGATTTCAATCAAGGTAAGTCATGTATACTCAAAAATAAAGTCTGTAAATTATTAATATCGCTATGTTTTCAAGCAATCAATAACATATTTAACCATCAAAGGCAAAATTAGAGTTGCATCAGCATGAACTTCACTAAATTTACCGTTAATATTCATTTTTCGCCATGACATTCCTTCAGAATATGTGCAACCCGATAAATGTCCATAATACATTGGATCGGGACAGATTCTGCAACCATAAGTTATTTTTTTGAGTGCAAAATCCATATTAAGCTCTTCCCTTAAATGTTCTTTTAAAGGAGCAACATTTTGAATGAAATTTCTCGGTACACCACCACCAATAGTAAAAATACCAATCTTTGGAGAATCCTCAAAAATATCTAATAACAATTTTATATCCGATTCCATATCAATAGTAAAAGTTTTTTGTCCTTGATTTTTTCTGATTAAATTATGAATATACATATTATTGCCTATTTCAGAATCATAGAAAGCGGGTACAAAAACAGGTACATTTTGTTCATAAGCAGATTTTAAAATGCCTCTGTATTCTCCATATTTTTTACTTAGATATTCGCCAATTATATTATGAAAATTTGTGGGACTGATGATATGGTTTTCCTCATATTTAGCCAATATGTCATTCATCATCAGGGTGACATCAGTCAAGTTACTTTCTGGTTCAAGGGTATCAGTAACTCGATTAAGTTTTAATTTTGCTAATGTTTGATCGTCGTCATGTGGATTATATTTAAAATGATTTAAACCTACACTTTCAACTAATCCATGAGCCATTAAAGCTCCCGTGGAACAAAGACCTTGCACCATGTTTTTATCTATTAAATCGCAAAAAATCAAACCCATTTTAGCGATCGTCATAGCTCCACTAATAGTGAGAAAAACGAAACAATCAGGGTCTTTTACCATTGTTAAAAGTGTTTCACAACCTTCACTAACTTCAGTTGCTAATCCTCCATATTTTTTAATTGTGGCGATCAATTCAAGAATATCTGTCTTTTTATCTATTAACTTTTCTTCCAAACTTGTAAAAATCAGAGGCAAAATTAATCGAGGATCGGCAAAAACTACATTAGGAAAATAACCATCATTAATTTGATGGGGATTGGCAATACCATATTGGTTAATATAGATAGCTTCTTTTGGTTTATTGTATAGAATATTTTCATACCTTTGTGAATAAGCACCAATGACAACTACATTATCTTCTGGAGTAGATTTTTGAGCATAATCTTCAATAGTTAAAACTTTTTTTAACCACTTGCGCCTCACCATTTCTGTCAGTAATTCATCTAAAGGAGAGTTGGAACTTACTTCATAAATAGCCAAAGGTTGTTGATTTTTGGTAATCCAATCATAAATTTTATTTGTAACTTCACCTAACATTCTTGCGCCAAATGAACATTCATTCATAGCCTCAACAATACTGCCAACAGATAGACATTTATCCAAGTTTAAGGGTGTTAATATTTTCTGCCTAGAATTTACCATTATTTTGAATGATGGTCATGTAAGTAATTGGACAGAATAAATTGTATCAGGACTTAGGCAGTAGTGCTATATATGGTTTATTACTTGCTAAATGTTTCTAATATTCTTATTAAAATTAGCGCCTTTGCGTAATAGCTAATTTATCAAGTAAATATTAAGAGACTGAATTGTTTATTATACTTAGGTTTGGGAAGTTATTTTACAGTCAAACCCAAATTACCACAAGGTAGGTAATATAAGAGTTTTGGCTAAGTTTACAAATCCGCTCTAATCCTGTGTATATTTTATTGTAGTGGAATGATACACCTTCCTACTCCCTCAAATCTAAAACTTGTATATTTTACCAATTTAAACTATTCTAGTTGCTGAAAAAGAAAGACTAATTATGGGAGAATTAGATGGCTTACTTTCTGAATATATTAGTCAACAACCAAATGCTGCTAGATACCATGTAATAGTAGTGCCACAAAACGAACGTCAGGTTCAAGTAGTTACTACTTCACTACCAGAATTAATAAGATATGAAGTAGGAGAAGGATTTGCTGATAATAGCGGTCCTTTTTATTCAAAAGAATATGCAGATATAATATCTGATGGTTATCGCAGTCTTAATCTTTTTAGCATCGTGACTTTAACTCTTCCTACTGAAGTAAATTCTATAAGTTCTGAGGATGAGTAATATCATGTTCGGTTGAATACTTACACTTTGGAGGAAGGAAGACAGTAGGCAGCTTTGCTGTAGGCAGTAGGCAGTAGGAAATATTGGTTCAAGGCCAGAAGTTTTTTTAGAACTGATTATCGGAACATGATATAAGCAAATTAATCAATTTTTATGAAGAAGGAAAAGGGAAGAAGGAAGAAGGAAAAGGGATTTTTTTTTGCAGTTCTGTAATTCTGAAGAGTTACCAACCATGCTTCCATAGCTTATGAGTTTTGGTATTATTGTGAACCTTATTGGACTATAATACCATGCATGAAAAAAGAATGTTACGAATAATAAGCGTGATTAAAAGGCTTTATAGGAAATAGACATCTCCTATAATAAAAAATCAAATCAATTATAGCACAGAAACTATCAATTATTTCCCCCTACTCCCTACTCCCTCTATAATTTTGAAATATTTGACGAAAAAGTAGAAACTGTATGATTGAAAACAAAAAAAATAATGAAACAGTTGGTATTGCAACAATTGGTTATTATATTCCTTCAGGAGTTATGACTAGCGAAGCGATCGCTAGACTAGCAGATATTCCCCTGTGGGTTTTGACAGAAAAAATAGGCATGGAAAAAAAATCAATTGCTGCGGAAGACGAACATCCTAGCGATATGGGAATTAAAGCAGCAATATCGGCTATAAATAAAGCCCAAATTCAACCGGAAGAAATAGATTTAATTGCTTATTGTGGTGTGGGAGATTATGATTACAGATTTTGGTCTCCCGCAGCTAAAATACAAGGTATTATTGGTGCTGAAAATGCTCATGCTTTTGAAGTTAGAAATTTTGGCAACGGTGGCAATTTAGGCATTCATATTTGCCGGAATATGTTGTTAGCAGATGCGAGCTTAAATTATGCTTTAACTGTGATTAAATATTAAACTGTAATCATAAATTTAATTTTCAAATTTTTTCAAAATGTCAAGTAAAACTTATTCAATTATCGGTGCTGGTGCTGTTGGTGGATTATATGGTGCCAAATTGCAAAAAGCAGGTCATAAAGTCAGTTTTTTACTGCGTAACGATTACTATCACGTTGTGGAAAAAGGTTTAATTATTGAATCGGTAGATGGAGATTTTACTTTACCAGAAGTAGATGCCTATAACGATGTAAAAAAAATGCCAAGTTCTGATGTAATTATTGTGGCATTAAAAGCAACACAAAATCATCTGTTGCCAGAATTATTACTACCATTAGCAAATAAAAATACTGTAGTTTTACTCTTACAAAATGGCATAAATATTGAACCAGAAATTTCCCAAATCATAGGAAGCAATGCCTTAATAGGTGGGTTATGTTTTGTCTGTTCTAATAAAGTAGGAGCCGGTAAAATTTGTCATCTTGACTATGGTACTATTACTATTGGGCAATATTTTACTAACAATCGACCAGCAGGAATTACAGAACAAATGCGTGAAATTGCTCAAGATTTTGAACAGGCAAATATTCCTATTGAGTTGAGTGAAGATTTGCTTTTAGCTAGGTGGAAAAAGTTAGTTTGGAATATTCCTTATAATGGTCTTTCCGTAGTATTAAATGCCAGAACAGATGAGATTATGGCTAATACAGATACACGGTTTTTAGTAGAAAAATTAATGTGGGAAGTAGCAGCAGGAGCAAAGAGTTGCGGGCGAATAATAGACGATCGCTTTATCCAAAAAATGCTCGATCATACAGAGAAAATGAAACCTTATTTAACCAGTATGAAACTAGATTATGATAGGAAAAAACCTTTAGAAATTGAAGCAATTTTGGGTAATCCTTTGCGGATGGCAAAAGAGTATGGAGTAGATTTGCCGATGATTTCTCTGCTTTATCGACAGTTGAAATTTTTAGATTTTAGAAATCAGCTATATATTCAACAATTAATAATTAATAAGTAAGTTTTTGCACATAAAAAAAAGTCAAAATTCGTTGGTTTTAGGGAGTAGTAATTCAGGAAACTAAGGAATAAAAAAAGAAGGAAAAGATATCAATAGGTAGCTTCTACCATTATACTTCAATACAGTTCAGTTAAGGATTTTTTGACGAGGGAAGAAGGAAGAAGGATTTTTTTTTGCAGTTCTGTAATCTGAAGAGCTACCAATCATGCTTCCATATCTTATGAGTTTTAGTCTTATATGAAGCGTATTGCATTATATTTAGTTCCTGTTAAACATAAATAAATTTCCAGCTTTCGGTGTTGTCGCCTTCTTTCTTTTAATTGAACTATCGAAGAGGCGATCGCTAGACGGCAAACACAACACATAACTTACGGTTTGCCACAATGACAACAAAGCTCTCAAGGAGCGTAAATTAGAAAGAGTAAAGGAGCAAAATTATAAAAGTTCCTCAAAGTCCAATATTTCCTGATGTTCGGTAAACACGCCTTCATGGAATTGTCTAAATAATCGCAGTATAGATATAAGTAACTTAATCTTAAAGACTGTATAAAAAATGGACAGGCCCTGGACTAAATCCAGAAGGCTTAAATATTAGTCCTTAAGTCAATCTTAAAAACTAGGGTTGACAAAAAGTAAAAATTTTTGTAGTAATTTGGAGCAAAAAAAATCTTATGGCAAAAGTAGTCGGAATTGACTTAGGTACAACAAACTCCTGTGTTGCAGTTATGGAAGGTGGTAAACCCACAGTAATTGCTAATGCAGAAGGTTTCCGTACAACCCCTTCTGTAGTTGCCTACGGTAAAAAAGGAGAGCAACTCGTAGGGCAAATCGCCAAACGTCAAGCTGTGATGAACACTCAAAACACCTTTTACTCAGTAAAGAGGTTCATTGGGCGTAGATTTGATGAAGTAACCAATGAAACTACTGAAGTTTCTTATAAAGTTCTTAATGTTAATGGTAACGTTAAATTAGATTGTCCAGCATTAGAAAAACAATTTGCCCCCGAAGAAATTTCAGCTCAGGTTCTGCGTAAACTAGTTGATGATGCTAGTAAATATCTTAACGAAACAGTAACACAAGCAGTAATTACCGTACCAGCTTATTTCAACGACTCCCAAAGACAGGCAACCAAAGATGCAGGTAGAATCGCTGGTGTAGAAGTATTGCGGATTATCAACGAACCTACCGCAGCTTCTCTAGCTTATGGGTTAGATAAGAAAAGTAACGAAACTATCTTAGTATTTGACCTTGGTGGTGGTACATTTGACGTTTCTATCCTAGAAGTAGGTGATGGTGTATTTGAAGTATTAGCTACTTCCGGCGATACTCACCTTGGTGGTGACGACTTTGATAAGAAAATTGTTGATTTCCTCGCTAAGGAATTTGAAAAAGCAGAAGGAATAGACCTACGGAAAGATAAGCAAGCACTGCAACGTTTAACAGAAGCAGCAGAAAAAGCTAAGATTGAACTTTCTAGCGTTACCCAGACAGAGATTAACCTGCCATTTATTACCGCTACCCAAGATGGACCTAAGCACTTAGATACAACCTTAACTAGAGGTAAATTTGAAGAACTCTGTGCTGACCTGATCGACCGCTGTCGCATTCCTGTAGAAAACGCCATTAGAGATGCTAAGTTAGATAAAAGCGCCATTGATGAAGTGGTATTAGTTGGTGGTTCTACTCGGATTCCCGCAGTCCATGATATAGTTAAGAAAGTCCTCGGCAAAGATCCAAACCAAAGCGTTAACCCTGATGAAGTGGTAGCTGTTGGTGCTGCAATTCAAGCAGGTGTGTTAGCAGGTGAAGTTAAAGACATTCTGTTGTTAGACGTTACTCCTCTATCTCTAGGTGTAGAAACTTTGGGTGGCGTAATGACCAAAATTATTCCTCGTAACACTACTATCCCTACGAAAAAGTCAGAAGTGTTCTCAACTGCTGTAGATGGTCAGACAAATGTAGAAATTCATGTACTACAGGGGGAGCGGGAAATGTCTAACGACAACAAGAGTTTAGGAACTTTCCGCTTAGATGGTATCCCCGCAGCACCTCGTGGCGTACCTCAAATTGAAGTTACCTTCGATATTGATGCTAACGGTATTCTGAATGTAGCTGCGAAGGATAAAGGTACTGGTAAGGAACAGTCTATCAGTATTACAGGTGCTTCCACTTTACCAGATACTGAAGTTGAGCGGATGGTGAAAGAAGCAGAAGCTAATGCTGCTGCTGACCAAGAGCGTCGTGAAAAAATTGACCGCAAAAACCAAGCAGACTCTTTAGCATATCAAGCGGAGAAGCAAATTCAGGAGTTGGGAGATAAGGTGCCTGAAGCTGATAAGACTAAGATTGAAGGGTTGGTTAAAGATTTGCGTGATGCTGTTTCTCAAGAAGATGACGAACGTATTCAGTCTCTAACTACTGAGTTGCAACAAGCTCTGTATACTGTGAGCAGCAATATTTATCAACAAGGTTCTCCTGATGGAGCAACTCCTCCTAATGGTGATGGTGCTGCTGAGTCTTCCTCAAGTTCTGCCAGTGGAGATGACGTAATTGATGCTGACTTTACTGAAACTAAAAAGTAAGTAGTCAGTCCTCAGGAGTCAGTCCTCAGGAGTCAGGAGGGAAGAAAGAAGGGTGTTGCTGAATTGAAGTATGAATGCGCGATTGTTTGGTTCTGGTCAAGCCCCCTAAATCCCCCAAAATTGGGGGACTTTTAGAGTTTTATTCCCCCCAAAATTGGGTGGTTAGGGGGGCAAAATCATACCCAGAATCAGCAACGCCGAAAGAAGATAAATGAGGAGTATGCTCCCCCTCTGAATCCGAACATGATAACCTCAAATCAGCAACGCTGTAGTCTTTAAGCATAAAGTGTAAGTTCAGTAGGGTGTGGGTGATGTGACACCCTACTGAACTTACACATTTATTGAATTTTACTCACATAACTTCCAATGGCAAAACCATCTCCCACTACCTCTGGCGATCGCTCTCAAGCAGCTAAGGTTAGACAATTGCGTAAAATTAGTGATTTACTTGATAATGCTGTTCGCGTTCCTGGTACTTCTTATGGCGTTGGTATCGACCCACTTCTGGGATTAATTCCTGGAGGTGGTGATTTTTTAGGAGGACTTATTTCTGTTTATATTGTATTTTCAGCAGCAATGATGGGTTTGCCCAGGGAAACTCTGATGCGAATGTCTTCTAATATTGTATTTGATTCGTTGGCAGGAATTGTGCCTGTTTTTGGAGATTTGTTTGATGTTGCTTGGAAGGCAAATTCTAAAAATATGGATATTTTGGAGGCTCATTTAGAGTCTCCTAAAGTTAGTAAAAGTGCCGATCGCTGGTTTATTTTTTTGCTGTTGGGCGGTTTAATTTTATTTGTTATTGTTATTGCTGCTTTGGGGTTTTTAGTTATTAGTTTATTGGTGCAGATTTTACAGTTTATTGTATCAGGTTAGGTTGAGAAAAATGGTTCTAAAAATTGCACTTTTCAACCATAAAGGTGGGGTTAGTAAAACAACAACAACATTTAATTTGGGTTGGATGTTAGCATCAAAGGGAAAAAGAGTAATCCTAGTAGATACAGACCCACAATGCAATTTAACAGGTATGGTATTGGGGTTTTCTCGTAAACAAGAATTAGAAGAAATTTACAGTAAAAACCAAGATATTAAATCTGCTTTAGCACCTGCTTTCGAGTCTCAACCTAAATTAGTAGAAGCAGTTGATTGTATTTCTATTGAACGACAGGATGGTTTATTCCTGTTACCAGGTCATGTGGGATTAGCTGAATATGAAGTAACCCTTGGAATTGCTCAAGAATTAAGTGGTTCTATTCAGACTCTTCAAAACCTTCCTGGTTCAATTTCCTATCTATTTAAAAAGACAGCAGAAAAATTTTCTGCCGACTATATTTTGATTGATATGAGTCCTAGCTTAAGTTCAATAAATCAGAACTTACTGATGACTAGCAATTTTTTTATTGTGCCGACAGTTCCTGACTTTTTTTCTATAATGGCAATTGATTCACTAGCCAGAATAATACCAAGATGGCATAGTTGGGCAAAAAAAGCTAGTGAATTAAAAGTTTTAAAAGAAGCTACTTATCCTTTTCCCAAAGTAACACCTCTTTTTTTAGGAACAATTATCCAAAACTATCGAATCAAAAAGAAAAAACCTTCTGCTAGTTTTCAGGAATGGATAGATAGAATTCAAAAAGCTGTTTCAGACGAATTAGTTCCATCATTAAAAGAAGAAAATATGTTATTACCAAATGAAGTTTATTATTCTCAAAATATGAATGACTATTGTTTAACTCAAATGTCTGATTTTAATAGTCTTATTGCCATATCTCAGAACTGTCAAACACCTGTTTTTGCATTAACAAAAGAGCAAATTTCTCAACAAGGAATAGTTTTAGAAGATACCTTAAAATCATCTTCTAATTTTAGAGATGCTTTTTCAACTTTAGCTGACAGAATTATTAATTTAACCTCAAATGCAGTCTGCGCTTGACCAATTTCATATCAAGATTAATCGTGTTAGAGATTTGATAACTATTCATAGTTATGTTAGAGCTAAATCTACCCCTGCTCTCGATCTTTCAGATATATTAAGAGCTGCCTGAGTTCTAGCTGTAAGTGCTTTAGACTATTATATACATGAAGTTGTCACCCTAGGAATGCTACAAATACATCAAGGTTTGCGTCCCGAACCTCCTGCATTTTCTCGTTTTCAAAGTTCTTTAGATACTGCAAGAGAAGGGTTAAAAAATACTTCTGACTTTGCATCTTAATTTAGAAGATGAAATTCGACAACGACATAGTTATAAAAGTTTTCAACAACCAGATAGTATAGCAGATGCAATTAGGCTAATTTCAGATAAAAAATTGTGGCAAGAAGTTGGAAATATTATGGGTAGAACAGATAAGGATATTAAGAAAGGATTAAAAATTATTATTGACCGTCGAAATAAGATTGCTCACGAAGCAGACATAGACCCAACTTTAAGTTTAGGCAATAGATGGGGAATTGACGAAATTATGGTGGGCGATGCAGTTGACTTTATTGAAGAGGTTGTTGATAGTATTCATTCAATTCTTTGATGGCGTTGCTGAAATGTAATGGTAAATAGCTGAAGGTAAAATTGAACAACTTATATTTTGCGTTGATACTTAATCTAAAAATCATTACCATTCAGCAACGCTGATTGGAGAATCATTTAGAATCTCCTCCAGTTAGTAAAAGTGCTGATCGCTGGTTTGTTTTTCTACTTTTAGGTGGCTTAATTATATTTGTAATTATTATTGCTGCTTTGAGTGTTTTAGTTATTAGTTTATTGGTACAAATTATACAGTTTATTACATCTGGTTAGGGATTAATATCAAGCAAATTCGCAATTATTTCTTAGGAGTAAAACAACTAAAATAACCACCACTATACTGAGGTGGCTATTAACTAAAGTAAAAACGAGATTAGCAAGTGCTATTAGTATTAGGTTTTAACTGAGCCTTGCGGTAACTAGACTTGGATTATTACAGAATAATACATGATAAATCAAGGGGACTATTGCTATAAGCCAAAAAAATTCTATTCCGTTTACGCAACCAAAAAACTTTCTCCTTTTACTCCTGTTTCTTCTTCTTTCTCCCCTCCTGATATCAAATCTGGATAATTACTATACTCAAGTCATTGCGACTGGAACGGAGTGGAAGGAAGCAATCTCAGAGTTCTAGGAGATTGCTTCCTATCGTCGCAATGACGACTATTCAACCGGATTCTATATGACTCCTGACTTCCCCTCCACGGTCGGGGGAGGGGCTAGGGGTGGGTTGACTCCTCAAGAATTAAGATTAATATCATAAACGCGCTTTACCAACGCTTGTTTCACTTAGTCTGAAAAATATTTTGTACCATTTTCTTATCCGTACTCGCCGCAGCATTATCCAGTTCCGCAACTTCACCAGCATCTAATTCCCAACCCAATGCACCAATATTTTGTTCTGCCTGTGCTAGATTTTTTGCCCCCGGAATAGGAATTGTACCTTTACAAATACACCAGTTAATTGCTACTTGCGACATCGTTTTATTTCTTGACTTTGCCACTGCTTCCAAACATGATAATAAAGGGCGAACTCCTGGTAATATTTGCTTAAATAAAAAACCTCGAATACCTTGAGGAACAGAACCATTTTCTGAATATTTTCCTGTTAATATTCCCAATGCTAAAGGACTATATGCAATTAATTTAATTCCCAAATCATCACAGATTTCTTTCACTCCTAATTCTGTGACGGGATAGGTTGATAATAGAGAATATTGAACCTGTAGAGTAGTTATCGGAATATGGCGATCGCGAAGTCTTTCATACACTTTCATTAACCGTTCGGGCCCGTAGTTCGATAGTCCCACACCTTTCACCTTACCTTGTTCGTACAAACCAGCTAAACCATCTAAAAGTCCCCATTCCTGCCAGGGAAGATAATTTGCTGTAGACCAGTGCATCTGCACCAGATCGACATTTTTTCCCAGGCGTTGAGCGGATGCTTCGCCAGCAGAAATAATTGCTTGACGACCCCATCGCCAGGGATAAGCAGCAAGTTTTGTGGCAATGCAAATATTCTCTTGATTTGCACCTGTATATACTTGGGAAAACTGCCCCAATAGCATTTCACTGCGTCCATTTAATTTGCCTGTACCGTAGGAGTCCCCTGTATCAAATAAAGTCACACCATTAGCAACACAAAGATTGAAGACATTTTGCAACTCATTATCCATACTTTCATCATATCCCCACAGGAGGCGGTTGCCCCATGCCCATGTACCACAGCCCATTTTTGGTAGGATAAGTTTTTCCTTAGTTTGCATCCTGACTATTTCTCAATATTAGACATCTATATATTTTCTCACAGCGCTACGCGCCAGGTAATAGGGAATAGGGAACAGGGAATAGCAAACTGTAATATCATGTCCGGTTGAATACTTATAAATAAACGACTAAGGAGTCAGGAGACAGCTATACTGGAGACAGGAGGGTAGAAAGAACACAGAAGAAGGAGAAAGTTTTTTTATCACTAATTATCCGGACATGATTTGAAGAAGGAGACAGGAGACAGCTATACTGGAGACAGGAGGAAAATTACATGGGGATAGTCAACGAAGGGCCGCTCCGCGTCTACGCTCCCCCAAGTAATTTTGAACACCCCCGTTGACGGTGGGGTATTAAACCCACAAAGAAAATGATAAAACACAAATACGCTAACTGTCGTTAGGTTTCGTTAAGTTGGGCAGGTTTTGGGTGACGATTCTCACCCATCTCTCCATCCCCCCATCTAATATCATGTCCGGTTAAACAGTGATAAATAAATAACTGCGGAGTCCTCAGGAGTCAGGAGTAAACCCACCCCTCGCCCCTCCCCCTCCCAGGAGGGGAAGTCAGGAGAAAAGAGGGAAGGAAGAAGAACAACTGGAGTTGAAGGAGAAAGTTTTTTTATAAGTATTGTGAGTCCTCAGGAGTCAGGAGTCAGGAGTCAGGAGGGAAGAAAGGGGAAAAAGAGGAAATATTGGAGAAAAGTCAAGATAATTTCAGTATTTATTTGGTACTGTCGGTATTGTCAGTCCTTAATTTTATTTATAACTGATTATCCGGACATGATATAATGCACCATTTAAGGTGTGTCAGTCCACTATGAGACTACTAAACGAAAACCAATATGAGTTGTTCCGGTATCAGGAGCTTGAGACTCTCTGGCGGCAGGTCGATAACGACTACAATAATTTTTAGCACACAGGTAAGAACCACCTTTAATAACGTGCAAAGCTCCTTCCTGGGGTTTGATGGGATCGAAACTCACAGTTTTGTCAGGTCCGATGGGGTTTAAACTATGGTCTTTGCCAGAATGTCCGACTTGATACCAGTCTGAGGTTAATTCCCAAACGTTTCCGGTCATTTCATAAAGTCCGTAACCGTTGGGAGGAAAAGATTCTACTGGAGCTGTGCCTAAATATTTATCCTCTTTAGTATTGAAAAAGGGAAACATCCCTTGCCAAGTATTGGCTTTCTTTGCAGAATATTGATTTCCCCAAGTGAATTCTTGCTCTTCAAGACCTCCCCGCGCTGCATATTCCCATTGAGCTTCTGTGGGGAGAGATTTGCCCACCCAATTAGCATAAGCAACCGCATCATCATAAGCGATGTGAACCACAGGATAATTATCTTTGCCTCTGATGTTGCTCTTCGGACCGTAGGGATGTTGCCAATTAGCACCCACTGTCCAATGCCACCAACTTAAGTAAGCAACTTGTTGAATACCTTCAGAGGGGGGTTGAAAGACGAGGGAACCAGGTTGTCGTTGGTCGTCGGTTAGATTGGGAAATTGTGATTTTGAGAGGGGGCGTTCGGCAATGGTTTTATAGCCTGTTGCCTTGACAAATTTACGGAATTCTGCATTGGTGATTTCGTGGCGATCGATGCAAAAACTATCTACAGTAACATCGCTTGCAGAAACTTCTGATGGATAATGACTATCCGATCCCATGGTAAAAGTTCCTCCAGGAATAAATACCATTCCCTCTGGACAACTATTATCTGTAGAGGATGCTTGTGCTGGTGTGGAAAAAGGGAAAATTAGGGATATTGTTAGGAAAAAGATAATAAGTGATTTTAAGTAAAAAGTTTTCATAAAATGTTTGATAATTTGATAATACAACGTATTAATTTAATTGGATATCAGGTAGCGATGTTGGGAAAATTCATCGTCAATTTAAATTGCTGGAAAGTAGCTTGAACAATTATTAAGATACATCGGACTAAAAATAGCAACAGTCAGAATCAAAACACTGAGAACAATTAGGAATTTTTGAATATAATTTTGAGAATTATTCATCATTTGAGTCGCATAATTATTTCACTGAGGTGGAGAATAGCTTTGAACAGAGAAACTTCATTGATTTGAGGTGATACTAAATGTCGATAACCATCTCTCCGTGCTGGAGAGACCAGAGACAACATTTACCTTTGGAAAACGTAAAACCTATTGGATGTATCAACCCCTAGAGACTTAAACCCTACTTCAGTAAATGAATTTATCATTTCTATTTCATCGAAAACGACTAACTTTACAGATTGACGTGCAAGTATTTCTTCCTCATTGGAAAATGTATACCACTTTGTCATATAGTCACCTGAATAGTTGATTTCTTGAGAGTAAGTAATATCTTCTGATATTGCTGCGGAATAGTTTTTGTGTTCTCCCTGAATTGAAATAATTAGTAATCCATCGTCTTCTAAGAGATTGTAGAGTTTACGCAGTAGGCTAAGATGATCTAACTTATCATCGCAGTAACTATATAGTCGATACTGTTGATGATCTTGGTGTGAAATACAGATAGTACCACCACTAGAAATGATAGATTGGAAAGACTCATTTTCTGGATAATCTCTAATAGATATCTCCGGAAAATAAATAAACCTTTTAGTGATATTAGCTAAAGAAAAAAAAGTCACCAGAAAAAATCTTTTTTCCTGCCTTTTTCGTAAAAATATCTTACCTGTTCCCTGTTCCCTGTTCCCTGTTCCCTACTCCTGCCAAAAATCTATATCTTTTTCGCAGAGGTCTAATGTCTAAATTTAATAACTTGACATTGTAATCTGATAACCTACGCCGAGCTTTGACAAGCATTTCTTCAGAAAAGTCTACTCCTGTAAGATCGTAATCCTGAACTTGCAGCATTTCTTCAGTAAGTAAACCAGTTCCGATACCCACATCTAAGATTTTTGTTCTGCTTCCTAAGATAAGTGCCAGTTAGTTAACAAAAGCTTGATAATCGTAATAACCTGCTTGCATCAATAAATCATAAAATTGAGCAAGTTCTATGTATTCATTCTGCTTTCTAATAGTATTTGAAGAAGCTTGATCTATAATTGACATATTTTTGTTAGTCCTAGTTTGTAAGGTTTATTGTTCCGAGTAATTAGGGTGAGCAATGCTCACCCAATTGGGTCACTCAATCCGCCCCATCGAGACTAAATTCATTAGCTACTTAGGCATTCGATTCAGCTGTTGGATGACCTGCGTTTTTCCTACCTCATGGGTAAGTCCTGTGAATAGCGATCGCTATTTGGTTGAATAATGTTTCTCAACTAGCTGAATGATTATGTCCCAGAAGTTTTCATTACTCATATCTTCCGAAGCTTGGATTGGCTCCTCTTCCGAACTCATCTCTTCCAAAATTGGGAAAATTGGGAGGGGTTCAATTTCCGATCACAATTTGACTTCAACCTTGTTGATAGTTCCCTCGAACTCAAAAGGAGCTTCATCGGCATAATCCAGTGAAACAGGGGAACCCAAATCCGTGCCAACATCAAAGGTCTCACTGGCGGTAAAAGCAGTAGGCACCGTGCGCTCAACTAGGGTGCTAGCAACTTCAGTTCCATCGACCTGAATCACCACATTGGCTGGAGCAAGGGGTTCCAGGCTGGTGAAGGTGGTGTTCACCTCAATGGTGTAGTGACCTGCGGGGATCTCTGCGGATTCAGCCTTGTACCGATCCAACAACATCATATTGTACTCATACTTGAGCTTGCCATCCTCCATGAAAAAGGTTAAACCGCCACTCGCACCACCGAGAGCATAGAGGACACCGGAATCCTTACCGTTGAGGTCAACATCGATCGTCACCAAGTTGCTTTCACGCCCCAGACCTGGTGCTGTAAACTCTGGCATCCGAGTGGTGGTTGTATCAAACTTCCAATGGGTATAAGGAGTGCTGATCCGATCTTCAGGATGGAGACGAGTCCAGAGACCACCACCTATGGGAAAGACTAGATTGTCTTCTGCTTCTGTCAAGAATAGTTGCTTTAGAACTTCCAACAATTCCGGCTCTTGGGCAGCCAGATCGTTGCTTTGGGTGAAGTCCGTTGTCAGGTCGTATAGCTCCCACACATCTTCTCTGGAATCCCAGTCTCCTAAATCTCCTGCATTGCTAGTTGTCCAGGGGGTCAGGGGACCAAAGGTGCAGGCATACCAGCCGTCAAAGTAGATGCCTCGACTACCGTTGTTGTCGAAGTACTGGACTGTCTTTTCACCAGTTGCATTGGCATCGTTAAAGCTGTAGAACATGCTAACGCCGTCGATCGGATCCTGCTGAAAACCATAAACCTCCTGCGGTGGAGTCATGTCCAAAATCTCATAGATTGTGGGGGCAATGTCGTTGACATGGTGGAACTGGGTGCGGATTGAGCGATCTTCTGGAATGTGACCAGGCCAGGAAACTACCATAGGGTTAGCAGTACCGCCGAAGTGGGACGCAATCAGCTTGGTATAGCGGAAAGGAGAATCTCCAGCCCAGGCCCAGCCTGCATGGTACATGTTATCGGTTTCGGGAGTCCCCAAAGCCAACAGACCTTCTGGATCTTCCTCAGTACCAAACTGGTCTGCTAGGGCTTGGCGCTGTTCTGCGATGGTATTGGGAATCTGGTTTTGAGCCAACAGTTCACTGATGGAACCTTTCTGACCTTCAGCACTGGCACCGTTATCACCCCAGATGTAAAAGACTAGGGTATTATCCCGAATGCCCAGCTCATCCAGTTCATCAATCACTCTGCCAGCTTGGGTATCTACATGTTCGACAAAGGCTGCATAGACTTCCATCAACCGCCGCTGGAACGGACGTTCCTCTTCTGGGATCTCATCCCAACCTTGCATGTCATCAGGGCGATCGGTCCATACAGCATCTTGAGGAATCCAACCAATTTCTTTTTGCTTGTCAAAGGCACGCTGGCGGGCTGCATCCCAGCCGTCGTCAAAATCGCCTTTATATTCATCTGCCAACTCATTAAAGATATGGTGAGGACCGTGGGCTGCACCGGGTGCCCAGTACATAAAAAAGGGCTTGTCTGGAGAATAGGACTGGTGGTGATGCATCCAGGTAATTGCCTTGTCCGCCATGTCCTCGCTCAAATGGTAAGTCCCGTTGTGGGGTGGCTCGACTGGATTAGTGTTTTCATACAGACGCGGCTCATATTGGGAAGTTTCCCCCGCTACAAACCCGTAGAAATAGTCGAAGCCGTGACCAGTGGGCCAGCGATCAAACGGTCCGATTGCGGTAGTCTCAGTGGCTGGGGTATTGTGCCACTTACCAAAGGCAGAAGTTGCGTAACCATATTCCCGCAGCACTTCAGGAACTGTGGCTGAGGTTTTGGGAATAGTGCCCAGATAACCGTCCCAGTCTGATGCCCGTTCGGTAATAGTGCCGGAGTGAACCCGTTGGTGATTGCGCCCGGTCAAAAGAGCGGCACGAGTCGGTGAGCAGATGGAGGTGGTATGAAAGCCATTGTAGGCAATGCCTTGATCCCACAGGCTATCTATCGTGGGCGTGTGGATGTCGCCTCCAAAGGTTTCTGCCTGCCCATATCCCACATCATCCAACATGATGATCAGGATGTTAGGGGCATCTTCTGGCAAGTAGTTGGGTTGTTCCCGCCAATTCATTTCGGACTCTTGGAGGGTTTCGTTGGCAACACTAGCAGAAGGTACAGGGGGGAAAGGTAATGTGGTACCGTCTGCGGTTGCGGCCATTACAGGAGGAGTAATGGTCTCTAGGAAAAAGGCGGTGGCGATCGCCAACACCACAACCCCTCTCCAAATCCGGTTCAAAAAACCGTTGAAAAACATAGATAAAACCTCGTAAAATGGGTTAACACAATCTCAGGCTGCATCCCAAAACACAATCTGGATAGCCTTGGGATGGCCTGTAGAGTTCCGAGCTAGCGATCAGGACTCTACAGTCTTAGCTGAATTAGAGACACAATAGTTCATCAATCAAATGTTAAAGCAGTTGGAACCCTTGAGATTGCTTCCTTCCGCTCCGCTCTAGTCGCAATGACGTACTTGTAATTTTTTTCACTTACCTACTTAGCTTCAAAAACTTATCTCACACTTAAATAGGAACCAAAAGCCTTAATTAAACAAGTTTTATGGCGATTTGTTATTCCGTGAGATGGACTTTAGAGTTCCAAGCAAGCGATCGGAACTTTATCAGTTGGACACCCTTGAATTGATCTATCGAATTAGGATGGGTCATTTCAGTTATCAGTTAAAAGTCATACCCACTCCGTAGCACAACGGAGTAATCCGAAGACTTGAGGATTAGTTTAGTGGTAATCTATCACTTTGAATAACCGAAAATTCCAACTTTTTAAGTTATCAAAAATGATAAACAAATTTTTAAAAAAAAATAAGTTTTACTTATATTTTATTTGATTGTTTTCTATTAATGGACTGCAGTAAAAAGGACTGTGTTGATGGATATAAACAATACTAAAATTACCCAAACTAAAGACGACCCTGGGACAAGCAATCATAAGATTGTCTCCAAATCCTTTACAGATGTGGATGGTTTCAAAGAGTTTTTTGGTTATCGTCGGCTAGAAATAATACAACTTACTCCTGGTTCTCTTCAAGCTGAGTTTTTTTCAATTCAGGTTGGTGACTTATTTTTTTTATGTAATCAGGCGAACCAAGGAACTCGTGCTTTGGGAGATGGTTTTAAGGGATACTTATCTTTTTCGATAGTCTGGTCTGAGAATGAAAAGGAATGTTACACCTTCGGTCACTTGATCAAGCCTGAAAGGACTCTTTTTGCTTTCAATAATAGGGAAACAAACTTAATATTTCCTCAAGGTGGAACGTTCACACAAGTTTCAATGCCTGTTAAAACTTTTGATGCTTATGCAGACAAACTACAACGTCACGATCTAGACGATAATTTCCTGAGTAAAAATCATGTGAATTTGTTACCAACCGGGATGAAAGAAATTAAAGATTACCTGAAACAACTATTTTGGTTAGCAGTACACGAACCAAATTGGTTACAAAAACCTCATATTGAGAAACTCGTTACTGATGATTTTGTTCCTTTGTTAATTAGCCAGATTCCCATTCAGCGGAATTCCAAATCTTTCCTCAAACCTTCTCGAAGAGCAAAATTGATTGTTCAAGCAGAGAAAAAAATGTTAGCGCACTTAGAAAAACCCCTAACGTTGAAACAGCTAGCTGAAAATTTAGAGTCTAGCAGTTCTGCCTTATCCTATGGTTTTCAGAACTTATTTGGCATGAGTCCGATGCGTTATCTGAAGGTGCGACGACTCAATGCAGTACGACAACACCTGAAAGCAAGCGATCCAGAAACTTGTAAAATAGCTACCCTCGCTAATCAATTTGGGTTCTACCATCAAAGTCATTTTACTAAAGATTACAAAGCCATGTTTGGGGAGTTGCCTTCAGAGACGTTGGGAAAGAAACCATAGATAGTTTTTACCTAGTTGACAATTTAAGTTATAATGCAGTATAATAAAATAGTTTTCTCTGGTGATTGAAAATACAGTCGTCAACTCAAAAAAGGGTGTTGCACAGCGACGAATGATTTGAGATTTTTGATTGAATTGGATTGTGGATTAATCAATTGCCAGAATGATTAATATTAGGTTTTTCTTAGTCAAAATCTAAAGCAATTTTTGGCAACATCATTCCATAATGTGCAACCCCCAAAAAAGAGTATTGACGTAAATCAAATAATAACTATATAATAATTTACACTCCAATAAACTTTAGGCAAACTCTTCGCATCTCATAGATGAAATCCATTAGAACCAAACTCAAATTAAATAATCAGCAAAAAACGCTTTTAGCCCAACACGCAGGTTATTCAAGGTGGGTTTATAATTGGGGTTTAAGTTTATGGAATGCTGCATACATTGATGGTTACAAACCGAATGCCCGTAAACTCAGAGAAGTTTTTACTAATCATACAAAACCACTCTATCCCTGGATGAAAAATCTTTCATCTAAAGTTTATCAATACGCTTTTCCTACGGAATGCTGCGCAAACATAAACTTAGGTGAAGCATTTAAAAGATTCTTTTCCTTCGGAATGCTTCCCTACGGGATGCTACGCAAACGCAAACAAGGGTTAGGTAAACATCCAAAGTTTAAGAAGAAAGGTCGGTCTGATTCATTCACAATAGATAATTCTGGAAAACCAATAGAGTTAAATGGATGGAATCATAAATTACCTTTCATCGGATGGATAAAAACTTATGAACCCATTGAAGCAACAACTAAAAAGATAACTATTAGTAGACACGCAGGTGATTGGTACTTAAGTTTCAGTTATGAATTTACTCCAACTCCAACACCAAAAACTACTGAAGTTGTAGGTGTAGATTTAGGCATTAAAACCTTAGCTACATTAAGTGATGGAAAAGTTTTTGCGCATCGTCAAGTCATACCGCCAGTTTGAAGCCAAGCTTTCCCAACTACAATATCTAAACCGAAATAAAAATATTGGTTCAGCTAATTGGCGTTCTTCACAACTCAAAATTGCCAAGCTACACGCAAAAGTAGCTAATATCCGTAAAGATGCACTTCATAAATTGACAACATACGCAAGTCTTGAACCACGGCACTATTGTCATAGAAAATTTAAACGTTAGTGGAATGTTAGCTAACCATAAACTAGCTAAATCCATAAGTAGACAGTGCTTTTATGAGTTCAGGCGACAGCTAGAATATAAAACACGGTGGTACGGTTCTGAGTTAGTAATAGTTGATAGGTTTTTTCCATCATCAAAAACTTGCTCGAATTGTGGTCATGTTCAAGATCTGCCCTTAAATGTAAGGACTTATGACTGTCCAGAATGTGGCTTGTCAATAGACAGAGATTTAAACGCCAGTATAAATTTGAGAGATGCGGTCGGTTCGACCGTGAATGCCTGTGGATGAGTAACCGCCGACGGCCTCAGTGGTTTGCGTAGCATTCCGTAGGAAAGCAGGAAGTAAACATCAATTTGTCACGTTATGTGACGCTTTGTATTAGTTTTATAGAGCAGATGATAGTGGTCTATTGTGTTACTTTAAGCTAAACTTTTAAAGAAAAAATGTGATAGTTTTTCTGTTGATTTTGGGAAAGTTCATAGCTCCCCTGCGGGAGAGCGCGGGTCTTCAACCAAAGTTAAGATAACCGGATTCTATATAACCACAAAATATAGTAGGGGTTAACGGCCGTTAACCCCTACAAATGGTGTATAATTTTGTCAAATGCAACGCAAGTTTAGCGACAATAAATGCCTTTGCGTACAAATTAAATCTGAGTCAAAATGTAAAGCAAAGTGAATAAAACAATCCAGATAATATCAACAAAGTGCCAATATATTTCTGCCATCTCAATACCAACGTGCTTTTCTCCATTGTAATGACCAGCACGACGAGAACGCCACAATACACCGAGAATAAGTAGCACACCAACAAAAACGTGCAGACCGTGGAAACCAGTCATCACATAAAAACAGTTGGAAAACACATTAGTAGTCAGACCATAACCTAAAGTCATGTACTCATAAACCTGACCACCCAAAAAGATAATACCCATGATTGCCGTAACTATATACCATAGACGCATTCCTGAGAGATTGTTCTTTTTGATAGCAGTATCACCTTTGTGAATGACAAAACTACTGGAAACCAGAATAATAGTGTTGATAGTTGGCAATAACAACTCAACTTCTGTTTCTTCAGGAGGCCAAACCCCGGCATTTGCTCGGTAAATTAAATAAGCAGCAAATAGTCCCCCAAACATCAAAGATTCAGAAGCAAGAAATGTGATTAATCCGAAAACTCGTAAATCCGGATGTTCTTCGTGATGACCTGCCTCTGCTGATGCAGATTGGACGGAAGTATCAACTAAATTATTAGTTGTTTCAATTGTTGAACCTTGCATAATTTCTTGTACCTAAAATAAACAAAAATAATTTCTGAAAGTTGATATCTAAAGTAGTTGGCAGTCTATAAAACCCATTTGGTATCTTGATAAATATCAAGTTTTTTTATCTAGGAGTCAGGAGACAGGAGACAGGAGACAGGAGTTAAGAGGGAAAAGGAAAGAGGGAATATATGGGTTTGTGATCATACAAAAAATTCAACATTCCTTCAGATAATTTTTCCTCACTCATTGATGCGCGAAAAGACTCTTACACCATAATTATATAGCTATCAAATGGGTTCTATACAACCACTAACTCCTCTAACTACTGAATTTCTACATACAGAACAAACTAGAAAGTATTCTAATTGTTCTCTAGAAAATTAAAAAGTGTTTCGGTTTGGAATGCTCCACTTGCCAGCAGTTCAGCAATCAGCGGTCAGTGCAAGGGTGTTTGCGTAGCATTCCGGTAGGGAAAGGGGATGCGCAACCTCTTCTAAAATTAAGCGACTTATTTATAGAAGTTGGGGATGTTTTACCCAAGCTTTTCGGTCCGGACTGCTCCACAAACAGGTGCCTAATTATATGCACAAATTTTTTGGCTGATAGCTGATAGCTGATAACTGATAGCTAGTTAATTCTGAGAATCATCGTTAAAGGATGAAGACTCAGCTTCAGATACAGGTACCCCTGTTTCCTTCACTTTGGAACTTCCTTGTGAAATTAGCTTGAAGCGCTCTCGAATACCAAGAGTTTTCTTAGAGCCAAAATCATAAGGACCATAAGTAACTACTGGCAACACTTCCCAGTTTTCAATGATAGGAGGAGAGCTAGTTGTCCACTCCAAGGATAAACCGCCCCAAGGATTACCATCAGCTTTTGGTCCGTACATCCAACTCCAAACCATGTTGATGAAGAATGGTATTACAGACAAACCTAGAATAATTGACCCATAAGTACAGATGTGGTTAATAGCTTCAAACTGAGGGTCATACATGGCAATACGACGTGGCATTCCTTGTAAACCCAATTGGTGCATGGGTAAGAAAGTGAGGTTGGTACCAATTAAAGTCAGGATAAAATGAACCCGACCCCAGGTTTCGTTGTACATCCGACCTGTCATTTTGGGGAACCAGTGATAGATACCTGCATACAGACCAAATACTGAACCACCAAATAAAACGTAATGGAAGTGAGCTACAACATAGTAACTGTCATGGACGTGAACATCGAATGGAGCTGTTCCCATGGTTACACCACTTAGTCCACCCATAACGAACATTGCTAATAGACCAATGGCAAACAGCATCCCACTTGTATAGCGGATTTTTCCGCCCCAGAGGGTAGCTACCCAACTAAAGATTTTGACCCCTGTGGGAACTGCAACAATTAGAGTTGAGATGGTGAAGAACATCCGCATCCAAGGAGGAGTTCCACTGGTGAACATATGGTGTACCCATACGAACAAACCTACTAGACAAATAGCGAGACTGGAATAAGCGATCGCTTTATAACCAAATATCCCTTTGCGAGCATGAACGGGAATGACCTCTGAGAGAATGCCAAAAATTGGCAGAATCATCAGATAAACTGCGGGGTGAGAATAGAACCAGAATAAGTGCTGGTAGATGACCACATCACCGCCCATCTCTGGTTTAAAGAAGCCGGTGCCAAAGTTGATGTCAAATAATAACAGTACTAAACCTGCTGCTAAGACAGGAGTTGAGCATAGTGCCAAAACGGAAGTTGCTAAGATTGCCCAGCAGAATAGGGGTAGTTGTTCCCACTTCATACTAGGAACTTTCATTTTGAGGATGGTGACGATAAAGTTTAGCGCACCCATGATGGAGGAAGTTCCCACTAATACAATACAGAGAATCCATAAAGTTTGTCCGATGTTATTAGTAATGATGCTTAATGGGGGATAAGCAGTCCAACCACTTTGCGCGCCACCAAAAGCTAAACTAGCAATTAAGAATGCTCCAGCAACTGGGTTGAGCCAGAAGGCGATCGCATTGAGGTTAGGAAATGCCATATCTCTAGCTCCCACCATTAGGGGGACTAGATAGTTACCAAAACCTCCAATGGCAGCAGGCACGATCCACAGGAAAATCATAATCGTGCCATGATTTGTCAGGAAGGAGTTGTAAACATTTGGGTCGAGAAAGTCTGCATCTGGTGTGTAGAGTTCTGCACGCATAGCCATGGCCATGAGACCACCGACGAGATAAAAGATGAAGGCGGTAACCAGATATTGAATGCCGATTACTTTGTGGTCTATGTTATAGCCGAAGTAGTGATACCATTTCCATGCCTCCGGATGTGCTTTTTCCGGTTCTGGTTTGGTTTCTAAAGGAATTTGTGTTTGTGTCATCTGTAAATTATTTTGACAATTACGAATTAATTATTGGGGAGGTTGAACTCATTTTTTTTTACCTTTGGAGCTGACTCCTCCCCAACTTTTCCCCTGTAAGAATAGGGATTTTTGGATTCTCCTGTGAGAAAGTATTAGCTGCTAGTAGTTCTAGTGCAGGATGGCGGAAATAACTGACTGGTTACAAAGTCCTATCAATAAACAAATACAAAACTTTTGACTTTTAACTTCCGCGTAGCGGCACTAGTCTAGTTTGGGTGAATTTGATTTAATGTTTCGGAATCGATACCCATTTCATTAGCATAAGGGCTAAGATACTCCGATTCTGATAAATCAGCAGTATTTACTGCTACAGCTTGATTCAACTGTGGTTGCTCGGCAAAAGTATTTTCTTCTATCCAAGCTTCATACTCTTCTTGAGTTTCAACAACTACTTGTGTTCTCATTGCTCCGTGGTAAGCACCGCAAAGTTCTGCACAATATACTGGATATTCACCAGTTTTGGTAGCTACGAACCGGAGTTGCGTATTTTTACCAGGAATTGCATCTTGCTTCAAACGGAAAGCAGGTATCCAGAAAGCATGAATCACATCTTGAGCAGAAAGGTTGATTTGTATATCCTTGTTGACAGGAATATGGAGTTCTCCTGCTAGAACACCACTTTCGGGATAGGTCATCAGCCATCCATACTGAATTCCTGTAATGTCAACAACTACATCTGCTGGGTTAGCTCCCTCTTCAGGAGTTGCCCCAAAGCCATATTTGCTCACTTCTTTTGTAGCTACTTCCTCTGACTCCATTCCTTCAGCGTCTGCTATTAGGGGAGCTGCCAGAGCTGATCCTGACTTCACTGTTTGCAGTTCGGATGAAGAAACATGAGCTACTTTTGTTCCTGCTGGATCGAACCCACCCATCTGTCTGTATACATCTACACTATAGATACCAAGACCAATCACAATGATGGATGGAATTGCAGTCCAAAATATTTCTAATGGTAAATTTTCCCGAAAGGGAGCGCCATCACCATCGTCCCCTTTGCGTCTACGAAATTTTATTGCAGAGAAGACAATTGTTCCTTCTACAACTAGAAATAAAGCTGCTGCTATAGTAAACATGACGTCAAAAAAACCGTCCACCAGAGGAGCTTGTACTGATGCTTGCTCTGGTAATAGACCATGATTTTGACCTAACCACACGCTAATTATGGTGATTATTATACCAACTACTAGGGTGATTACTGAGACTGGTATTTTTTCTTTTTCTTCCATATATTACCTCTTTAATTTGTCTTCCTCCCCCTAGCCTAGGCAGAGGAGTCTTTGACTTTTTGTCATACTCAATTACATAGGTTAAACTAAGCATCTACTTATAAACTAGATATAATTGTTACTATTTATCAAAATTATAGATTATCTTAGTTTTTCATAGATTTCTCTCGAGAGAGTTTATATTATTTTAACTATTGCACTCAAAAATTACCCCACAGTTTGTATAAACAAAGTTAAATTAAATATGTACTCTTAAATTGCATACTTTGATTGATTAATTTATTAGAAATTAAAGAAAAAGTTAAAAATATTTTTTTGGGGAAAATCAGTAACACTGATAACAGTAAGCTGTAAATAAAATTTAAATCAGAAAACTTTCTAAAGCAGAACAAATCTTCAGATAGTATCCCTTATAGTAACAAAAATTAGACACATTAATAATTGTCAGATGTGATGATTATTTCTGAATTTAAGATTCAGTATGTTGTTAATTTAGCAAGATTTTAGATTACAGCTAATAAAAATCTTATGGCCAATTCTGTTTTAAATAACAATACAATTATTTCCTCTCAGTCTCCAGCGCGCGAACGCATTCGTGGTTTGGTTTGGAAACTATGTATAGCAACCCTATTACTAATGGCTATTGGCAGTGCTACCAGAGTTATGAATGCAGGTTTAGCCTGTCCTGATTGGCCGTTGTGTTATGGTAAATTAGTACCAATGGCACAGATGAATCTGCAAGTATTTTTAGAGTGGTTTCACCGACTAGATGCAAGTTTAATCGGTTTTGGCACGATCGCTCTCATGGGTTTATCATGGTGGCATAGACGAGAATTGCCAAGCTGGCTACCTTGGGCATCGACTTTTGCTCTGGGACTAATAGTTTTCCAAGGGGTACTCGGTGGATTAACTGTCACAGAATTATTACGCTTTGATATTGTCACCGCTCACCTTGGTACTGCTTTGCTTTACTTTATGACTCTATTAGTTATAAGTTTGTCAATGATGCCTTATAAAGGTACAGGTAATGTTGGTAAACTACCTTCGGTAGGATTAACTGCTGCAATTTTAGTTTATTTACAAAGTTTACTCGGTGGGTTGGTTGCTTCTCAGTGGGCATTGCATCAATGTTTTGGAGTGGCGGAACTTTGTAAAATAATGAATAGTCATATTGCTGGCGTTGTTCCTCCGACTTTAGCAACATTAGCATTGGTAGTAATGGCGTGGCGCACCTCTGCCTTACATCCGCTGCTGCGAAAGTTAGCAAACTGGTCTGGTTTATTAGTATTAGCTCAGATTAGTTTGGGGGTTATGACCTTCCGGTTACGTCTGCAAATTGAGTTATTGACCGTATCTCACCAAGCTGTAGGAGCAGCATTATTAGGAACTTTAGTCGCATTTACTGTTATTGCTTTACGCGATCGACAATTTGCAAAAGCTTAAAAAAGCAGTCAGCAGTCAGCAGTCAGCAGTAAACTTTTAGAAAGGGATTGAAACCTCCTTCTAAACCTTCCGGTTTATAGAACTGGGGATTTAAACCCAGACCTATAAAAGCTGATAGCTGTTTGCGGAGCATTCCGTCAGGAAATGCTAAAAGCTAGTTAATTGTTAACATAGATACAGTAATATAACCCTCTTTTGTGAGTTATTAAATTACAGGACTTACGCAAATTTACCTTGAAAACGCCATCTGTAGGGGCGAATGGCATTTGCGTTACGCAAAGCTCCGCTAACGCCCTCACTCGATTTAGTGTCCGTTTACAGCACTGTCAGCTATCGGTGAGTACAGAACTAGCGGGCAAGATGCCCGCACTACAAGAATTTCACCGTAGATCGTTTGCCCGAAATATGCTGTACAACTATTCAACCGGACTAAATTTTTTAAACTGGCTAACATCAAAAATTAACTGGTACTAATATCCGTTTTTATACTGCCCATAAACTTTAGACTACGGAAACAAAAATCAGTTAAAACAGAAAATTAACAAACTAAGAATCTATGCAAGAAGTTATTTCTCATCATCTTCCACGACGCCATGATAATATCCTACAAGTACTCAAAAGCTATTATCAACTAACAAAACCTAGAATTATTCTACTGCTACTAATTACAACAGCAGCCGGAATGTGGTTGGGAGCAAAAGGAGAAGTCTCTCCCCTTCTACTATTCGTGACATTAATAGGTGGTGCATTAGCTTCTGGTGCAGCTAACGCTATTAACTGCATCTACGACAGCGATATTGACTATATTATGGAGCGTACTCGCTGGCGTCCTATTCCCTCTGGGAGAGTCAAACCCCGCGATGCTTTAATTTTTGCATTCACTCTAGCAGCTACATCATTTACTTTACTCACAGTATTTGCTAATTTACTAGCAGCACTGTTGGCAATGTCTGGAATCGTTTTCTACGTTGGTATTTACACCCACTGGTTAAAACGTCATAGCGTACAAAATATTGTAATTGGCGGTGCTGCTGGTGCTATTCCTCCATTAGTAGGTTGGGCAGCTGTTACTGGTGAGTTGAGTTGGACTGCTTGGTTACTATTTGCAATTATCGTTATTTGGACTCCTCCTCATTTTTGGGCTTTGGCAATCTATATTCGCGATGAATATAAGGAAGTGGGAGTGCCAATGTTACCTGTAATTGAAGGAAATGAGGAAACAGCTAAACAGATTTGGGTTTACAGTCTGATTTTGATTCCGATGACGTTGTTGCTAGTTTATCCGTTGCACGCGAGTGGAGCAGTTTATGCAGTATTGGCAACTCTCCTCGGTGGAGTCTTTATCAAGAAAGCTTGGCTATTATTAAAAGAGCCTTCCAATAGAGATGTAGCGCGATCGCTGTTTAAGTATTCCATCTACTACATGATGTTATTGTGTTTAGTTATGGTGATTGACAGTTTACCTTTTACTCGCGGAATTACTACTGCTGTAGCGGATAATTTGCAAACTTTTATTGGTAGTGCGATCGCAATTTTATCTTAGTTACTATTGGACAATAGTTAGACAATATAATTTTGTTTCAGGTAGGCATTTTGCCTGCCTTTTAGTTTGACAATTTGTAGTTTGATAAATATTTAGAATTAGGTTATAATATTAATTTTTTTTTATACCAACCTTACGATTTTATTTTTGGTATTTATTCTCTCACACTTCCCTTTTATAGAAAAATTAACTAATCTTGTGTATAAGCTAAAAATCATTTAGATTTTATACTGCATCTTAACCTGTTGCTTTTAACAAAAATTAAATATATAGTTGTTTAAATGCTAAATATCTTATCACTTTAGGAATTTAGATTATACATACTTTACTATATTCAGGACTACTGACATTGATGGTTGGAGTCTCAGGTTCCGAGTCCTCAGAGGCTGATAAATACAAAGTTCTTATACAGAGATTACATAATAATACATGATACATGGTATGTTGCTAGTACCATTTTGATCTAGTCAATTATAACAGCTATCTTAACAGAAGCTATTTACCATTTCGGTATTCGTTCTTTGCTACAAAGATACTGTATTAAACTATGGATGAAAAGGAGAAATCTTACTCCTATTAAACAAAAGATGAGTGTTTTTCAACGTTCGATAGGGACAGGTAATGGAGCAAATATTTATTCTCTTCCCTATCAACAGCTATGTGGTCAGGTTGCCAATGCTTTACGGAATCAACTTGAGTCTGGAGAGGGTGATTTATTAGAGATATTTGCTTACAATGTACCTCCAGAAAATTTAGAAAGATTAAAAAATCAAAATACTCAAAACTTATCGAACGAGGAACAAAGTGATTTATCTATTATAAAGGAACAGGTACTTAATCAGGCAGAGATAGGTCTTGATGATCTTCAAATCACTCTAGCTAAGTTTTGGCTTAAAATAGACTATTTTTTCTCAATCGTGATCGCTTTTATAATTTTAGAGTTCTTATTGACACCTGCCAATAAGTCTGTGTTTAATCTCAGTGATGGGAGTGAAAATGAGATAATTGCATTGCTTGTTTCTATGATATCAGGATTTTTAGCTCCGACAATTCGTAATTTATTAGTCAATATACTTTACAAGAAATAGAAAAATTTTGCTGTTAAATATTAACAATATCTGAAAATGCTCAACGACAACAATGCAGAAAGATAAAATAATAACCATCCGAAAAAATATATATGCAATCAAAGAAAAAGTTGATGGTAAAACTGAGATACCTGATCGTGACATAATTATTCTAGTTCATGGATATAATGTTTCGGAAGAAGGAGCGAAAGAAGCATACACAAAGTTTCAAGAAAACTTTAGTAAATACTCTAGTCAATTATCAAAACTCAACAAAGCCATCTATTGTTTTTTGTGGCCTTCTGATAAACCTAATAAACTTGATAGTATATTATCTTATTTTAAAACAGTAAATACCGCTAAAATTTGTGGAGAAAGGTTTGCTAAATATTTAAACAAATTAAATTTAATTTCCACAAGTAATGAGCAACCTCGTATTACATTAATAGGACACTCTTTAGGCTGTCGTTTATTACTTGAAGCTTTAAAAAAGACAGTAAATACTAACCTTAGATTGGAAGTTTTCTTAATGGCTCCTGCTGTCCCAGTGTCTATGGTACAACCAGATAAACAGTTAAATTCAAGTATTTCTTCTACAGAAAAATATAGTATCTTATACTCAAAAAAAGATGATGTTTTAAAATGGACTTTTCCTCTAGGTCAAAAATTAGCAGGAGAAGGATTTGATGAGGCTGTAGGTTTAAAAGGAAACCCCCATAAGGGAGTTTGATCTAATACTAAAGAAACAACCTACGGTCATAGTGATTACTGGAAAGGAGAAGAATCAGCGGAGTGGATTGCTGCAAAATTAGGAGTTCTGAAAACTTTTTCGAGAAAGCTAAAATTACAGCGACCAACACCAGCATTTGAGGCTAGAGATTTAAAATGGCGAAAAATTTCATGGAGGTCAATCTAGCTTGATATTTTTATTAGACAAAACCCTGTCTTGAGTACCTACTAATCCTTTGAGAAAGCTACTATTTAATGCTGTTTTCCCTTCTTTACTGTTATCTATTCCCTTTTTAATAGTACTTAGTCTCCACAGTCCAGATAAAAATTTTATATTATTGACTTACAAATTTTACAATATATACCTTAAAGATAATTATGACTTTATCTACTATCATCAACATCGCAATTACCCTCATTTTTATAATGAATAGCTTCAATTCCATTTATTATATTAGGTCGTAATATCAAATCCGGTTAAACAGCCATAGAATGGTTAAGTCAGGAGGAGTCAGTCCTCAGGAGTCAGGAGGAGAGAGAATGACAAAGATGAGCGTAGTTATAACGATTGGAGAATTTTTTTATGTCCAATTAAACGGATTTGATATAAGTTATCTTTTTAGTCAAAGGGACATCTCCTGTAAAGTATTTTGATTCCCCTTATTATTTGTAATATTCTTTTTTCAAAATGTTATAACAGCTTATGAACCAAGACAGAATTATATTATGGTATCGTAACGACTTACGCGTCCATGACCATGAACCGCTCGATAAAGCATTAAAAATTAAGGCTCAAATTATTCCTATTTATTGCTTCGATCCAAGACAATTTGGTAAGACAAATTTTGGCTTTCCTAAAACAGGTGCTTTTCGGGCAAAATTTTTAATTGAAAGTATTACTGAGTTGCGTAATACTCTGCAAAAACTAGGTAGTAATTTAATAATTAGTCAACAAAAACCAGAAATAGCAATTCCTCAACTTGCTCAAGAATTAAAAGTTAAATCTGTATTTTTTCATCGAGAAGTTACAGCAGAAGAAATTCAAGTAGAAACAGCACTTCACCAAGCATTAAAACAAATTGGGGTTAAGTTTCAATCATTTTGGGGTCATACACTTTACCATCCTGATGATTTACCTTTTGAAATTAAACAATTACCAGAAGTATTTACCAGTTTTCGGAAAGAAATAGAAAAAAAATCTACTATAAATCCTACATTTTCAACTCCTAAAAAATTACCATTTTTGCCAGAAGTTGACCTGGGAGAATTACCTACTTTATCCAAACTCAATCTAGAATTACCACCACAAGATTCACGAGCAGTTTTAACATTTAGAGGCGGAGAAACTACTGGAAAAGAAAGAGTAAAAAATTACTTTTGGCAGCAAGATTGTCTAAAAGTTTATAAAGAAACAAGAAATGGAATGCTAGGGGCAAATTATTCCTCTAAATTTTCTCCTTGGTTAGCTTTAGGATGTTTATCACCTCGTTATATTTATGAACAGGTGCAAAAATATGAAGAACGGAGGGTAAAAAATAATTCTACTTATTGGTTGATATTTGAATTATTATGGCGAGATTATTTCCGATTTATTTGTCAAAAACATGGGAATAAAGTATTTTATAAATCTGGTTTACAAGGAGTAGCTATTCCTTGGCAGGAAGATTGGGAAAAATTTAGAAAATGCCAAGAAGGTAAAACAGGATTTCCTTTAGTAGATGCTAATATGCGCGAACTTTTAATGACAGGTTTTATGTCAAATCGTGGTAGACAAAATGTTGCTAGTTTTCTGACTAAAAATTTAGGAATTAATTGGCAAATGGGTGCTGAATGGTTTGAGTCTTTACTGATAGATTATGATGTTTGTAGTAACTGGGGAAATTGGAATTATACTGCTGGAGTAGGAAATGATGCACGAGGTTTTCGTTATTTTAATATCCCTAAACAGGCAAAAGATTACGACCCTGAAGGAAAATATGTTAAACATTGGTTGCCAGAATTAAAAGGAATACCTGCTGCTAAAATACATGAACCTGGGAAATTATCACCTGTTGAACAAGAGAAGTTTGGAGTAAAAATTGGTGTTGATTATCCACAACCAATGATTGATTTGTGGCAGTCTGTTAAGGAGAATGAAAAAATTTATAACGGTGCATTAAAACCCTCAATAAGAAAGCATAAATATTGAATGGCAGACAGGTATTAATAAGTTTGCTCAAATATAGTAAGTTTTATTATTGTATTGTCTAACAAAATTTTTTGTTTCTCAAAGACTTGACTGTTAATATCAAATATTTCTATTCCTAAAGCAAATTATAATATAGTAATGGCCAAAATACATCTTTGGCAAGAAGAAACTAAAATAATCGATAATTTAGTTCATGTCAGTACCACTATAGAAATGTCAAATCAATCTCAAGTTAATCTTTGGTATCGTTTTTCTCTTAAATATCAAGAAGATATAAACACTAACTGTGATTCTTTTGTGATTGCGACAATTTTATTAGCAATGAGTCAAGGTTGCGATTAATTATCCATGGTCAAGTTTCTCAATCTTTACTGGATAATTTTAGATGAATTTCAAGACGCATGGTGCTGCTATCCATTGCAAAAATATACAAAAATTATGGTTCAAGCAGACACAGAAAAAGAATTAGAAAAGCCATTAGGTCAACCACAAGCTATTTCAGCATTTTCAGGTGGTTTAGATAGTTGTTTTACTACTTTTCGTCATAGTCAAGATGTTTATAGAAGAAAAAAACATAATTTATTAGCTGATTTAATGATACATGGTTTAGATATTCCTATTTCACAAGAAGATGTATTTACTAGAGCGTTGAAAAAATCTACAATAATCGTTTCAACTATTTAGGGACAATATTCATATGATCATTCCCACAGTTTCTTGATGCACTACCCTTAGTCCCAATAGTGTTTTTTCTTCAACTTAATAAATTACGCAATCGAGATGTTATTCAAAGTGATTTATCCTCGAATATAATTCAACTTCCTATTAATGCTGATTCTGATCAAGAATGGTTGACATAACAGATTTTTAATAATTAAATTTTTTACATTAAAAGTAGCGATAAATTAATAGTAAAAACCTAATTATCTTTAATAGATTTGAGAAAATGTAGTTCCCAATTCATATAACATTTATCATTTTCTAGATAATAGCCTAAATATGTTTCTATACCTTCGAGAATCTGGTTATAGTTTGCTTGATCAATACCAAAAAGTAACTGGCAGTAATCTACCATACTAGCTACTGAATCAAAACACCAATGATAACTAATAGAAGCATTATGTACCACTTGAAAATTAATGAATTCTAGTTCATCTTTTGTGTTTTCTGTTAAAAAATTACCTTGATGACCCATAGAATTATATTGATCGACAAAAATGTTTAAAAAGTTAGCAACTTTTGAATCTTTTAAAGCATCTGCAATACAAAATATTCCCTTTGTCTTTAATAAACGGTAAGCTTCTTTGTAAAAGTCAACTTTATGCTCGATATGATGCAATCCAGCCAAACTCATAATCCGATCAATACTATTTGAGTTAAGTGGAATATTACTGATATCTTCACAAACTACAATAGTATTGTTGACTGTATTGTGAGAATCTTTAATAAACTCATTCGATGTTTCTATAGAAATAATTTTCAGATTCTGTTGAATAAAATTACTAATATAGCATCCCCCTGAAGGCATATCACAAATAATCTGATTATCTTGTAAGTCAGACAATTTAATTATATTGTTAAATTCTGCTGCTCTGGCTAGAGGATACTTCAGCATTCCTTGATGGTATAAAGTACCTCGTTGATTAAATATATCTTTGTAATTTTTAAACATTTTACCCTCTCCTCAAAATTTTGTTATGCAATTATCTTTTATGTTTTAGATTATTATTTAACAAAAATTTTAATTGCCGTAACTTCTCTTTCCCCGAATCAGGAATCATTTTTTCTAAATTTATCAATATGCGGTTTTTGAGAACAGTTGCTTGCAAAACTTTGATCCAAAAACCAGAAATTTGATTAATTTTAATTAGTTTGAGAATGTGTTCCATTGAATCCAAAGATCCACCTCTAAGCTTAAGATTAGCAATTTGTTTGTTTGTAACATCTTTCGGAAAACAAGGTGGTAATTCATAACCTAAAGCTCGAAAATTTAAGATATTGCGAATACATTTTTCGCAACGTCCACAGTTACGATCTTTTTGTTCACCTTGCCAACAAACTCTTAAGTTTACTAAAGCTTCATCCCAATTATAAATCTCTTTTATTTTCTCTAAGCGACCAAATTTTCCCCCATCATAAATGATGGTAAAAGACTTACTTGATAGTAAAGGATCAGTGAGGGGATTTGAGCCATAAGGTAAAGTAATATCTCGGTAGGCATAAGAAGCAGGAATTAACCCTGTATTGTAACCTTTTTTAACTAAGTTTAAACAAGAGGCGATCGCTGTGCCAAAAACATCTTCCCAATTAAGTTTAATTACTTTGCGAAAATTAGTTGCTATGGGGATTAATTCCATGCCTAAACTTGATAACATAATTTGAGACTTTTGAGCAGCACGAGAAAAGATTTCTTCTTGCTCTACGGGAATATCAAAACCATGCACCATTAAACCAGCTTTCAGATTACGTTTTTGTCTACCACAATTTCCTCGACTATGGCGAAAGGCGGTAAAACAACTATCAACTCCTCCAGAAAAAGCACTAATTGCTTTCTCTGTTGCTAAAATTGTTTCTTGTTCTTTTTCAGTTTCAGCGTTAATTTGGATGATATTATATTGCTCTGGTTTCCAAGCAGACCAAATTATTTGGAATTCTTCTAAATTTCTCAGTAAAGAGGGAGAAACTTCTCCATGCACCATTAAATCTGTGCCTTGATTCATTGCTAGAAAAATGATAGCAATGACAAAAGGGTCACAGCTTGAAATTAAAATAGAACGATAATTTTTGGGGATGCGATACCAAAGTTGCTGTCGATTTTGTTGAGGATTTTCAATAGTTACGCTAATAGTCATCAAACCATTAGCTTCAACTATTTCTTCTTGCCAGAGATGAGTTTTAGACATTAAATTTACAGATGAATTACAGGTGATTTTTTGACCAGAGTAACAATCCTAATAAAACCTTAATTCCAGAAGCTTCTAGAATAGAATCTGACTTAAATTTTAATTTAACGTCAGGAGGAGGTAGCAATTCATTAAAAACATCCATATTAAATAAATGTTCTACTTTGGAGCGTAATGGTTCTACTTCTCTTCGTACTGCTTGCCATCCTACATTGTTAATATCAGCAATTCGATAGTAATAACGTCGGTCATAACCAAATTCGACCTGTAACCTCCGCCATTTTTGCTGTGCTTTGAATAATATACTCAATTGCTGACGAATTGAGCTGGGTTTTAATGGTTCTGTATTCCAAGAATTCCGGTCTAATGGTAATTGTGCAAGTTGTGGAAATCTAGTACAGACAAGTTCTTTTTGCGCTCGTCTTTTATTCATTGTTGAAGTTGGTAATAAAACGGCAGTTTCTAACAGTTTTTTATCTAATACTATGAGTATCGGCCACGCACCAAAGGAACTTTCCCAAAGACTTGTACCCATGACAAATCGGTCGTTATTGTAAAGACGACAATACAAGACTTTTTGCCACTCTAAATCGGAGTATTCTTCGTAATTTTTTTTAAGAATACGGAGAGTATCTGAGAGCAGATCGCCAAATATATCTTGGTTGAGTAATTTACTTAATACCTCTTGGGAAAGTCCCTTACTATTTAATTCGCTAAAAATTGATTGAAAAGAAATAGGGTAACATCGAAGACAGTCGCCCAAAATTGAATTCATTGCAAAACCATTAATAATAGTTGCTGGTGAATTTTTTAAATAGAAATGAGCATCGGAAACCATCCCAGTCGTACCACCCAAACCTCCAGCTAAGTGTTCCCAATTGACGACAAAGTTAGCATAAAAAGGATACTGGCTCATCGGAGTTGAAACGACTTGGTGTTCCCAATTTAGGTGACGAGCTACAGCAGTGGCACATTCTAGTTCTATATCGCCCTGTTTTCCTAAGGTAAAGGCCACTGGATTAATGCCTTGACGGTGGAGAAATCCGGCTAACATCCGCGAGTCTAACCCTCCTGACAACAGAAAGTTATGTTTTTTGCTCGTGGAGGTGTGACGGGCGATCGCTTGGTCAATTGCTTCATCTAAAATGTCTAAATGTTCTGCAAATGAAAGATGGGAATAGGGAGTATGCTCCCTAGAGCAAGGAAGACGATAATGTTCTAACTCTTTAGCACCAGTTTCAGGCTGCCATTGCAGAATATTTCCTGCACCTAAACGTTTGGCATTTGACCAAAGTGTTTCTCCGTTAACTAAAACCCGCAGTAATAATAATCCTACTAAACCTTGTGGATTAAATTGAGGATTAAAGTTAGGATAATACCTAAAAAGTTCTGGACTTGAGCCAATCAGAATAACATTTTCATCGGTGTCATAATAAAGAGGAAAAAAACCTAATAAATCTGCTCCAACTATTAGTCCATGTTCGGGATTGTAAACTACAGCAGCATAAAAACCATCAAAGGTAGGAAAAGCATTATTAATCTTGCCAGGTTGCCATTTTTGTTGCAAAGATTCTGCATTAATCTGCTCGGTTGAATTGTGGGTTATGGCGTGTCCCCACACTACCGCAGCGCCATTATTATTAGTACAATGACTGATAGGAGCTTGAGAATTAGCCGCCCAAATACTGGCAAAATTTCCTGTCGTACAAGAGTTAGTTACTAATCCTGTGAAGGGTGGTAATAATGGCTTAACTTTGTTAATAAAATTTGTTCTGCGTTCTGGATCTGGATCGACAATAATTATTAGATTAGCCATAATTTATTGATTTTTTTCCTATTTTTATATTTAATTATATAACTAATTATATCTGAGCTGTTAAAAAGTGATTTTATTTATCACGAAAAAAAATTAAGTATGTAATAAAAACTAAAGTAGTTTATAAGCATTTTCCCTTCTACTTTATCCCCTCTATTCCCTGCCTGACTCTAACTATAAATTTTAATGCCTACCTATTTATTGAACAACTGAGTTAGGAGAAAATTTTAATTAACTCATATTCTAATTAACTCATAATTCAGATACTGACTTACTAATTTTATCTAAGTCTTTGACAAATTTACAAAAGGAAATTTTCGATGTCCAGGTTTGATAAAATAATTCATTTTTATGATAAGCATTGGGCAAAAATATGTGAGGTTTATTAAGTAAAATACATAAAATATGACCGTGTAAACGATTGGTAATTATTAATTTATGGCGTTGCAATTGATAGATTGCACTATGAATAAAGTGCCACGACCGACTGTGTAAACTAGAGTATTGTAAATTCTGAAACTTGAGTGTATAGGGATGAGAAGCTAGCCATTGTTGCCTAGTAAACCATTCTTGGGGAGTAGCTAAACCTCTTTGCCATCCTTCTCTAAATAGAGTTGCTACCCATCTCAGCAACTTAGTTTTTTCAACTCCTAAAACCCATTTGTAAGAAACCCAATCTGCAATGACTAAATTAGATAATCCGAGCTGACTAGGAGCAAAAGTTTGATTCAATTCACGGTCATCTCGACATAGATACAGTATAGAATTGTTGTAATTTTGTTGTTGCTCTCTGTTCAGACTATTAACCATTTGAAAAGCCATATCAGGAGCCATAAAAATTTGGCATTTAGTAAAATATTCACTAGCTAGTTTATAACTTAGACTATCTCTAACAAAAATCGTTAGAGCAGGGTGACTATTAAAAATATTTGCTGTTTTTTTGAGATTTTCTAAGTTTTTAAAGTAAATACTTTGGGGAAAAATTATTATAGGGCGGTCTTGATATTGAGTAATAATTTTCTCTCGAAATTTTTGACATTCTCCCCACAAATCCCCTAAATTTCCACCACCATTAAGAAAGATAGGAGCTTGACCAATTTTTTCTTCCATTTCTCTAGCAGAAAAATTTTTCACACTGGCAGCATATCCAATTTTTGTGTGATTAACTTCAGTTAGATAAAGAACGGAACCTAACCAAATTAGATGGTCTCCTAAATTCAAATAATCAGGATAATCTAGTAAAGCACATTTTTCATATTTTTCTAGATTGGCTAGAGAATAATACAACTTTTTTTTGATATCTTCAGGGGTTGTCATAGTATTATCTAAAATTTATTTAAGTTTGTCTAAAATAGTCATATAGCTGTTTTCTGCACAGATAAAAAGGACTGAATAAAGTACTCCATAAAAATTCTATCTCGCAAGCTAAACTAAGTTCTGTTTTACAATGTTTTCTGTGCTGTAAATAATACAATAAAATTTTCCTAAAATCATTAGCAATATAAATAGGCGCAGCCAAGGGTCTTTGCCAACTACTTATACGAATCATTCTGATATGATGTCTTGCTAAACCAACACCCCGTACTAGAGAAAGTAAATATTTTTTTTCTAAGCGATATGGAGGTATTTTATGTGTAATTACCATCTGAGGATTATGCCAAATTTCCCAACCGCCACGTTGGATATAGGATAAAGCTTCTAAATCTTCACTGGCTAACATAGAGTTACCAGTTCTACCTGTGAGAAATAATTTTTTCGGAACACAGTCTAACCAAGCTTGACGAAGAACAACTAGTCCCGCTCCAGGAGGGAGAATTCGTTTTTCTGGTGGATAAATCAAAGCTTGTTTTCCACGGTCAATTACTGCTAAAAAACTCGCTATTTTATCAAAATCTTTTGGCAGTTCTTTTTGAAAAGCTCCCTCAATTTGACCACCAAATGCTCCAGCTAGGGGATGGTTTTGAGCAAATAAATAAGCTTTTTCTAACCAATCTTTTTGAGGAAAATTATCATCATCAATAAATCCTACTAATTTACCTCGCGCTTTTTCAATAGCAGTTTGTCGAGCAAAAGCTAATCCTTGTTTTGATTCAAAAGTGTATCTTAATTCAATTTTTCCTGCCCAAAGAGTTTGGTACTGACACACACATTCAGCGGTTTTGTCTTGGCTATTATTATCAACAACCAAAACTTCCCAAGAAATATTGTGCTGATTTAATTGATGACTGAGTTTTTCTAGAACTTCACCTAAACGAGTTTCTCCATTATAAGTACATATAGCTATTGTAAATTGGAACATAAATGGGTTTTAGTTTACTAATTTACCGGAATTAAAGTCTTAATTACTTAAGACTTTAATTCATTATTCTCCATAGTTCGATGTTAATCTGGAAAACATCCCATAATTTTTATTATGGCATACAGGCTGAAAATACTATAAATTTCATCGATAAAAATGACAATATTTTGATTGATTGTTTGGAGTAAAATAGCATTTATCAGTGATTTCTCAGTGTGGTGAAGCACATTGATTTCAGTACAACCAAGGATGGTAAATAATAGACTGTAGCTCAGTTGCTGGGGAAAGGATATACCAAATGTCGCGCATTTTTGCTACATATACTCGACGAATAATAAACCTTTATTCATAGCAGTAAATGACTTTACTCATCGCATTACTTTTTAGAAATGCTTTGAAGAAGGAGACAGGAGACAGCTATACTGGAGACAGGAGGAAAATTACATGGGGATAGTCAACGAAGGGCCGCTCCGCGTCTACGCTCCCCCAAGTAATGCGTGAACACCCCCGTTGACGGTGGGGTATTAAACCCACAAAGAAAATGATAATACAAATCCTGTTAATTGCACATAGAATCCGGCTATATAATATCTGTTTATAATTTCTTAAATTACTCCAATATTAGACATCTTTTCCACGCATAGGTAGTAGGGAATAGAGGGAAATAATTGATAATTTCTGTACGATAATTGATTTGATTTTTTATTATTGAAGATGTCTATCTAAATCTCCCCTACTCCCCTCCTGGGAGGGGGAGGGGCGAGGGGTGGGTCCCCTACTCTCAACTATGTGGTAAGTATTCAACCGGATTTGATATAACTTGGTATCTGGCCATGAAAAAATTGAGTAAGGACTTGACACTATCTAAATGCTCTGCTAGAGTGTTAATTTAACAGATTAAACATAGAAATATGTCAGTCTCACGTCCAAAGTCCGACTGTTAATATATTCAAAACAAACAAAAAAACTAATGTTTCTCATCAATTCCTACTTTTATTTTTGGCACAGAGAGGTTCACTTGGAGTGAATTTAGCTTTTGCTATGAACCTCTAAGTGAACCGCAGAATAATAACTGCGGTTTTTTTATTTGTAAATTTCACTATCTCAAAAAAAGATGAAAACAGCTATGACTCAAGTTAATACCTGGTATTACGGTTTTTATTTTTGGCCTCGATATAATTCCGGGTAACTTGTCATGCTGACCTTCAACTTTTACCCGGAACTAACAACAGTTTCGGGTTTTTTATTTTTTACCCCACTTAATTTACATAAGGAGAATATTTCGTGTCTGACGCTAAACTTGCATCCAAATCTCATCCCGAACATCAAACAGTTATTAATATTTCTGAAAGGACAACAGTGGGAGGTAAAGATTTTTTGATTATTGGCGGTCCTTGTACCGTTGAAACTATGGAACAAATGGAATTAGTAGCAAGCAAATTAATAACTGCACCCATACAAATGTTGCGGGGTGGTGTCTATAAACCGCGCACTTCTCCCTACTCATTCCAGGGGTTGGGAATACAAGGATTGAAAATTTTGGCAAAAATTAGCCAACATTACCATCTCCCAATCGTAACAGAAGTAATGTCTATTCCGCAAATAGAGTCAGTGGTTGCTGATGCGGATGTGCTGCAAATAGGTAGTCGCAATATGCAAAACTTTGAGTTACTCAAAGTAGTGGGCAAAGTTGGCAAACCTGTAATTTTAAAACGGGGGTTATCTGCGACTATTCAAGAATTTTTGATGGCTGCTGAATATATTCTCAGTCATGGCAACCCGGATGTAGTTTTGTGCGAACGTGGTATTCGTAGTTTCGATAATTATACTCGTAATGTATTGGATTTGGGTGCGGTAGCTGCCTTAAGACAGTTAACTCACTTGCCAGTTATTGTCGATCCTTCTCATGCGGCGGGTAAACGGGAGTTAGTTGCACCATTGGCCAAAGCTGCTATTGCTTGTGGAGCAGATGGTTTGATGATTGAATGTCATCCTGTACCGGAAGAGTCTGTTTCCGATGCACGACAAGCATTGTCATTAGAAGATATGGTGGAGTTGGTTGAAAGTTTACGCCCCATTGCTACAGCAGTGGGGCGTAATATTTGTCAGGTAGAGGAGTTTTCTGTGGTTTAGTTTTTTAGCGATCGCTTTTATCCTGTCAATTTCACTCAGTCAGGACTATTGTCATCAAGGTCAAGATACCCTCAGGGGTTCTATAAAGCTCCTAGTTAACATCTTCTTTCTCTACTAATGCGTATGTCGCAATAATACAATGTAATATAAATGTATTTCAGGTGTTGGTTGAGAGACATAGAGCGATCGCTTGTATCAGATATAAAACCTATTTGGAAATAGAGCAGCAGACCGGGTGATAGGGTGATGGGGTGTATTGAAGTATTTTCAATTATTGCCTAATTCCCATGTACGACTTTGTACCTCTCAAATTTTGACGCGGGTAAATATTTCAGAAACAGAGTCACAGGAGTATGGGAATATTTTTCCTTTTTCCGGTATTGCCTAATTCCCACGAACGACTGGCTCAAAATTATCATCAAGGTCAAAATACTACTCAGGGGTTCTATAAAGCTCCTAGTTAACATCTTCTTTCTCTACTAATGCGTATGTCGCAATAATACAATGTAATATAAATGTATTTCAGGTTTTGGTTGAGAGACATAGAGCGATCGCTTGTATCAGATATAAAACCTATTTGGAATCTATTTACAGCAGTTTTGGAGTTGATGAGGTACAAAATTTTAGGACTTTAGGGAGTAGGGACTAGGGAGTAGGGACTAGGGAGTAGGGAAAAAAAGATTAATCTTAAAACTGTACCTCATTTATCCTAAAAAGTGCTGTAAAAATCAGGTGATGCGGAGGTGGGGTATATTGAAGTATTTTCAATTATTGTTTTACACCATGTAGGACTGTGTACCTCTCAAATTTTGACGCGGGTAAATATTTCAGAAACAGAGTCACAGGAGTATGGGAATATTTTTCCTTTTTCTAGTATTTCCTAATTCCCACGAACGACTCCATGGCTCAAAATTATCATCAAGGTCAAAATACTACTCAGGGGTTCTATAAAGCTCCTAGTTAACATCTTCTTTCTCTACTAATGCGTATGTCGCAATAATACAATGTAATATAAATGTATTTCAGGTGTTGGTTGAGAGATATAGAGCGATCGCTTGTATCAGATATAAAACCTATACAGCAGTTTTCATTTGGGTAGACCACAGTAGGAACGTTCCATGGAATGTCCTTACAAGGTTTGATGTGTGAAGATGTGGTTCATCAATTTGAAAAGCTCTGTAAGGTAATAATCAGATAACTAGACTACACTTATAGCAGCTATGCTGGAGGCAGAAATCAACATCCTACTTTGTCTAGCTTTGAGACTTTTAATCTGTCTATACGAGCTATGGTAACTGCTGTAAGTGAATATCAAGAGGTAAGAAGTAATCAAAATTATGGCAAAACTGCAATTAAAAAATCTCAGGAAACAATTTACTAAAAATGTCATTCCTGTTAAAGATATGAATATTGAAGTTGAAGATGGGGAATTTTTAACCTTATTGGGGCCTTCTGGTTGTGGAAAATCAACTCTACTAAGACTTATTGCTGGGTTAGAAACACCCACTCAGGGTAAAGTAGTCATAGGCGATCGCGATGTAACAAACGTACCACCGGGCGGTCGTAATATTGCAATGGTGTTTCAAAGTTACGCCCTTTATCCGCACATGACGGTCTTTGAAAATATTGCTGCTTCTTTGAAACTCCGTAAAATACCTCAAGATGAAATTCAGCAACGAGTTAATAATGTTGCTCAGAAACTCGAATTAGGAAAATTATTAGACCGCAAACCCCGGGAGATGTCTGGTGGACAAAGACAAAGGGTGGCATTAGCTCGATCGCTGGTACGCAACCCAGAAGTATTTTTGTTAGATGAACCTCTCAGTAATTTAGATGCACTATTACGCGAACAAGTACGAGCAGAGTTGAAACAGTTATTTAACTCTCAACAAAAACCTGTAGTTTATGTCACTCACGACCAAACGGAAGCAATGACTTTATCGAGTAAAGTAGCAATTTTATATGATGGTTACTTACAACAACTTGATGCGCCTCATAAAATTTATAGTCGTCCTGCTAATAAATTTGTAGCTGGTTTTGTCGGTAGTCCGCAAATGAATTTACTGACTCTTAAATGTGAAGAAAATTATGCTATTTTGGGTAATTTTAAAATTCCTCTACCTGATTTTCCAACAATTCCAAAACAAATTGTTATGGGTATTCGTCCGGAAGATGTAGGTTTTGTTTTGGCTGAAACTTCTGAGGTTGCTATTAAAGGTAAGGTGTTTTTGGTAGAAAATTTAGGTAAGGAAAAACTGTTAATTGCTCGGGTGGAAAATTCCGAACAAAATATCCGTGCTTTAGTTCCTTATGACCAAACTTGGGGTGAATTAGTAACTTTAGAATTACCTGCTAAACAGATTCATTGGTTTGATCTGGAGTCTGGCGATCGCTTACTCCAATATTAAATAGGGTTTACTGAAAAAGTGGCTTTGATCGGCTCAAAAAAAACAAAATTTGGGTCTGTCCAGTCTTCAATAATTAATAATTAATAATTACCTCTCCTTGAAAAGAAGAGGATTGACTAATCATGAAAATTTTTATTTATTATCCCCTGAAAAGGGGAGGCGCATACCCACAATTTTTCGGTAAATAGCCAAATACCAAGAATTCTTAAGTTGGTGATCGGCGATCGCGATCGCGATGGGGAGAATGATCGCTCATTAGTTACCCATTCACGGTTGGGCAAGTTTTTCTCTATATTACGGATGGATACAAGATTGATCCTTGCCTAATCAACGATTGGGTTCGCGTAGCGGTGCGGAGCACGCTTCACCTAGTAAGCACCCGCAGCGATGACAAGAGTAGAAGTAGAAAACTGCCGTCATTGACACTATTTAGGGTTTGCTGAAAAAGTCTTATGGGTGAGGGTAGGAGTCAACCCACCCCCGCCCCTCCCAGGAGGGGAAAAGCCGAGTCAGGATAAATGGGAATTATAGAGGAGGTAGGAGGAAGAATAGTCCCTTGATTTTTCTGCGCAACTATGCGCCTAAAATGCTAATTTTTTGAACCTAAGCGACCTAAAAGCTGGGACTTTTTTTTAACTAAAAAATTCTAAAACCTTTATATGTCAATGCTTTTAGATTTAATCAGCAAACCCTATTTAGCTAGGTTACATCGCAAAACTTTGTGCTACTCCAAGTCCATTGATATGTTGTACAGATCAATTCCCTTGCTGATATATGATTTGAAACATCGGCAAATTCCTCAATTCTCGTAATCATTCGTCACTGTGCAACGCCGTAATTACCATATCCAAACAGCAGTGCCAGGGAAGAGTAAAAACAAATTGCTTGCTATAAAAGTTGATGAGAATTTACTAGCCAACCTAAAGAGTATGGATGATTGGCAGGACAAAGTAAGGGAAAAATTAAATCAATTAGTTGAGGAACAAGCGATCGCCCCTACCCCCGACCAAACATACCCAACAGGAGGTGGGCGGGGGTTGTGGTGAAGTAGATTGACAATTGCTAGAAGTTTTGTTATAATGTTAATGTAACAAATTATTTTGGGTTTTGTTATTTCTTCAAACAGGCGTGCATTAACTTTCCAGGGGTGCTACTAAATAACAGAGAATAGGCAATTAAGGACAAGGAGTTCAGTAAATGGGAAGAGTTAAATCAAGTCTGATGAACTTATCAAAAAAAATGAAAAATGCAAAGAAGCAATTGGCTTCCTTTTTACTAGCAATGGCGCTAGTACTAGCAGCTTTATCTTATCCCACTCCAGCTTATGCTACCGGTCTGACAACCATTCTGTCAGGTATTGATTCTGGAGTAAAAACAGTTGCTGAAATTTCAAAAGTATATAAAGACTTTAACCCTCCGCAAGAAGGATATGTGACCGTTATAAACGGCTTGAATGAAACTGTAACAGTAAGGTCATATAACAATAACGATTGGGCAATGTTCATCGCAGCGGGACAGATAAACTTAAAACCTGGTGCTGATGCCCGGATTACTGCATCAACAGATCCAGTCAAACTTTTATGGAAGCGCGGAGATTATGGAACCATGAGGGGTTTTGGGACAAAAAGAATTAGCCAATCTGTTGCTCCAAAAGATGCAGGACATATTTTTCTTATAAATGACAAAAATACACTCTAAACAGGCAACTAAAAAGCCTCACCCATCTCAATAAGAATGTTAGCCCCGGCACCGCTGGGGCTTTGTTGTATCAATTCTGTTGTTGACCCCAATAATAAACTAACTGCATTCCCTGTTTTCGCTTCTTGGTGTTGCACAATAGAGAATGATATTCTAGAATTTTCTAGACAGATGGAATGTCCTGATTGTCAAAGTCATAAAGTAGTGAAAAATGGTCATCGTCAGGGCAAACAGAGTGATCTGTGCCCTAACTGTGGCCGTCAATGCGCGAGAAAGCCCCTGTCCTGCGGGTTATAGTTCTGATCTTAAAGAGCTTTGTGTGAAAATGTCCCTATTTGCCATGGGATTGGGAGCCATTGAGAGAGTGACTGGTATTTCCCATAACACATTGCTCAACTGGGTACGACTTGCACCAAGCACAGATTCCCGATCGTAACTATGAAATACCTCAAACAGCTCACGCTAGATCAACTACAAACTTTGATTGGCTCAAAAAAAACCAAATTTGGGTCTGGAGAGTAGTCAACAGCAAAATGCCAGGAATTCTGAAGTTTGTACGGGGGCGTTAGGGAAGCTCCTCTGTAAGAGGCTCGCTCGTTAGTTACCTTGACTATATTGTGGCAGATGATTCACGGTTGGGCCGGTTTTCTTGAGATTACAGATGGATATCAGGTTGACCCCTGTTGAATCGACGATTGCGTTCGCGAAGTTCGGTGCGGAGCACGCTTCACCTAGTAAGCACCCGCAGCGATCACCAGAGTAGAAGGAGAAAACTGCCGTCATTGACACTACGCACCCTAGGTGACATCGTAAAACTTTGTGCTATTCCAAGTCCATTGATATGTTGTACAGATCAATTCACCTGCTGATCTATTATTTGAAACATCGTCAAGTTCCTCAATTCTCATAATCATTCGTCACTGTGCAACGCCAAAATTTGAATTCTTGAAATCCTCCCGACGTTGCCCATGGCGCGACAACGCAGGATTCCTAAACCTTGCAGATTAGGACTTTCGGCTTCTAACGCACCTGCCTCAGAGGCCTTTCCCTCCTTCTGGTCTTACGGTCGCTCCACGGATTGACACTGCTAGCCCAGTAGCCTTATTTAATCTTAACACACTATTGGCAAAACAACAAAATTGATTGGTTTTCCCATAGGACACTCCCCTTTGGGAGAGCGCGGGTCTTGAACCAACTTTGAGATAAAAAAAGCCGATGAGGAGACTCGAACTCCTGACCGTTCGATTACAAGTCGAGTGCTCTACCAACTGAGCTACATCGGCAATGTTTTTAATCATAGCAGAGCTGCACCTATTTATGCAACCCCTTTTTACTTTTAAATCACATTTGTTTTAAATAGCTTAATAAATCGGCCATTTCCCGATCGCTGGGCTGAAATTGGGGCATAGGTGGTGTTTGGCCACTAACTACTTGCTTAATAATTGCCACATCTGACTTGCGTTGGGAAATACCTTCTAAATCAGGTCCGATCTGACTTTCTAAAACCCACTCGTGACAACCTACACAGTTCATTTGAAAAATCGCGTGGCCTTGAACTGGGTCTCCATCAATAGACAATACTCTTTTTGTATAAGGATCGGAAACCTGAAACTGCCTAAATCCTAAGAACATAAATAGGACTACCAACAGAACAGCCAGACCAACTAAGGCGCTCCACTTCAGTAAGACTTCTTTTTTGGTATCAGCAAGCTGGTTATCCAAAATCTTTATATCTCAAAAACTATCTACAAGAAAGTTTAATATCAATTAATATACCTTAACAGTATGGCTCTTTTTAGGGTAATTCTTTTATGTCAAGTACAAAGATTTAATCTTAATCAATACTTTGAGGAACTATATTATTTCTATTTGTATATATTGGCCTGGGATTTCTTTACTGGCACTTTCTCCCCAGACTCAAAAGAAATAGTAATATTGATCGATAAACAAATAAAAATTTCAACTATAAGGAGTTGGCTTCGTGGTAGAACCATTACTTTCTGGAATCGTACTAGGTCTAATCCTCGTGACATTGGCAGGACTATTTTTTGCAGCTTACCAACAATATCGACGGGGCAACCAATTAAACATCGACTAGATTAGTCAATCTCTCCTCTTGAGTGAGACTAAAGAAGGTCAAAGCTGTATTGCCATAGACTTTCTGCCGACAAACTTCTAAGGTGGACACAGATTTAACAGACAATCCTTCGGGACTATGTTCCACTGCTAACTCGCTGGTTGGTGCTAGAAGTTGATATTGGGCGATCGCCTCTAATACTGGTTGATATAAATCACTAGCATAAGGTGGGTCAAAATAAATCAAGTCAAACTTCTGCCCTACCAGCACTTTTAAACGTTTCAACACATCTCCCCGCAACACCTGAAATTCCTGAGATGAACTGGCCACAAGTTGCCAATTATGATCAATTACAGCACAAGCAGGGCCATATTTTTCAATTGCAATGGCTAAGGATGCTCCTCTACATAAAGCTTCGGCACCCATGGAACCCACACCTGCACATATATCTAACCATCGACAACCAGCTATATGAGTTTGCCAAATATTAAAGACTGCTTCTCGAACTTTGGCCAAAGTCGGACGAGTGGTCATTCCTGGTAAAGTTTTTAACGGACGATTTCCATATATCCTTAAGTTCATGGTTGCTCTAACCAGCTAAGGCCAAATTTTCAGATATAACTTTATTAACAAAATTTGACAAAATTTGTAGTCCAAGAGTAGAAGATTTTTCTGGGTGAAACTGTACTGCCATTAAATTGTTTTGCCCTACTGCTGCTGTGACTGTTTGATGGCCGTGGGTGACTGTTGCTGCTGTAACTTGAGAGTCAGTGGGGTCAACATAGTAGGAATGAACAAAATATACCCAAGGTTGAGAAGTTATTTCACTCCACAAAGGATGGCCTGGTTGAGTAAATTGTAGTTGGTTCCAACCCATTTGGGGAATTGTCAGACCAGGTTCAGATTTAAACCGACGTACTTTTCCAGAAAGTATTCCTAAACCTGGTTCCTGACCTTCTTCGCTACTTTCAAATAATATTTGCAAACCTAAACATATACCTAAAAAAGGTTTACCTGAAGCAATAACTTGTTTTATGGGTGTTTCTAAGTAGCGCGAGCGCAAGTGTTGTACTGCCGGGTCGAAAGACCCTACTCCTGGTAAAATTACTGCATCAGCTTGTTCTATTTCTATTGGAGAATCTGTAATTTTTGGGGTGGCACCAGTTTTTTCTAAACCTTTACAGACAGAGTGTAAATTACCCATATCGTAGTCTATGACTGCAATAGTTGGCATTAATTTTTATCCTTATTTTGTGATTGGCAATTTTATTATAGTTAATAAGTTAGTATAATTTAAAGAATTTACAGATTTTTTTATTTTGTCTTTGTTTGAAAAATGAAAACTAAAGTGTTACTGACATCATTTGATATATGGGAACCTCACCATAAATCTAATTCTTCTGATGATTTACTTGGTCTGATATCTGTGCAAAAATTAACTAATTATTCGTTAAGTTTTTTAAGAAAGTTACCTGTTGATTCACAGCTAGCTACACAGATTGTTATTGCTAAAATAGAAGAGATTCAGCCTGATGTGATTATTTGTTGTGGCATGGCAGAAACAAGGAAAATTCTCACAATAGAATCTCAAGCTAGTTGTGGAGAAGTGGTGATGAAAACTTCTATTAATTTAGCAGAGTTAGTTGCAGGTTTGGATGTGACTGAGATTAGTAATGATGCAGGAAAGTTTGTTTGCGAATACTTGTATTATTCAGTTTTAAAATATCTCGATATGAGTTGTTATCAAAGTAAATGTATATTTGTTCATGTGCCTGTTTTCACAGAAAATAATCGGGGTAAAATTGTAGGAGATTTTATTAAAATATTATTATATATCGTTTGATAATTGATATTTTAATAATTGACATATGCCCCATTATCTAAAAACAATTCTATGTTTATTCAATACTTCAGTTATTAAATAATGAGTCAAGCATAGTTATGTTTTTAACGATTATAGACATGAAGTGAAGATATATTATTCATAATTGACTATCTTCCTACTCTCTATTATCTTATTAACTAAGATGTAGCCAAACTTTACCGTCTACACAGTGTTTACAATTGCTTGGGATTTTAGTACCCATCCACTTTTTCCTTCTTTCTTCTTCCTTGTTCAAGGCTCGTATGAATTGAAGCTTGATCTATAACTACAGAACAAGAGTTTAGCTAAATCTTTACTAAACTTATCTTAAAAATTAATGACTATTTCACTGTCAATTACTCCCTGATTTATTTCGTAATTTAGTTGATTTTTACATTCCATTAATCCCAGAACATGAATTCTTTTACTTTGACAACTCTTGAGGGTTATTATTTCTGATTGTTCTTGCCATCCGTCAGGAATATCTGCCTTCAAAGAAAATCTACTTTCATCTAAATATCTTAAGTCTATTTCTGCTGTAAAAAATCTAAGAATATATAAAAACTCTGAAACTTTTACCTTTATGCCATGTTCCCTTTTCCCTAAATTAAAAGATATTTTTACCCGCAACTGAAATAAAATTGTTATAGCTCTGTCTCTTACTTGAGGAAATTTACTTTGCAAACTATTCTTTCTCAAAGTTTTTTCGTCTCAGTATTTAATTCTCTAATAAAATTGCTGTGATCTATAAAAAACGAGCATTACCGATTTACTGGCAAATTTTGCTCCAAAAAGGCTCGACTAATTTCAGGGAACAAAAAGCACTTATTCAACCAGTTTTAGGTTGATAGAAAAAATATAAACTGGTAGTTATTGGAGACCGATAATTTCATGGTATAGAGTGATATCACTGGCTAAAAATTAGGTCTAAGACTCAAAAAATCAATTTGATATTTAGACAAAAACAAAATACTAACTATAGAAAAAATCGTCAAAAATACCAGCCTTTGAGTGATTTGCCTGTAGCTCCTGGAACCCAAATATTTTTCAGTAACATTAATCTCACTAAATACAAAGGTTTCGGTAAATTTAATTTGGCTGCATATTGGAAAATCAAATATAATCATCAACTAGAAAAGCGAGTGCGTAATTCCGAGGTCTCCTCGGAATGAAAGACGCACTCAAGACAGGAACCTTGGTATTTACTAACAAATCTTGAAAGTTTAGATGAAGTTATCAAAATTTATCGGTCGAGAATGGGTATTGAGGCGATGTTTAAAGATGGTAAAACAGGGGGATATAATCTAGAAGGAAGTCGAGCTAATACACAACCCTTGACCAATTTAATTTTACTAATAGCTATTGCTTACACAGCTTGATCTTACCATGGTAATTGTATCAAAAAGTCAGGATATCAAAGATATATTTGTCGATCAAAAGAACCAGGACGAAAAGACAGAAGACATAACAACTTTTGGGTAGGTATGTATGGTGATTTGTGGGTGATCACTGGGGAATATTTATTCGATATTGTCCCAGATATGATGAATTTTAGTCCCCAGAAAAAGTCTGATGATCAAAGGGGATTAAAAGCTCTGTTAATCGAATATACTATTTAATTATTTACCCGAAACATATTACCATTCATCTGATTATTAAAAAATTTTTAATTAACTTCAATAAATGTTCTGAGAACAATTTGCTTGAATTGGGTTAATGCGGATTAGTTGGAAACAAGAAAGAGAAAGAACAAATAAAACCACTTTTGTCATTCCTTATACAAAATCCCCAGCTCCAACTATACAATAACTATTCAACCGGACATAAAATAAGACATCCTAAAAGCAAGATTAAAACAAAAAACTTGATGTTATCTAGCAAAAAGACCCTATCAGCAATGGAGCAGGACTTGCACTGTCTCCTAGAGCAGCGTCGGGAGGATGCCAATGGCATTCTGTAGTAAAATGTGAAAGTAGATTATTATTTGATGTAATCGAAAAAAAATTTATGAGTGAAACACAAAATAATCAACAGTCTTCGACCCCAGTTGTAAATTCTGAAGCTACGGTCTCAAGTCAACATGAATATCCTACAAGAACACCGCCTTGGGGTACAGTCACAATGTTGGAAGAAGGTCCACGTTACAAAATTAATCGTATAGAGGTCAAACCAAAACATCATATTACGACCCAAATGCACTATCATCGTAGTGAACATTGGATTGTGGTTTCTGGTACTGCTAAAGTTGTGTTTGATGGTACAGAACATTTGCTCCTGCAAAAACAATCAACTTATGTTCCACCAAACACAGCACATCGTGTAGAAAATCCTGGTACAATTCCTCTAGTAATGATTGAAATTCAAAATGGGGAATATCTTGGGGAAGATGATATTACTCGTTTTCCAGAAGCTGATGCAGAAGTATCTTCAAAATAATTTTAGGTAGGCGATCGCTCATAGCAGTTTTCACTAAGAAAAGCAGAAAACAGAGGTTATTTAGTCCACTCCGGCATTAAATAAAAAACTGTAGTACTGCTCGCGTAATGGTAGAGGGAGTAGGGAAGATTAGGGGAATAGGGGAGACCTAGAGTGGAAAAAACTATGAGTAGGAAAGAAACCAAAATACATCTTCTTTCTTGATCATCGGAGCTGACATCATCAGGTAATTTGTCCCAAGTTCAATCCATACCATTATGGTTGTAGGACTGCCTAAAAAACAGCTATATTTTTGAAATATCTATCCATAGATCATATTATAGTAGTTTTCATTAACTATAGAATACAGAGATTTTTACTTAAAGGCAGAAGACACTTATGCTGAGGGCAGAAGTTCTGTAGCCTACCTTTGTGAAAACTGCTATAATTAATGATATAATGATTGGTTAAACTTTGTTAGCGCACGATAACTGGACTGAGAAACCTAAAAATGGGTGAGGATACTAAAAAAAGTTGGCATTGGTGAATTAGTGTATGATATTAATCTTAATTACTTAAGAGTCAGAACTCAGAACTCAGGAGGGAAGAAAGAATAAGAAAGAGGAATAGAGGGAGAAAGTTTTTTGACCCCTAATGATCTGGAAATGATATCATACCTCAAATCACCAACGCCAAAAAGTTATATTACACACCATTAGGGTCTACCTGGAAAGTTATGTGTATCAGTTTAATCACTTAATACCATGATCCGGACTTATATCATGTCCGATAGCATCGTTTGTGTATAGAATTAAGTTTCAATTAAAAGAAACTCTTTCCTACGGAATGCTACGCAAACAGCATAGCTGCCTTCTACCCTCTGTCTTCCTTCCACCAAAGTATAAGTATTCAAAAGTATTCAAGCGGACATGATATTACGCAAAAGACAAAATTATACACCATTTGCAGGGGTTAACGGTCGTCAACCCCTACTATATGTGGTGGTATGCGTAAGTCCTGATGATCAAAAACTTTCTTCTTTATCTTCCTTCTTTTTTTCTCTTGTACGTCGCCCTACCCATGCCTCCCCTACTGACTCCTAACTCCTGACTCCTACCCTCACTCATAAGACTTTTTCAGCAAACCCTATTTAATATCAACCTCTGGTAAAATTGTGAGTATATAAAGCACTACGTGGCAAAACACGCTGTACTTCTTCAACTGTAGTTATTCCTTGAGTTACCTTTTCAACAGCAGCAGTTTGGAAAGAAACAAAACCATTTTGCTTCAAATAACGCTGTAATTGAGTCATAGTACCTTCATAAATCAACTCACGAACCCGATCATCTACATCCAATAATTCTACAATTGCTTCTCTACCAGAATAACCAGAATGGAAACAATTAGAGCAACCACGACCAATACGCCATTTTCCCTGAATTTCATGTTTTATACTCGGAGTAACAGCAGATATAGTTTGCCCCCCATTGCCATTATTCAAAGCAGAAGCATAAGCAGATAGACTTTTGCTAACAGCCAAACTCATAGAAGGTAATATTTGTGGCTGCTCTAAACCCAATATTTGTAGATCGGCATTTGTGGGAGTATAAGCTTCTCCACAATGGGGGCAAATTTTTCGCACTAATCTTTGTGCAACAATACCCAATAGCGCATCACTCATCAAAGCAGGGTCAAGACCGATATCCTTTAACCGAGGAATTGCACCTATAGCATCATTAGTATGAAGAGTAGTCAAGACTAAGTGACCAGTCAATGCAGCTCTTACTGCTGTATCCGCTGTCTCGCGATCGCGTATTTCTCCCATCATAATAATATCAGGATCTTGACGCAAAATTGCCCGTAGACCTGCGGCGAAAGTCATTCCTGCTCTTTCATTTACCTGAGTTTGAGTAATTCCGGGTAATACATATTCTACTGGGTCTTCAACAGTAACCACATTAACGTGTTCTGTTGCCACTGATAACAAACTGGTGTATAGAGTGCTTGTTTTCCCAGAACCAGTCGGTCCTGTAAAAATAATCATTCCCTGTGGTTGATGCAACCAACTTTTGTATACACTCAAACTCCGCTCAGAAAATCCCAACTTATCCAAACTAGAAAAAGGATTTTTGGAAGTTAGTAACCTAATCACAGCTTTTTCCCCTCCGACACAGGGAAGGGTACTGACTCGTAAATCTATTCCTATATTAGAATCATCGTCTCCTACATATTGTTCGCTAATTCTCCCATCTTGAGGACATCTACTTTCAGCAATATCCATATCACACATGACCTTAATAGCAACCACTACTCGACGACCAATATCTGCTGGTAGGGTGGTAATATTTCTGAGGATGCCATCAATACGGTAACGTACTCGTAGACCATCTCCAGTAGGTTCAAGATGGATGTCACTAGCACGGTTACGCAAAGCGCCGGAAATAATTGTTTTAATCCGACCAATTTGGTCTGCTGCTTGGGAAAGATATAATTCTGTGGTAGCGCTGACATCTTCTTCTTCTAGCTCTCCAGTTAAAGGATTAATTAACTGATTCCCAGAAATAGACTTGGGGTCTATTTTTTCTCTATGATACCAGGCACTATAGCTCTTTTCTGCAATAAAAATAATTTTGATGTCAGAAAAAGTGCGATCACTCATATTTTTCATCTCATCAGCACATATTTCTATAGGGGAAGCTAAGTAATAACAGTTACGCCATAACAGTAGGGGAATAACTGGTGGTAAATCTTTTCGATCTGGAAATTCTCTAAAGAAACGATATGCTACTTCTTTATCAAGTAGTTGTAGATTTACTATTCCTCGTTTATCTACTAAATTTTCCAATGCTTGTTGGCAAGTAATTTCACGATTTCTTAAGAGTTGCCAAGCTGATAGAACAGAGGTTGATGTAGTCATAGTTAATTAATTAGAGATGGTTTTTAATCATATTATTGCATCAAGGAAAAAATATTTTTTGTTCTCCTCCAACTTCTGAGAATAGTACTGTTATGATTAAATTAAAACCCTTTTATGATTTTGGTTTTGTGTAGGAGTATTGATAAAAGTTTTGTATAAAATATAGCATTTTTATCTGGAATGTGGAGATTAAGTACTATAAAAAAGGGAATAGAGGATAGGGAATATGGAATAAAAAATAATAAAAAACAGTATAAATAGTAGCAAAAAAAGGATGTAATGTACTAGTTCAATGTGCTTTTTTTATCCTAAAAAACTTCTATCTATATTTACATCTCAAATAAAAATACCATATTCTGGAAAAAGTGAAAGATAATCGGGAAACAGAGAGCTTAAAAATAACATAAACTTAACATAATAAATCGCTAACTTTTGCTTTAAGAATGAATTGATATAGATGTATATAATTATACAAAATATTGGTGGTTTAAAAATGGGATATCGGAGGTTCCCGTAGGGTGGGATGGCTCCGAAACCTGCACCATATCCCCCTATTTACTCTCTTTGTGCAACAACGCCACTGATAACTGATAACTGATAACTGAAATAACGGTGGTTACTGAAGAGGAAGAAGCAACTAAGCAGTTGGAGGAATTTTTGCGATCGCCAAAAGTAACGGGAAGAACTGATGATGATTTGACTTTAGTTGTTGGCAGGGTATGGTTGAAGTCATTTCAATTATAGCACTAGGCAATAAACCCGGTTGATTAAGTTGGCGTAAGTTATGTATGGCTTGTTGATTAACTATCAAAGTATTAACATATAAAGTTTTCAGCCTTATTAGGTTGAAAAAAAGTGCCAGCTTTTCGGTCGAGAAAGCTCAAAAAACTAGCATTTTTTGCAAGAGTTGGGCAGAAAAATTAAGGGACTATTCTTTCAACTACATCCTCTGTAATTCCCATTTCTCCTGACTCGGTCCTCCTGACTCCTGACTCCTACCCTCGCCCATAAGACTTTTTCAGCAAACCCTATTTAGAACATATATTGAGCTATAAGGTATCAAAAATAATATTTTTTTTATAACTGTAAATTTTTTTGAATGATTCAAAATTTCTGCCACCACATCAGCTAGGTTGTAGATGACTACAAATTCCTTGAAAAATTGAGGTTCTAAGTAATGTTGAAGCGATTTTTTCAGTTTGTTGGACTATTAGCTGCAGTAGTCTTGTTGAGTACAACTCTAGGGTTTTCTCCTGCCCAAGCCCAAGTTCTTAAAGGCCCTGTAGGAAGGACAACCACTGAGTTTTATAATTTCCCTAAAGCCACCACATTAGGTCCAATTGCTGAAATCACTGTTTATCATGGATTTATTATTGATGGCTTCGAGGTAACTTATGCTAATGGAGAATCATTTGAGAATGGAGGTACTGGGGGCGGCAAGACCACCATCTCTTTTAGTGAGGATGATCCATTAGTAGAAGTAAGTGGTTACGTTGCTGACTATTCATATGCTGGCAACGAACCCTTAATTGCCCAATTAACATTTAAGACTCTTAAGGGCAATATTTATGGTCCGTTTGGTACTATGCAAGCAACATCAAACCCAGAACCATTCACCTTGAAAGCTGCCCAACCCACCATTCAATCATTCTTCGGCAGCGCCTCTGGTTATCTAACCTCTTTGGGAGTTTATATCGAAGCTGAGTGCGAATAAACCGGAGATAGTTCTTAACAAAACTCGCTGAAAAAAGCAGAGTGTGGGGAGAAAGAGAAAGTAGGAGGAATAATTGTAGCTATATCTTTCTGTGTTTGTCTGCCCAAAGTTTTAACTTTTTGGTCACTCAAGCTGAAAAGTTGGCATTTTTTTCCCTCCAAAAAGGCACTTACTTTCAGATGTCAGTGCTTTGAGATTTAATCAGCAAACCCTAACTAATCTCTACTCCCCCACTCCCCCACTCCCCCACTCCCCTACTCCTTTTCAGCAAACCCTAATTAATCCAAGTTTTCTCCCAAGACTCCCCACCAACTTCTAAACCACATAAATCACTTCTTGCTTCCAGAATCAACTTTGAATGACTACCCCGATTTTCTCTTAACCTCAAGATTAAATGACCGCGCATAGTATCTCGGCACAAAAATATTAATCCCTGTTCAGATGGTGCTCGTAGAGGTGTACCAGAAAAATTTGTTGTTGCATTCAACTCTACTTCAAAGTTGTCATTTTTGGCTTGCATTTGCCATTCTCCCCAAGGCTGAATTTGCCAATGTACTTCCGAATTCCACGGTACAAACTCATAAAACTTACCTTGATAATGAATACCCACCATTGCCACTTCTTCCATCCACCACAATACTCCTCGCTTACCACCACCAGCAGTTAAAGCTAAATCTGATTCGTCATAGAAACTGTTGCAGTTGAACCAAAACCACTTTTTGGGGAAAGCACCGCCCCAATTTTTCTCACTGTATGCTGGTGCATTGGTAAACTCATAGATTTTGCCATTCCATTCTATCCATCCAGTAGCAAGACCGTGAGCCATTAATATTTGCCATCCAGGCTCAAAAATTGGTAAAAATGATAGCCAACCAGCGGTTGATTGTTGTTGTGCATCTGGGTCTCCCCAGCCATAAATAGGTTTTGTTTGATATTGCCAACGGCAGTGGTTATTTTTTCCAGGGTCAGAGAGAATTCCTTGATGCCAAGTGGCAGTAGCTTGATATCCTTGTTTGATTTGAGCATTGAATACTTGTGGGTCTAGATAGCCAACTAGGCCTTGCAAATCAGTTTGTCCCCAATGACCTAATTCCAGGACTTCTGGTGCTGCCCAAAATTTTGTGACATCTGGGAAGGTGCGACAGAGATATTCGTCATTTGGGCCGAGAATTTGAGCGCCACCACCGCTGTAGGGTTGGCAACCTATAGGGTCTTCTATAGAGTACATAAAGGCGAAGGTTTGTTTTTCTTCTGGTAGAGTGACTCGGTAATACCAACCTTCAAAAAAACGGCGATCGCTACCATCCCAGTGATAGCCACTATGGGGTGTTTGTTTTGGATATGTTCTCACAACTGCGAATATAATAGACTTCAGAATATTTTATGAAAATTTTCGAGATTTTGTAGAGCAGTTGCGAATTAGTATCGCATCTAATACTTAAAGGGCGTTGCATATTTGCATATTTGCACATTTGAATTAGTGTGGGGGGTCATTTCAGTTATCAGTTATCAGTACCTCTGCAATAGGAAGGGTTGAATCAATATTCTCTTTTTTTTATCCCCTTAAAAGGGGAGACTTTAGACAACAATTTCTCGATAAAAACAGTCGAAATAAAGGGCGTGGACATATCAAAAGCTTAAAACTCAGACAATGCCAGATTTTTCCTTCTTTATTTTTTTCCTTCTTTACTTTTTTCTTCTTCCTTCTTTCTTTTTTCTTCTTCCTTCTTTCTTTTTTCTTCTTCCTTCTGCTACTGAGGAATAATTTCTGTTACTACATTACTACGACCACCTTCAATGGTAACTTTTTCATTTTCTAGTTGTCCAACTGCCCGAGGACCTCTAACATTAAATGGCGGGTCAACTTGACGATAAAATACGTTTCCTTCTGCTTCAAAAGTCTGATTTTCAAAGTACCAAGTTAGGCGATCGCTATTTAACTGAGCTTGATTGTTTTGCCCAACACCAATAACATTTCCTAATAATTTGAAGGTATTGTTTTGAAAATTTCCTTGACCTTGATTAGCTTTCAAAACTACTTTTTCTTCTTGTTCTAATACTGTTATCGGTCCTGGAGAAGTAATCAAATTTTGTGGCATATTCCAAGTAACTAAGTCGCTACTTATTTGTAATTTTGGGTCAGTTTGGAGTAGCTGCACATTTTTCTTGAGAGTAGCTATTTTATTTTCTAAATCATATTCTGATTCGTCACCATAAGCACTGCCAATAACATTTTTATCTTTGAGCTGTTCGATTTTTATAGGTTGATTAGTAACCAATTTTTTTTGCCCTATTTCCCAAAATAATTGTTCTGTTTGTATTTTAACTACAGGTTCTTTGACCAGAGCTACTACTTGACCATAAAACTCTATTTTTTTTTCTTTACTAATAACTTTTGCTTTCTGAGCTGATGCTTGTACTTGTTCGTTACTACCTGTAATATTATTAGTGACAATAATAATTCCTGGATCTGTCAACCATTCGAGTTGTTGTCCTCTAACAACTATTTTATTTTGAATATCATATACTTCTATTTCATCTATCAATATAATTTTGTCTCCATCTTGATATACTTCTCCTTGTAAAGCAGTAATTTTATAGGTTACTTTTCCGTCTTGAAATAATTCACCTTCAGGTTTTGTAACTCTGATTAATTTTTGATTTTGCAAATATGAAGCTCGTTGAGATTTTACTCGCCACAACATTTGACCTTCTTCTGATGCTTCTTCTAAAGTAACATCATTTAAAGTCAAATCACTCTCTGGTGTCTGAGCAGGAATAGGTTGTGATGTATTTTCTTGAACTTGATTTTGTTGATTACAAGCAGTTATTCCTAGAAGTAAAGTTACTAAAATTAATAAAGGTATTGATGAATTATAGAAATAGGAAAAAGAATTATTTTGTTCCATCATAAAAAGTCTACAAGGATAGTAGTTATACTAATTTACAGTAGTTTTGGAGTTGATAAGGTTCAAGAATTAATAATTTATAATTTAGAATTACCTCTTCTTATAAAGAATACCATTTATCAAAAACTTTTCTACATTTTGTAGAGTAGGGTAGTAGGGGAGTGGGGGGAGTGCGGGAGTGGGGGATAAGTAAGAATAATTAACATTAACTTGGCTATTTTTAGTGAAAAAGTGATTCTACCTGTTTGAATTAATTAATAACCGAAGTCTTACCCAAGTATAGGCGTTGCACAGTGACGAATGATTTTATATTTTTGATGAACAGGATTTTGGATTTGATAATTGCTAGAATGACTAATTAATGGTTTTTTTTAGTCAAAGTCTAAACTAATTTTTAGTAATATCATTCCATAATGTGCAACCCCGAATTTTTCGGTAATATCATGTCCGGATAATTAGTGATAAAAAACTTTCTCCTTCTTCTGTTCTTTCTACCCTCCTGTCTTCTGTCTTCCCCTCCCCTCCTGGGAGGGGCCCGCGGGTGGGTTGTCTCCTGACTCCTTAGTCGTTTATTTATAACTGTTCAACCGGACATGATATAAGCATTTCCTATGACAAAAAAACTCAAGGAAAGTTTTTTAATTATGAGCAAAAAATTCCTGTTTTTACTAGAATAACGCTCATTTTTTCCAACTTTCCTTGTAGTAAATAATATTCAATTTTCGCTTTAACTCACTGCTAAAATCTAGAGTATGTAATTCTCTAGTTATTAATCTATTAACATCAAAAAAAACTAACAAAACTTTGAAACTTTTAAACTGATGACACGCCCTATAGTTTGGTGATTTTTCTAAATTAAATTAGAATTAACTGTCAGCTATCAGCAACAAAATTATCTCCTTAAAGACTGCGTTTAAATTAATATAGACTTTAAGGGCAAGGGAAGCAACTTTTGTAGTAAGACAATTAATAAAGCTTTTACCCTAAACTAAAAGCAATAGCTAATAGCTGATGACTGAGTGCTAAATGCTTACTCTTATCTTTAATCATGTTCTTCCATTAAACCTATAGCTGATAAAGGACGATAAGTATAACCAGCAGACTTAGAAGTTTTTTGAATGTCTTCTTTAATGTTTTCTAAATCTACATAACGGTCAGAAACATTAATTAAACTATCGCTAGTCATAGACCTCAAACTAACTACCTCAACCCGAACACCCCTATAACTAACAGCATCTACAGCATAAGCTAAATCTCCATCCCCACTAACCAATATAGCAGTATCATAAGAACCTACTAAAGCCATCATATCAACTGCTATTTCCACATCAAGATTAGCTTTTTTAGAACCATCCGGTAACTGTACTAAATCTTTAGAAATGACACGATAACCATTACGACGCATCCACAGCAAAAATCCTTGCTGTTTTTCATTAGTACGATCTACTCCTGTATAGAAAAAGGAACGTAGGAGGCGAGAACCACCAGTAAGACGACAAAGAAGCTTAGTGTAATCTATTTCTATTCCTAATTGCAAAGCAGCATAAAATAGATTAGACCCATCAATGAAAATTGCTACTCTGCCACGATTTTCTAGAATTTGTTCGGGAGTAAATATCTCATTAATTTCTATTTGTTGATGATTCAACATGATTTTTAACCTCGGTTTTTTTTATTGAATAAAGAAATGGAATTCTTCACTCAGATATAAATTTTCAGTACAAAAAATAGGCGATGTAATTTGAAAAAAAACGATACTACAATTAGATTTTTAAGAAACAGTTTCTGCCAGTTCTATTCTTTGAAAAATCGGTTGAGGTTGCCCAAGAATTTGATTTTTTGGTAAAGCGCCCCAGTTTGTTTGTTTGACAAAAATTTCTGAACTATTAATTACTGATTTATCGTTAAAGTCATTTGAGAAACCTAGTTGCTGATAGATAGCATTACTAATATTGGGAATTATTGGTGATAAAAGATAGGACGCTAGTCTAACAGATTCCAACACAGAATATAGCACTTCTGCTAGAGCCTCTAACTGACCCTGCTTATATAGACTCCAAGGAGCAGTTTCGTCTATATATTTATTGCTAGTTCTCACTAAGGCCAATACGGCTTCACAAACTTGACTAAAAGCTAAATCAGTATAAGCTTGAATAACTTGTTCGCCTAAACTCATGCCTATTGCTTTAAGTGGATGAGTGACTTCTATTTCCTCACCGTGAATATCAGGAATTTGGCCTTTGAAGTATTTATGAGCCATTTTGAGAGTACGATTTAGTAGATTACCCAAATCATTGGCTAAGTCAGCATTTAGGACATTGATAAAGCGGGTTTCACTAAAATCACCATCGACTCCAAATTCTATTTCTTTGAGAAAATAGTAACGAACAGCATCAGAGCCATACTTTTTTAGTAATTCAAATGGATCTAAAGTATTACCGAGAGATTTACCCATTTTCTTCCCATCTTTGGTCAAAAATCCATGTCCAAAAACATGATGAGAGATTGGTAAATCTGCTGACATTAGCATTGCTGGCCAATAAACAGCATGGAAACGCAGTATATCTTTACCAATTAGGTGTAAATTAATCGGCCACCATTTTGATAAAGCATTCTCTAGGGTAGGTTCACTATCAGGATCTAGGAGTGCTGTTACATAACCTAATAGAGCATCAAACCAAACATAGATAGTATGGCTGGGATCGACTGGTAGTTGAAAACCCCAATCTACATTAACTCTAGAGATTGAAAAGTCTTGTAATCCTTGGTTAACAAAATTTAAGACTTCATTGCGACGGCTTTCTGGCTGAATAAAATTAGGCTTTTCTCGATAAAAAGCTTGTAGTTTTTCCTGATATTTAGAAAGACGAAAGAAGTAATTTTGCTCATCACGCCATTCTACTTTTTGGTTAGTATGAATGGGGCAATGTTTATCTTCTAGAAGTTCGCGTTCTTCTTTAAATTCTTCACAAGCTACGCAATACCATCCTTGTTGCTGACTTAAATAGATATCACCTCGGTCCCAAACTCTTTGAAAAAATTCTTTGACAATTAACTCGTGGTTAGATGCAGTAGTACGACTAAAACGGTCATATTGAATATTTAGTTGTTGCCAGAGAGATTCAAATCCTGATACCACTAAATCACAATGTTCTTGGGGGGACCTGCCTTTGCTCTGAGCTGTCCTTTGAATTTTTTGGCCATGCTCGTCTGTGCCAGTAATCATCAGCACTAATTTACCTTGTAGCCTTTGAAAACGAGCTACCGTATCAGCAGCAATAGTGGTATAAGCACTGCCTATATGCGGTAAATCATTAACATAGTAAAGGGGAGTTGTAATTGCAAAGGTATCCTGAGTTTTATATGTGTTTTTCATGGAAAATCAGAGTAAAATACTATTGATTTGAACTGAATTCTGGGTACAATCATAACGAGTCTAGTAGTATCGACCTATTTGATTTATACTTTGTTTAACTGGTTGTTTATTGACCTAATCAACATCATTAATGATCAGCTGTAAAAGCCAATAAAATCCCCTACCATAACAGTAATGCTGTTATCATGTTTTTCTGGACTTTCTCAAAGAAATTTTAACTTTTGGTATCCTAACGTTACTATTCTGAGAAAATATTTATGAGAGTCTAGAATTTACATACCTAATTATTCAGAGGTAAGATGGGACACCAAGCAAATAATCTACTGCTTATTTCTCGTTTGTTCTTAGCTGCTATTGGCAGTAGAACTTTTGTTTATCATGCAGACAGGATTCCTTCAGAAGGAGGCATAATTGTTGTAAGTAACCATCGTAGTTTTATGGACCCTTTGTTACTGACAGTGGCCGTTAATCGGCAAATTAAATTTGCTTGTCATCACTATATGGGCAAAGTACCTCTACTGCGAGAAATGGTTACTGGTTTAGGTTGTTTTCCTTTAGATAATTCGAGTCGTAGACAACAAGGTTTTTTTCGACAGGCAACACAGTTATTACAAGCGGAAGAAATGGTAGGAGTTTTTCCAGAAGGAGCAGCACCTATGGTTCGGTGTACTCCACCTAATTTGATTAGTGATTTTCAAAGAGGATTTGCTCATTTGGCCTTACGCTCGCCAGTTGCAAATTTGGCAATTTTGCCAGTGGCGATCGCTTCATCTGATGAGCATTTAATTTCTTCGAGAATACCTTTGAAGTTGTTAAGTTTTTTCGATCCTTCAGAACCTTTATTTAATCAACCTGGATGGCATCCAGCGATAGTTTATCAGCGTTCTAATATCATGTTTGGTCGCCCGTTTTGGGTTAAGCCTTCCCACCGTCAGCAATATCATGGAAAATACGCTAAACAGTTAGTCAACAATTTGACTGATTATGTTAGCCAAGAAATTGCTAATTTACTTATAGAAGGTTGTATTTAAGGATTAAACCTTTAACTTTTGCTTGATGTCTCAATTTTTATTCTAGAAACTCATATAAAAAATTGCTCTTATTCATCAATAAATTTAATAATTAAATAATTTAATTTTGTTTTCTCCTAAACCGAAACTATTATATTTCTAGTTAAGTCAGACTAGTGCGGCTACCCGGAAGTTAAAAGTCAATCATTTTTGATCATTTTCTTTGTGGGTTTAATACCCCACCGTCAACGGGGGTGTTCAAAATTACTTGGGGGAGCGAATCCCCATGTAATTTTCCTCCTGTCTCCTGTCTCCTGTCTCCTGTCTCCTTCTTCAATTGTAATTGTTCCCGCGATTTTGTAACTGGTCAGTTATTTTCGCCATCCTGCACTAGGCGAATCTTAAGTCATAATTAGGTAGTTCGTAGAAAAAAAATCTAATCTATAGATATAGAAGGTAAATGATAAATTACTCAGAGATATTAACTGTTAATCATTAAATTATCAATCATTAATTACTTTTTATTTGTATTCAATCATGCAAGTGGCAAATAGCCAAATTAGTTTTTTAAGGCCAACTAAACCTAGACCAGAATTACCTTTATTGATTTTCTTGCCTGCTATGGATGGAACAGGTAAATTGTTGCGATCGCAACAATCCAGATTATCAAGTGCTTTTGATATTCGCTGTCTGAGTATCCCATCCAACGATCTATCGAGCTGGGAACAGTTATTAGAAAAGACAGTAGAGTTAATTGAAATAGAAAGACAGGCAATACCGGAAAGACCTGTTTACCTATGCGGAGAATCTTTTGGTGGATGTCTAGCCCTAAAAGTTGCTTTTACTGCTCCTGAATTATTCAACAAGCTGATTTTAGTCAATTCAGCTTCCTCATTCAGTCAACAACCTTTAGTCAAATATGGCTCATATCTGACTCAATACTTACCAAGCTATTTGTATAGATTATCGGTTACAGGAACTTTACCATTTTTAGCAGCTCTAGGCCGCATAGAAAGGGCAGAACGTCAAGCGTTATTAGAGGCCATGCAGTCAGTTTCTCAACAGACCTCAATCTGGCGATTAGAGTTAATGCGTTCATTCCAGGTAGACAAGAATCAACTAAAAAAGTTAAAAAAATCTGTATTAGTTATTGCTAGTGCAGCCGACAGACTATTGCCTTCTATATCACAAGCTAAGTTTTTAGTCAAGTATTTGCCTGAAGCTAAAATGGTTGTTCTGCCAAATAGTGGTCACGCCTGCTTGCTAGAAACAGACGTGGACTTCTACGAAATTATTCGAGATCGATGGGGCAGCGAGTTAGTTGGAGCAGAGACAGACATAGTATCTACGACATTAAAAATCACCACCACCTAAGAACTGATTTATAAAGTAAATATTAAGAGACTGAATTTCTTACATGACAAAGGTTTTGCCGATTGTGGGTCAGTAAACTATAAATTCCTCAGACCTAGATAGCATAAGAGTTTCAGTTCAGTTTATAAATCAGCTCTAACTTTCTAATTTAAACTCAGCCACTTTTGAGCATTCAGACGTTGAATCACGCCAAACACTAATAAACCCAGAGTAATTTTACGCTCGTCAATTAAAAAAGGTTCTAGAGTAGCAGGTTTTGCGCCATTGTCTGCACAAGAAAAAGCTCTGGGGCCTTTAATATCTTTTTTCGGAAAATAAACATTGAACTGACGCTGGCCTTGTTTAAACTTACCCATAACTTGCCAACATTCTTCAGATGAACTGAGGCCAACCATAGGTAATTTTTGTTTTACTAGGTTCAGGTCCAGGTCGTCAATACCTTGCTTAGTTAGAGCTTGTTGCAAAGCTGGCAAATAATCTTGCTGCATAAACTCCGCAAAAGGCTTATCTTCCAGAGCAGGAGGCTTTTCTTTTTTCACCTTACCTCCAGCAGGCTTATTTTCAGATTTTTTAGCTTCTTGTTCTTCAGCCATAAGTGCTTCCTTAATTAAATTTCTGCATAAGCTCGTTCTACTAAACGACGAGCCAGGGTTTGAACTCCTGTATGTTCATAATAATTGGTACTCACATCTAGGAATGCAGCCAAATAATCCAATTTATCATCACTAAATTCTACAAAACTTTGCAGACTATTGGCCACATTATGGGGAGTAATGCCTCGATCGCTGACAAAATCTCCCATCCAACCAGAAACAGAGCCGAAAGCTTCCCCAATAAAGCCTAACTTACTGTCTTTATTATCCCCAGGAATAGCATCTTCCATTTCCCTGAAACCTTCGTTTTCTTCTAGGTCTGAGGGGGATAGTCGTTCGATCCATTCTGAAACTGCTTGTAAAAAGTCTGGCCCAAGAGGAATTAAACCATCAAAACAAACTAAGGCTGTTAAACGCATCAAAGATTCCCCACTATAATCACCCAAAGCTCCTACAAAATCACCAATACTATCTCCAGGAATGCCATTGATGGAGCAAAAACCTAATAATTCAGCAACAACTTTCAGAGACAGATCGATAGTTTGGCCTTTTGCAGGTTTAGGAGTCAGGCTAGTTAACAAACCTCCCACTAGAGGAATTTTGTTACCAACCATATTAGCTAGAGTAGCCGCACCTACAGCACGACCTGCCCCACTGACAGTTTGGTAAAGCCACAAAGCACGTTGATATCCTTGAGCTTTGTCATTGAATAGAATTACAGCGCGATCGCCTATTTGCTGAATTAAGTCTTCGTCGTCTTCCCCTGTAACTGTGCGGATGGTATTTTCAAATCCTACCAAGTTATCCCATTCTCCAGGAACAACAAAATCTAAGGCACGTAAGGATTTAATTGTCAGATTGTCCTCGGGCAGTTCATCTACTAATTCAAAAATTGGCTTACTCATTTGTGTGTGGCTCCTTTGGTTAATTAAAAAGTTAATATTTGGAAGTTATAGCGCTTTCGGTGCAGAATGCTGGCGCAAACGCGCAGGCAACAGGCAATAGGCAATAGTGGGAATAAAAACTGTTTGCCCAAGCATTCCCTAGGAAATCTTATGAGACTTTTCGCTATTGGGTAGTTCCTGCAATTGGTAAATATACCAGCGCGCACTGCTATAACAAAGGAAGACTATATTGTTTAAGTTGGAGGGCAGAATTATATTATGTCCGTTGGTATAGTTTGTGTAAACCCAAGGGTGAATATAAATTTAAGTTTTTTTTTGCTCTTAAGCCTTCCTACTTCTTTCCTCTTGCTTATTGCTTCTTCCCTCTTGCTTACCTTCGCTATGCAATACCGATACTACCGGACATGATATTATTTATTTGAGACTTGATAGACCACTTAGATTAAATTTTTGTAGCCATGCTTCGCGATCGCTGGGGGTAAATGAGGGGTCTTTTGATTGAGCTTTTACCTGGAAACGATTATCTACTAATACCGCAGTGGTAGTTTTACCTTGTTCAACTGCTGGATATCCTCCTATTTTCTTGCTACTATTTTGGAATTTGTTGGCTGCAGCAGGGGAAGCGGAGATGTCATTGATAGACATGACTGCTACTTCTTTACCACCTTTTTTGAGACTTGCTTGAGCAAAACCTTTTTTCTCTTGAGCATAGTTCAGTTTAAAGTCGCCACTTGATGATGGGAAGTATTTGTTTAGACTACCGCCAGATACTTGTTGGGCTTGGGAAGGACGTTCTGTTTTACTTTGTTGTTGGGCCTGGTCAAAACGGCTTGGCTGTTTGGCTCCACCACAAGCAGATGTCAGTAGTAATAAGCAAATAAATATAGGGGCTAGAATTTTGGCTAATCTACGGCTATATATCATTCTTTATCTCTCCTTAAATCATATATTTGAGATTGCTAGTATAATTTTCTCTTAAAATTGTATTATTCGTATAGTTTTTTCTGATGGCCTAAGATGACAATTGTCCAAACCTGAGCGAATGTTTTCTTTTTCAATTCTAGTGGGTCTGGTCAATATTTACATGACTTACGCAGAGACTCTACATATAGCGATAAAGAATACTATTCACCCCTACAGATGGTAGTTTAAAAGTAAATTTGCGTAAGTCCTGATTTAACTAAATCTGATGGCTGATTTTGATGTACAGCCTGTCTTTGTATAGATAAATCTGTCTTTGTGTAGATGAAGTTGATTGTTAGTGATTTTTTATCGGCACGAGTACCATCCTTGTGAACTAGGGCGATCGCGTAGATGATTTTTATTTTGATTAAGTTGGTACAGCAGATTGCAGGTGGTACAGCAGATTGCAGGTATATAAGGTACAAATATTAATGATCAAGTCTTTGTAGTGCGGGCATTTTGTCTGCGACTGGTGTACTTCACTAATATGAAACACGCTGTATCAGTTTGAAAGCAGAGGAAAAAATATTTAGGGTTTGCGTATGGAAAGATATGAGTGGTAGGAGTAGGAGTCAGGAGTAAGGAAGACCGAATAAGGAGAAATGGGGAATGAGCGAGGAGGTAGGAGTAAGAATTGTCAGAATTGTCCCTCAATTTTTCTGTCCTTAGTTTGTCTTTTATGCTAACTTTTTGAGGGTTTTAGACTAAAACAAGCGCACTTTTTGGGAATCCAAGAAAGCTCAAACCTTTACATTTCAATGGTTTTATGGTTAATCAGCACACCCTATTTATGTGCAAAAAACAGTAATTTTTTTTGTATTTTTTTTGATACAAAATCTACTGTGAAACTTGACAAAATAATTATTTTTTTGTAACTTTTAAGGGTTATGAAATGAGGTATGAACTAAAATATTTCCTAACTTAGAGATATTGGATAAATATAGTAATCCTAAATAGGTTCTAGCAAAATTCCATACTGAAAAAGCTTTGGGAAATCGAATATTTGACCATCTGCAAAAAACTTAAATAGCCACTTAACTACTTTAAAATAATTGCAAAGATGATCATATTTTCTGATGAAATTTTTGCCNCACCAATTCACAGAAAAACGGTGATTAGGGAATTAGTCAATGACCAAGGACATGAAGTTATATTTCTCCCTAAATACTCTCCTGATTTAAATGATATAGAGCATGACTTTGGTGCATTAAAGAAGAAAAGAATGTACGAAGGAAAATATAAATCAATTGATGATATTATTCGAGATTATTGCGTCTCTTACTGTCCCAGTCTTATTCATAATAACTATAAGTTTCAACCTAAAATTAGCCAAGAAAAAATTTGGTAGTCAACGTAGAAATAAAGCTAGACTTAGAGTGACTAAATTTCATACAAGAATTAAAGATATCAGAACTAATTTTTTACACAAATTGTCAATCTTCCTTCTTCAATATTTAACCGAAACGACCACTTACATATTGTTGAGTAGATTCTTCCTTTGGGTTCTGGAAAATATTGTGAGTTTCGTCAAATTCAACCAAATAACCGAAACGTTTACCACCCTCGGCAGCTTTAGCATTAAAAAAGGCAGTTACATCCGCTACCCTAGTCGCCTGCTGCATATTATGAGTCACAATAATAATAGTATAATTTTCCTTGAGTTCATGAATTAACTCCTCAACCTTAATAGTAGAAATAGGGTCAAGAGAAGCACAAGGTTCATCCATCAAAACCACATCAGGACTAACAGCAACCGCACGAGCAATACATAAACGTTGTTGCTGTCCTCCAGAAAGAGCAAAACCACTTTGCCCCAGTTTATCCTTAACCTCATCCCAGAGAACAGCTTGTCGTAGCGATCGCTCTACTATCTCATCCATTTCTTCTTTAGACTTAGCCAGACCATTAATTCTCACCCCATAAGCAATATTATCGTAAATTGACTTAGGAAAAGGATTAGGCTTTTGAAATACCATTCCAATACGTCGGCGTACTTCTACAGGGTCAACATCTGAGTCATAAATATTCTGATTATGATAAAGAATACGACCTTCTAAATGAAAAATACTAATCAAATCATTTAGACGATTAAAACATCGTAATAATGTACTTTTACCACAACCTGAAGGTCCAATAAAAGCAGTTACTTGATTTTTAGGAATTTCCATAGAAACATCTTTCACGGCTTTAAAATCTCCGTAAAAGACGCTAACATTATCTGCTGAAAGAGCGGGGGCAGATTTTTGTTTAGAAAGATTTTGTTGAGATTCTGGCATGAGATATTACCTCCTAAATTTAGTTTCAAAATTATTTGTGTATTTGCTATTTATAACTATCAGCTTCACCTCAATCATTTACCCATAAAATTTATAGGGTTTAATCGCTGTTTTTCTGATATTTTCATAGTGCTATAATTAGGGTTTGCTGAAAAAGTATTTTAGTAGGGGTAGGAGACAGGAGACAGGAGAAATGGATCGGGAGCGAGGAAGTAGGAGCTAAGTTTTGTAAGAATGATTTTTCTGCCCAACTATGCGCCTAAAATACGCTCCTTTTTGAGCGTTTTAGACTGAAACAGGCGCACTTTTTTCGTTCCCAAAAAGGCACTTGTCTTTATCATTTTCTTTGTGGGTTTAATACCCCACCATCTACACGGTGTTCAAAATTACTTGGGGTTAGAATCCCCATGTAATTTTCCTCCTGTCTCCCCCTCCTGGGAGGGGTTGGGGGTGGGTTGTCTCCTGTCTCCTTCTTCAAATGTCAATGCTTTTATATTTAATCAGCAGAGCAATAATTATCTTTTATATAGCCTTGATTCATTAAATTGAGGTACAAAATTTACGCTTTTTAGGTAATGAAGGAATATAGAAGATAAAATATTATCATTTTCTTTGTGGGTTTAATACCCCACCGTCAACTGGAGTGTTCACGCATTACTTGGGGGAGCGAATCCCCATGTAATTTTCCTCCTGTCTCCTGTCTCCTGTCTCCTGTCTCCTTCTTCAAGTATTTCACTTCACTTACATAAAAAATTATCCATTTTCCCTTAACTTGAAATCAAAAAGGTATAATTTTATTTCACGAATCAACCAATCTTGATTAGCAAATTGATTGATATTAAAGCAGTAAAAAAAGCAATAATTTTGCTATACCAAATATTGAATTGATTAGGACATAGAGTAATAATGAATCGAATAAAAGGAAATATTTTTTCAACTCCTCTCTGCTATAGACACAAAGTATAATAAATAAAGCGTCATTAATTAATCACTGTTATTTATTTATGAAGTTTCCGTTTCCCTTATTCATTCTTTAATCAAAACTGTTTTTGACTAGTTGCCCAACGAGAAAGAATACTAGTAATTAAAACCAATAAAACCAGAACTAAAGAACCCGCCCAAGCAAACTCCTGTAAAACAACATCAAAGCTACGAGCAAACTCATATACTAAATAAGCCAAAGATGGAACAGTCGGAGCGAATGGACCGCGAGGCCAATTATTAGAATAAACAACAGTAAAAAGTAATGGAGCAGTTTCTCCAGCAGCACGAGCAATAGCAAGAGTAATACCTGTAATAATACCCGGTAAAGCAGCAGGTAAAACTATTTGTAAAACAGTTTGATAATTAGAAGCACCAACTCCCACCGATGCCCATCTAATATCCCTAGGAACTATTTGTAAAGCCTCATCAGTAGTTCTAACGATGGTCGGTAACATCAAAACCGCTAAAGCAACTCCACCTGCAAATGCTGAAAATTTTCCCATAGATAGTACCAGTAAACTATAGGCAAATACCCCAGCAATAATTGATGGTACACCACTCAAAACATTAGTAGCAAATCGAATTGGACGAGCAGTTTCCTCATCACTAAACTCTGATAAATAAACTGCTGCTAAAACACCAAAAGGAACAGCAATTAAACTAGCGATCGCTACTACTATAATTGTGCCTAAAATCGCATTAGCAATACCACCAGAAGTTTGACCAGCAGCAGGTGGTAACTTAGTAAACAAATCTAAGTTTAAACGAGATGATCCTTTAATAAAAACGTAAATTAATACAGCAAATAAAGGAATAAGAGTGATGCCGATACAAGCACCTGATAATACGGTCATCACTTTATTAAATATTTCTCTTGGTCTTTTTGGGTCTTTTTTCAGACTCACAATAGATTCTGGTTGTTGTTGATTATAGGTCATGTCTGCCATGATTAATTCAAGATAGTATTCAACAATTGATAATGAACAATGAATGTAAGTATTCAGCTATCAGCAGTCAGCCATCAGCAATTAGTAATGAATAATTACTTATCAGGTTTTGTCTAGAGACTTTGGCAGTAATTTGTTATTCTTTTTCCATTTCAAAGGTGGCTTTTACCCAGACCAAAAATTAATAGCTGATAGCTAATAGCTGACGGCTGTTTGCGCAGCATTCCGGAGGAAATACTTACCAATGAATAATGGATAATTACCGAATAATTAATAATTAGGGCTTGCTGAAAAAGTCTTTTGGTAGGGGTAGGAGACAAGAGACAGGAGAAATTGGAATTTATAGGAGGTAGGAGCTAAGTTTTGGATATATTGATTTTTCTACCCAACTATGCGCCTAAAATACTAACTTTTTGAGCATAAAGAGCTGAAAAATCTGCACTTTTTTCGACTCTAAAAAGGCTTTAGTATTTATATATCAATGCTTTTAGATTTAATCAGCAAGCCCTAATTAATAGTTGATAATTAATAATTATTAATTCAACAATTCATGCCTTGAAGCCTCCCTTTTTAAGAGGATAAAATAAAAAAATCATTTTAGTCAATCAATTCCGTTTTAAGAAGAGGTAGTTATTAATTTTCAATTGTTAATTGTTAATTGCTGAACTCTCTTTGAAAGCGGATAGGATTAAACTTAAGGAAAATATTTTCTTTTTATTTTCTTCATAGCGGAAGCAAACACAATTTTTAATTCCCCTTGGAGACTTCCGTGCGATAATCAGTTAATAACTCATAGCTGATAGCTGACCACTGAATCCTGTTTGCGCAGCATTCCGTAGGAAATTCTTACTTCAACAGTAATTAATACTTTGCCTTAATTCGATTAACAATCCAATTAGCTAAAATATTTACAAGTAGGGTTAAAATAAACAGAATTATCCCCGTATACATCAGAGCAGAAAGTTGTAAACCAGAAGCTTCAGCAAACTGGTTAGCCATCAAAGAAGCAATAGTATTAGCCGGAGCAAAAAGAGTAGGTTTAATCGAATTAGCATTACCAATTAACATCGTTACAGCCATAGTTTCTCCCATAGCTCGACCCAAACCTAACATAATTCCACCAACAATTCCCGAAAAAGCCGCTGGAATTAATACCCTAATAATAGTAGCCCAACGAGTAGCTCCTATACCCATAGAAGCTTGTCGTAGATCGGGAGGAAGACTAGCAAGAGAATCACGAGAAATTGCTGTAATAATAGGTAAAATCATTATGGATAAAACAATCGCTGCTGGGAACATTCCCGGGCCCCCCGCACTAACACCCTTAGGAAGAGAAAAAATAAAAATCCAACCTAAATAATTACCTAAAAAAGCCTCAATTGGTTTGAGTAAAGGAAGCAAAACATAAATACCCCATAAACCATAAACCACACTAGGAATAGCTGCTAATAATTCCACCATAAAAGTTAAAGGAGTAGTAATTTTTGGAGGCAAAAATCCTTCACTTAAAAATATTGCTGTACCTAGACCGAGAGGAACTGCAATAAATAGGGCAAGGAATGAACTAATTAAAGTTCCTACAATCATTGGCCATGCGCCATAATCCCCCTTTCCATCATTAGCAACAGGGTTCCAAACACTTTTAAATAGAAAGGTAAAGCCAAATTCATTAATAGCTGGTATAGCTTGGGAAGCTACCGTTAAAGCTATCAATATTAAAATAGCTGCAATACCCCAAGCAAAAACTTTAGTAACAGTAATAAAACCATCATCAAACTTTCTTTCTTGATTAGTCCGAGACCGACTATCTTTTTGAACTTTAGATTGTGCAACCATAAAATTTTTTACCGAATAATTAAGGTTTAAAGCCTCTCCTTTAAAGGAGAAACAATGAATTAATTTTCCTTTTATTCAATCCTCTTCCTTTTAGGGAGAGGTAATTATCAATTATCAATTATCCATTATCCATTATTGAAATCTATCTACCTCAAATAGGTATATACATTTTCAAGGAGTTATTGAGTCAACTTCAGGGACTTTATTAGGTTAATTTTGATGTTATATTATCTCAAAATTAGTGCAATAAACTGAATTTATAATTCAGAATTATATTGTTCCTGAGTGGGTTTAATATCCCACCATCTACACGATGCTAATACAGTTTGTGGAGCGAGAATTCCCATCGACTCCATTTTCTGTCCTACTGTATAAGCGTTAACCTAACTGGTTAATCTGACATCTCCTCTAACTGACTACCTCATTTAATGTCACTATCGTTCAAAGGTGATAGGTGTAGAACTCTTACCGAATAATTAATAATTAATAATTAAATAATTCAGGTTTAAAGCCGACCCTTTTAAGGGGAAAAAAGCGGTTGAGGGATGGCGAGGTCCCCTCGCCATATCCAATCAACCAAGAGAAGAAATAATACTTCCTTATATTCAATCAAGAGCGGTTTTAACCAGAGGTAATTATCAATTATCCATTATCAATTATTAATTAATGAATTGATGCTACTTGAGAGTCATGTTGTAATCTGGGCTAATTTTATCGGCAGTTTCTAAAACTTTTTGACGTACATTATTAGGAAGAGGAATATAACCTATTTCACCACTAATTTTTTGACCTTCATTTAAGCCAAATTCAATCATTTTTTCCACTCCCTGAGCTTTACCTGCATCATCATATTGACCATAAGCAAGCATCCAAGTATAAGTGACAATTGGATAAGAATTATCCCCTTCTGGATCGGTAATAAAAGCTCGTAGATTTTCAGGTAATACTACTGCTTCTAAAGTTGCAGTTGCTGATTCAGCAGTAGGTTCTATATACTTACCAGAACTATTTTCCAGGGAAGCCATATTTAGACCAGCACTCTTAGCAAAACCATACTCAACGTAACCTATTGCCCCCTCGCTTTGGCGAATTTGAGCAGTTACACCATCATTCTTCGCACCACCAATACCTACTGGCCATTGAACAGTTTTACCTTCTCCAACTTTCTCTTTCCATTCTGGACTAATAGCACTCAAATGCTTCGTGAAAACTCCAGTTGTACCACTACCATCAGAACGATATACAACCGTAATTGTTTGGTCTGGCAAAGTTACATCAGGATTAATTGCAGCTATCCTAGGGTCATTCCAATTAGTAATTTTACCCAACAAAATGTCTACATAAACTTCCCTGGAAAGCTTCAGACCAGGAACATCAGGCAAATTGTAAGCTAATACAATACTACCAGCAGTCATCGGTAGCAAAATGACTCCCCGACCAACTTGAGCAATTTCCTCATCTGTCATTGCCACGTCACTAGCACCAAAATCTACTAATTCTTGAGTAAATCTCTCGACACCAGCACCACTACCAACTGACTGATAATCTACCTGTAGGTTAGGGTCACTCTGACTCAACTCTTGAAACCAACGTTGATAGATAGGTGCTGGAAAAGAAGCTCCTGCTCCAACGAGGTTTACTTGAGCACCTCCACCTGTACCGTCAGTGTCACCGCCACCACCGCAGGCAGCTAAACCAATTGTCAAAGCTACTGCAGACATTTTTGCAGTCGTACGAGCTATTCGAGCAAGATTAAGAGCAAATTGCATAATTATTAGCTTTCTATACCTAGACACCAAAAAGAATAAACGAAAGCTTAACCTATTTAGGTTAAGGATAGGTTAATAGTTTTTGATGGGCGGTCATAATTAGACCTATCCGGAAAAGAGGGAGTAGGCAGTAAACAGTAGGGGGAAATAATTGATGATTTATCTGCTATAAATTGATTTGATTTTTGATTATTGGAAAAGAGGGAGTAGACAGTAGGAGAATGCTTTGCACTGTAGTCTATTTATATTGAAAACTGCTCTAATATTAAGTTTTTATGGTAGTAGCTCATCAAACTTGAATTAGCCATCAGTTTTTTTTCGCTCATCAGAAAAATGAGACTTAATTTCTGATATTAAATCCGTTTAATTTGGTATAAAAAAATGTTCTATACTTGCACCATTGCCAAATATTTCCCCACCTCCCAACCTTCCCCTCCTGGGAGGGGTTAGGAGTGGGTCCCCACACTCTTTATTCAATTACAGCAATGTTACCGAATTTGATATGATTTTATGATTTGGGGCTATTGATTTTAGAGGAAATTAACCCCTCTATATCTTCAAGAAGGGTTGAATAGTTGAAAAATTAGGAATTACTTGCCAAGAGATATTTAGGGTGCATCTCATATTGGCAAAAATACTTTTTTCCTATATATTCCCTGTTGCCTGTTGCCTTTCGGAGCTATTGCCTAAAAGCAATAAATTTTTGGCTTTATTCACGCATTGAGATGCACCCGATATTTCAGATTATGAAGTGCCAAGTATTTTCAATTTTACTATCAGAATTAAGTATCAGTTTTTACTACATACAATTACTTGAGACTTATTTTGTAGCCCGAGCTAATTTTATCAGCAGCTGATGCAACTGTCTGACGAACATTGTCAGGAAGTGGAATATAACCTAAATCAGCACTTACCTTTTGACCCTCATTTAAGCCATACTCAATCATTTTTTCTATACCCTGAGCTTTAGCTGCATCATCATATTGGCCATAAATCAACATCCAAGTGTAAGTAACAATAGGGTAAGAACCACCACCTTCAGGATCGCTAATAAAAGCACGCAGATTTCCTGGTAATTTCACTGCGGATAGAGTAGACTTAGCAGATTCCAAAGAAGCTTTGATATAACTGCCAGATTTATTTTCTAAAGCTGCAGTAGGGAGACCAGCACTCTTAGCAAAACCAAACTCTACATAACCTATGCCACCCTCTGTTTGACGAATTAAAGCAGCTACACCATCATTTTTAGCACCACCTACACCTGTAGGCCACTGAACTGTTTTTCCTTCGCCTACCTTCTGTTTCCACTCTGGACTAATAGCACTCAAATGCTTAGTAAAAACCCCTGTAGTTCCACTACCATCAGAACGATGAACTACAGTAATTTCTTGGTCTGGTAGACTCACACCAGAATTAGCAGCAGCTATTTTGGGGTCATTCCAGTTTGTAATTTTACCCAAAAGGATATCTACATAAGCTTCCCTGGATAATTTTAGGTTGGATACACCTGGTAAATTGTAAGCTAAGACAACGCTACCTGCAGTCATAGGTAGCAAAATGACACCCCGACCAACTTTGGCAATTTCATCATCTTTCATTGCCACATCACTAGCACCAAAATCTACCAATTCTTGAGTAAATCTCTCCACACCAGCACCACTACCAACTGATTGATAATCTACCTGAACATCGGAACGACTATCTCTCATATCGGCAAACCAACGCTGATATAAGGGAGCTGGAAAAGATGCCCCAGCACCAACTAGGGCGACTTTTTGTTGAGCAAGGCTATATTTTATTCCAGTAATTGTAGTAGCTAGACCAATTGTTAAGGCTACTAGGGATACTTTGGAAGTATTACGAATTATCTGACTAAAATTGATACTAGGTGGCATAACTATTAAATTGTGATATTGACTTTAAACACAAGACATAACGTTAATGCAACAAGTTGAACATATAGAGGTTAAAAATAAGTAAAAAATAGGTAAACAATAGGTTAAAAATAAGTAAACAAATTTTAGTAGTTAAAGATACCAAGTGAAAATTAATTCACCTTTAGTTGCTCCATACCTTAGAGCCTACATTCCGCACCACAGAATGTAGTATAAAAGAAGAAGACAGGAGACAGGAGACAACCCACCCCTCGCCCCTCCCCCTCCCAGGAGGGGAAGACAGGAGAAATGGGAATTATAGAGGAGGTAGTCGGAAAAATTGTCCCTTGACTTTTCTGCCATAATCGTCTAAAGATACTAGTTTTATGCAGCTCTTTGAGCCGAAAACAGGCGCACTTTTTTAGACCAAAAAATGCTAAAACCAATATCAGTCAATGCTTTGATATTTAATCAGCAAGCCCTAATTATTTACTCGAAATTTGATCGACGAAAAAAGTAATTGAGATGATTTGCATAGTATAAATACTTACCAAGCTATAAATTCATATACTACTTTTAATGTTACAAATTGACGTGCGGAATGTGGGTTCTATAATTTTTCACGATTTTGATTATTATTTAGAGGCATTACGATCGCCTGAAATTACTTTATGGTCTGCTTGGGAGGGTGATGAATTACTTGGATGTGGTGCGCTAAAAGAATTAGATTCAATAACTGGTCAAGTCAAATCAATACGTACTGCTAAGGCTCATCAACTTAGGGGTAAAGAAAAGCTTTTGCCAATGTTCCCTGTTCCCTGCTATATAAATTTGTCGCAGTCAATATAATGGCGTAGCCATTAGAAAAGATGGTAAAATAGCGCAGAATTAAAAATATTGTAATTAATAAGGCTAGCCGTGGTTCAAGCACCCTGCTCAACTAATACACAAACAAACACTAGAACTTTCCTATCTTTACCAGAGACGAAACAACATCTAGACACATGGCTGCAAAACTTGGCCGAGCAAGTCATTTCTGGATACCGTCTTAACCGAGAAGAGGCCATTACCCTGACCCAGATTGTAGGAAAAGAAGAGATACTCCTACTTTGTGAAGCTGCGGATCGAGTCCGTCAAGCTTGCTGTGGTAATGTTGTAGACCTATGTAGCATCATTAATGTCAAATCAGGAGGCTGTTCAGAAAACTGTAGCTTCTGTTCCCAGTCAGCTCATCATCCTGGAGAAGCTTCCCCAATTTATGGCCTCAAATCTACAGAAGAAATATTAGCTCAAGCAAAGGCAGCAGAAGCCGCTGGGGCTAAAAGATTTTGCTTGGTTTCTCAAGGTAGAGGTATTAAGTATAACAGTCCCAAATCTACAGAATTTGAGCAAATTTTGGCTACAGTACGGCAAATTATCGCTGAGACTAATATTAAGCCTTGTTGTGCTTTGGGAGAAGTAACACCAGAACAAGCTCAAGCATTAGCAGAGGCAGGAGTAACCCGCTATAACCATAATTTGGAAGCCTCCGAACAGTTTTACCCCGAAATAGTCACTACTCATAGCTGGAATGACCGAGTAGAAACTGTGAAAAACCTCAAAGCAGCAGGTATTCAGGCTTGCACGGGAGGTATTATTGGTATGGGAGAAACTTGGGAAGACCGGATAGATTTGGCCTTGGCCTTGCGAGAGTTGCAGGTTGAGTCTGTACCGTTAAATTTATTAAACCCTCGTGAAGGTACACCTTTAGGTGAATTGCCGAAGTTAGACCCCTACGATGCTTTGAAGGCGATCGCTATTTTCCGTCTGATTTTACCAGAACAAATTATTCGCTATGCTGGAGGCCGAGAGGCTGTGATGGGAGAATTGCAAAACTTAGGCCTTAAAGCTGGTATTAATGCGATGTTGATTGGCCATTATCTGACAACTCTTGGTCAACCTCCAGAAACAGACCAAGCAATGCTTGAATCTTTAGGACTAAAAGGTGGGGAAGCTCCTATTCCTACTAATTAGGTTTGAGGTGGTAGAATAACTGTTTATATTTAAGAAATAATTGTTAATTGCCGTGACAATTACAGTTCAATTACTTTGGGCAATTACAGGTTTACTCTTGACAATTGCTGCGACATTTTTACCTGCATCTTTTGCAAGTCCAACTTGGATTTGGGAACAACAAGAAGTTAAAACTTTTTCCTTAGGAGTAACTTACCAAGTTGGTGCTGTTTTGTTTGTCGGTTGTTTGGGTGGAAAAAATGCTGCTGTTATTTCTCAAATTGCTTATATATTTTTAGGTCTAACTTTATTACCTGTCTTTAGTCAAGGCGGTGGTATAGGCTATTTGAGAGAACCTAGTTTTGGTTATTTATTGGGTTTTATTCCTGGAGCATGGATATGTGGAAATTTAGCTTTTCAAGCATATCCCAAGCTAGAGTCATTAACTTTTAGTTGTTTATGTGGCTTGTTCAGTGTTCATATAACTGGGTTAATTTATCTAATTATTAGCAGTATTTTCGGCTGGAAAGAGGCAGATTCATTATCTTTATTGGAAGCTATCTATAGATTTTCTATTTTTCCCTTACCAGGACAACTAGGAATTATATGTGCTGTAGCAGTTATGGCTTATTTACTACGCCGTTTACTATTTTATTAGAGATAAAATTTTCAATGAAAGAGTAAGAAATAATTGAGTAAAAGAAATCTGTAAAATTATCTATTTGTGCTTAAAAAATTAAAAACCGTATAAAGAAAATAGAGAATAGTCAATATGTTTTTAGAGATAGTAGTTGAATTAGAATCTGACAAATGGGAAACTATACATATAATAGATAATGAAGAAGAGAATGTTTACCCAATTGTTCCTTCAATAATTAGAGATTCAGAAAGTCTAGGTTCAATCTTTAATCCATATTTAGAGTATTTTAGTTTAAGAAAAAAAAGTGGAGCCACAATAATAACTTTTTTTGATTATATTTCACTCAGACAAATCCAAGAAAAAAATGAAATACGTTTTATTTCTCTTACTCATAAATATATTGGTCAAAAAACAATGTTGGCTATAAAAACAGTTCAAAGATGGATGAAACAATTAATAGATGAAGAGTGGATCGTTCATAAAAGGATTGATGAACACATGAATATATACAAACTTAACTTTGACAAAATTAAAAATAAAATAGGAGAATCAATAACTACTAATACGATCAGGGTAGATTTACCGGACTATTATAAAAAAAACTTTGATTTTTGACTTTGCTTAAACTATTTCAAACCTTATTCAACAATTATTTGGAGTACTTATAATCAAGTGAGTCGTTCTGGTTAATTTTCATCAAAAATATCCGATCTTCTTCTTAAATTTTTGATTTGACGGTAGCAGCAGCTGATGAGATGTCAACCGACCGACAAGCTAAGGTTTAGTAGAAATCTCCGCTGCTTTAGCAAAGTATATATTAACATGGCAATCTTAAAAAATTATTGCTAAATTGTAGAATGAATTAAAATAAATATAGTAATTGTTAATCTTGAAATTACGTTTTCAGAAAAATCTTTTATTCTGGATAGCTGCTATTATTAGTATTTTACTAGACCACTTGACTAAGTTTTGGGTGGTACAAAATTTTCAACTTGGAGAAAGTCTGGCTTTGTGGCCTGGTGTATTTCACTTTACCTATGTTACTAATACTGGAGCAGCTTTTAGTTTATTTAGCAATGGTGGAGTATATTGGCTGCGATGGTTATCTTTGATTGTTAGTCTTGGCCTCATGGCCTGGGCTTTATTTGGGCCGAGATTTAATAAATGGGAACAACTGGGCTACGGTTTAATTTTAGGAGGGGCACTGGGTAATGGTATTGATAGGTTCGTTTTGGGTTATGTTGTAGATTTTATACACTTTCGCCTCATAGATTTTCCTGTGTTCAATGTGGCAGATGTTTCGATTAATATTGGTATTGTTTGTCTACTCATTGCTACATTTTTTAGTGGAAGACCAAAATGTAAATCGCAATAGTAGAAGGAAGAAGTTTTTCTTTCTCTCCTAGATAACTAAAAATTTGGCTGATATATCAAATACAGTAATGGCGACTGCTATAAATTGACTTTTATACGGTTAAATTCTAAAAGGCGCGATCGCCTCTGTAAATTCTCCGCAAAAAGGTCAAATTTTTTATTTTTATCAAAATATAGCGCTACACATTAAGGTGTTTGACATAAATAAAAGCTGAAACCCTTTTGTATTCGCCTGTTGCCTTGCGCGTAGCGCTATAATTGGGTCGTACCACCCCGCTTTGGCGAAATATTTTTGGAGGGTTGCTCATCTATCCCCATGACAAAAATAATTTCTGTACGTCCTCCTACCCACAGCGACTTTATCTGACTTCTAACTTCTGACTTCTGACTTCGTTAAGATGGTCTCTAATTTGGTATATTTATTATTTAATTATACTCAACTTTGGGAGCAGTGATTGTAGTGATGAAAACAGTATTTTTAGTATTGGTCTTAATATTGGCTGCCGTAGGTATTTTGCCGATTCATATTGATTCAGCTCAAGCACAGGAAAATACCGTAAATTATACTCTCACAGATTTAAACTATCGAGATTTTTCTCACAAAGATTTGCACGGTACTTCCTTTGCAGGTGCAGAAATGCGGGGTGCAAATTTTCAAGGGGCAAATATGCAACGAACAATTATTACTAAAGGAGACTTTCTTCGAGCAAACTTAAGTGAAGCAGATTTTACTGATACTTTTGCAGATCGAGTCACTTTCGATCAAACTGACTTAACTAATGCTATTTTCACAGATGCTATGTTGAGTAGTAGCACCTTCGGTAATGCAGTGGTGACAGGGGCAGATTTTTCTGGAGCAATAGTAGACCGCTATCAGGTAAAATTAATGTGTAAAAATGCTTCAGGAATTAATCCTATTACAGGAGTAGCTACCCGCGATAGTTTGGGGTGTCCTCCTAAACTCTAATTTTGATAAATTGAGGTTCTTTTTTCATCAACATAACAAATATAGCAGAAGGAAGAAAGAAGAAGTTTGATTATTGATATTCCAAAGTTTGCAGCTATTTCATAAGTCAAATACAGTAATAGTGACTGCTATATATCCAGCATGAAACTGTTGAAGAGAAATAACAAATTCACTTTAAAAGTATTTACGGATACTCAAGAGACCATCGCTCTGAACTGAAGCAATTTATATTTTCTCTGATGTTTAGTGGCGATGGGAATTTAATTATGGCTTGCTGATTAAATCTAAAAGCATTGACATATAAAGACAAGTGCCTTTTTGGACTTGAAAAAAGTGTCTGTTTTTCAGCTCTTCACGCTCATGCATGGAGCGTATTTTAGGCTCATAGTTGGGCAGAAAAATCATTCTTACAATTCTTACTCCTACCTCCTCGCTCATTCCTATTTCTCCTGTCTTCTGTCTCCTGTCTCCTGTCTCCTACCCCTACTAAAAGACTTTTTCAGCAAACCCTAATTAAATACCTGATTTTTCTTTTAATCCTTTTCCTGATTTCTTTTTTTCTATCTATACTTTTCTGCCAATCAATAAATAAGTTTTCATTTCACCCTTACCTTTAACTACTATGGCACCGCGCTCCTTAAAAATATACTGATTATGTAAGAGATCGTAAGTTTTTGTCGAAACTTGAATCGTACCGGGAATTCCATGAGATTCCATGCGACTGGCAGTATTCACTGCATCACCCCAGAGGTCGTAAATATACTTTTTCGTGCCAATGACCCCAGCAACAACAGGTCCGGTGTTAATTCCAATGCGGATACAGAGTTCAAAATTATGCTGTAAATTAAATTTGCTGATTTCTTGTTGCATATCAAGAGCCATTTCTGCAGCAGCTTTGGCATGGTCTGCTCGTGGAGTAGGTAGACCACTAGCAACCATGTAAGCATCTCCGATAGTTTTAATTTTTTCTAACCCGTGGCGATCGCTCAACCGATCGAATTCTGAAAAAATTTTATTGAGCAATATTACCAAATCTTGCGGTAGAATTTTTTCTGAGAGTTGAGTAAAACCAACAATATCGGCAAATAGGATCGTTACTTCTGCAAAACCGTCAGCAATTTGATGGTGTCCTTGCTTGAGTCTCTGTGCTATTTGTTCTGGTAAAATATTTAGTAGTAGAGATTCTGATTTTTCTTTTTCTGTTGCTAATTCTGCTGTGCGTTCAATTACACGTTTCTCCAATTCTTTTGAAGTCTGTCGAAGTTTGCTAATTACTAAAGTTAAGCCAGTAATTCCTAATACAGACAATCCTGCTAAGGTCAAAAATGTATCTCGTAATCCAGCATTGGTTGTCTTAATGATGCGATCGAGTGGTTGAGTAATTTCCAAAACACCTCGTACATCTCCAACTTTCCAATCTTTTTTAGGACTGTCTGGGTGGTTATTATGACAACTAACGCAGCTTGGTTTCATAATGTCTGCTTGAGCATATCGAAACGATGAAATGTTGGATGTCATAGTGCGTTGTGTACCAAAAAATTGCGATCGCATTTTGGAACTTGGTTGTGGTACTGGGGAACTAAGTTTAAAGCTATTAGATAAATATCCTAACGCACACATACTAGGAGTGGATTATTCTCCACGGATGCTAGAATTTGCCAAAACTAAGATTGATGCTGCTGGGTATACAAATAGGTGGACTGAAATAGAAATGGATTTTGGTGAAGTGGGCAAATAACGCTGATTTATCATCCCCTATTGGTGATGGTTTTAATGCTTGTGTATCATCTCTCGCTATTCATCATCTGAGCGATAGTATGAAATTAAAATTATTTCAAAAGATTAGAAAAAGCTTAAATTATGGAGGTTGTTTTTGGAATGCCGATCCTGTTTTGCCTGCAACTACAGAATTAGCAGAGGTGTTTCAACAGATACAGCAGGAGTGGGCAATCAGTCAAGGAACCACTTTAGCAGAAATTCGTGCCAAAATTGGGACTAGCAACTCTCATGGTTATTCTAATCAAGACCAATTAGCTAGTTTGTCTGCCCATTTGGAGATGTTAACAACTGCCAAATTTGTACCTATAGCTGTACCTTGGAAATATTATAAATTTGCAGTATTTGGTGGTTTTGTTTAGAATGATTTCTGTGTTTAATATCATTTATTAATATACTGATAAGGAAATAAACTACAAAATAATGCCCAATTTTTTATTACCAATAATATTATAATGTTTCAGAATAAAAGTAGAGATTTTCAGCAATGATTAGAATGATTGAAAGTTATATTGAAGAAGGTTTTAGGCTTTAGGTGAAAAAAGCTTACCACGCTACTTAAAACCTAACGCCTTTAGAGTGCAACATGGATAAATACTGGCAATTATCAAATAAACTTACCCTGTTTTTTTATCATTTCCCTTCTGCCTTCTGCCTTCTGCCTTCTGCCTTCTTCAAAGAATTGCCAGCTTATCAGTTGCCTTAATTAGAGCATTTATAATTCCTGGTTCAGAAACTGAATGTCCGGCATCTGGCACGACAATAAATTCAGCTTCCGGCCAAGCTTTATGTAATTCCCAAGCTGATACCATCGGACAAACAACATCATACCTTCCTTGTACAATTACTCCTGGAATATGCCGGATTTTATAGACATTTTTTAATAACTGTTCTTCATGTTCAAAAAAACATTTGTTAATGAAATAATGACATTCTATTCTAGCAAAAGCCAAAGCAAAATAACTATCGCCAAACTTTTGTGATACATTTGGATTTGGAATTAATTTACTGGTACTTCCTTCCCAAATTGACCAAGCGCGTGCTGCTTCTAATCGAATTTTTTCATCAGCACTGGTTAATCTTTGGTAATAAGCCTTAACTAAATCACCTCTTTCTTCTATAGGAATAGGTTTTAAATATTCCTCCCAAGCATCAGGAAAAATATTACTTGCACCCTCTTGATAAAACCAAGAAATTTCTTTCGGGCGCACCATAAAAATACCTCGTAAAATTAAGCCTATACAATTTTCTGGATGAGTTTGACTATAAGCTAATGCTAGAGTACTTCCCCAACTACCTCCAAACACAACCCATTTTTCAATACTGAGATGAACTCGTAGTTTTTCTATATCATTTACTAAATTCCAGGTAGTATTTTGAGATAGTTCAGCATGGGGAGTACTACGACCACAACCTCGTTGGTCAAATAGAATAATTCGCCATTTTTTGGGGTCAAAATATTGACGATAAAGAGGCAGAATTCCACCGCCTGGTCCACCATGTAAAAATACTACTGGTTTACCTTGGGGGTTGCCACATTCTTCATAATAAATAGTGTGAAGCTCGGAAACTTTGAGATTGCCTGTTTGATGGGGTTGAATGGGTGGATAAAGTTCTCTCATAGTTATATTTCAAGATTTATATTGATATTCTAGGAAAAATTTAGGATCAATAATATTTATTTACATTGTTAATTACTAATTAGTATCAAAAAAGTAACATATTATTCTGAATAGTTCTATAAATTGCTAAAGTTTCTGCAATAAATTAAAGATGCTCGGCACAACGCTAGATTAACATCAGAAAAGCAAAAGAATCAATAATTTATAATTATAAATAAAAATAGAATTATGTTATAATAATGTGGATATGCTAACACTAACCTACGAGTTTAAGTTAAGTCCCTCTCAACAGGAGATAGCCATCATTGAAGATATGTTGGCGACCTGTAGGAAGGTGTGGAATTATGCCTTAAGAGAGCGCAAAGACTGGATTAACAGTAGGAAATGTGCAGTTAACTGTTGTTCATTGCATCAAGAGTACATAATCCCAGGGGATGCACCTTACCCTAACTAAAGCATACAAGCCGCCAACTTAACAAAAGCTAAGAAAGCTAACTCAGAACTCAAAAGAACAAATGCCCAAGTCTTACAGCAAGTTCTCAAGAATTTGGAAAAGGCATTTAGCAACATGAAACAGCAGGGCGATCAAATAATGAATAATGAATAATGAATAATTAAAGAATTCAGCAATATTTGCTTCCCCTTGAAATGGGAAAAAATTAAATTTTTCCTTGAGCTTCAATCCTCTCCCTTTGAGGAAGAGGTAATTATTAATTGTTAATTGTTAATTGTTAATTGCTGAAGGATACCCCTGCTTCAGGACATACCCTAGGAATTGATATTGAACTTGATAAATTTTTAGCAACAACTGAATTGTGAATTGATGGAACGTCCAAAGTTTTTAACAAAACTACAAAGCGAGTTGAAATTACTGCAACGTAGGTTAAAGTTAAAATCTAAGGGGTCAGCAAATCGGCATAAACTTAACCAAAAGATAGCCAGACTTCATCAAAAAATCTCAGACACCCGAAAAGACTTTCACTTTAAACTAGCTCATCATTTATGCGACCAAGCAGGAATGATATTTGTTTGTGGAAGACCTAGACTTGAAAACCTGGGCCAAAGGAATGTTAGGTAAACATACTTTTAGATGCAGGGTTCGGTCAGTTCTTCAGTATCTTGGCTTGGGTATGCAAGAAACGAGGGGTTGATTTTGGCCAGGTAGACTACAGATATACCAGTCAAATTTGTCCAAATTGTGGAGCGCATACAGGTAAAAAAGACCTGTCTGAGCGGGAACATAAATCTCCTGAATGTAACTACTCAATCAACCGTGATGTAGCAGCAGCAAAAGTGATCTGTTATCGAGGTGTCACTGCGGTCGGGCAGATCGTGGTTCAACAAATTGACGCTCGTTGGCGTACTGTCGGGGGTTGTTTTCAATCTAGATAAGTGCCACTCAAGCAGTAACCCTAAGTCGTGAGGTTTGGGAATCCCTCGTTATAATCGAGGGATTTAACGAGGGAAGATGTCAATCATTTAATTTATTAAGTAATTTAACTTATAATAGATTAAGTCTGTGAAAGTTTCCCTACAGCTATCCAGTATACAGATAAAGCTAAAAAAACTATTAACTTACAATAGGCCACTATTATGATGATGCTTAAAAATGACTCTCACACCTTATCTTCCCTCAAACGTCAAGTAGTGTTTGACGAAGACCCAGAACAGCGAATAGCAGCATTGGAAAAGCTAGCCATAGAATGGAAAAACCAACCGGATACTGTAGCTATCCTTAAACAATTAGCTATATCCGATCGATGTCCAGATGTGCGGAGAGCTGCAACAGAATATCTTGTCCAAGGTTGGCAAAACGATCCTAGTATTTTACCTTTTCTTAAACAATTTGTAGTATCTAACAATGAATATTGGTGGGTACAAGAAGCCATACTTACCCAATTAACTACAGGTTGGCATGACGATCCAAATACGATCGCTTTCCTGAAACAACTGATTTTGGCAGACCAATATCGTTCCTCAAATGTACGTTATGCAGCATTAAAACAGTTAGCCCAAAACTGGCAAAATGAGCCAGATACCCTAGCATTTTTGAAACAACGAGCTGTATCCGATGTTGATGAAGCTTTGCGGGAAACAGCAGTAGAACTTTTAGCTGAAGGTTGGCAAGATATAGATACTCTCACCTGGCTAAGACAAAGAGCAGAATCAGATAAACATTGGGGAGTACGTTTAACCATCATAGAAAAATTAAATCAAGATGGGAAGTACGACCGCAAGACTTTAGCTTGGCTCAAAGGAATGGCAATGTCCGATCCAAGCCCCTATGTGGCTTCAGAAGCAGTATTCAAGTTAGCCAAACTGGCAAAAGATGACATTGATACCGGAACTATTCTGAAACAGTTGGCTTTGTCTGCTGAAGCTTCAGAGGTACGACGAGCTGCGATGAGTCAGCTAGCAGAAAATTGGGGAAACGATCCAGATACGCGATCGACCCTCAAACAACTGGCAGAATTTGACCAGTGTTCTCATGTCCGACTGGCAGCAGTGGAACAGTTAATAACAGATTGGAGGGAAAATTATGATACAGTGGCTATTATGAAAAAGTTGGCTATATCAGACACAGCTTCAGAAGTGCGAAAAGCAGCAATGGGGTACTTGATCGACAACTGGCAAAAAGACTCTGATACAGTAGCTACTCTCAAACAGGTTGTGCAGTCAGATGAATGTTGGCGGATGCGAGAGCTGGCAGTGGTACAGTTGGGTGCATTTTGGCAACATGACCCAGATGTGTTGACTTTTCTCAAACAACAGGCGGAGTCTCCTGAATGTTGGGTAGTGGGAGAGATCGCAGTAGCACAATTAACTGTTGGGTGGAAAGATGACCCTAGTGTTTTAGCTCTCCTGAAAAAATTGGCTCTGTCTAACTCTGATGCACGAGTGGCTGCAATACGAGAATTATCTATCGGTTGGAAAGATGACACTGATACTTTGAGTATTCTCAAACAAGTCGTTTTCAAAGATGATTGTTGGCACGCTAGGAAGTTAGCAGTTGAACAACTAGCTACTGCTTGGCATGACGATCCTGAGACTTTTGCAGTTGTCAAAAAAGTTGCTTTGTCTGACGATCGCCACGATGTACAAATTGCAGCAATGGAGATGTTAGTCACAGGTTGGAAAGATGACCCAGAGGCGATCACTACTATTAAACAAGCAGCATTGTCCGATAATTTTTCAGAAGTACGCATAGCAGCAATGGAATTGTTAGCTAGTACTTGGAAAAATGATAATGATACTTTGGCAACTCTGCAACAAATTGCTGTATCCGATCAATGTTCGGATGTGCGAGTAGCAGCGGTCGTTAAATTAGGCAATGAGGGTAAGGATGACCCTAATATCTTAGCTTGGTTGAAACAACAAGCAGTTGACGATCCGTGTTCTTATGTGCAACAAGCAACAATGGAACAGTTAGCTACAGACTGGAAAGATGATCCTGACACTCTAGATATTATCAAACAACTGGTTACGTCTGGTAATTGTTCAGAGCTACAACAGTCAGCAGTCCTACAATTAGCTACTACTTGGAAGGATGACCCCGATACTATATCTGCTCTCAAAAAGTTGGCCGTATCTGCTAAATGCCCAGATTTACAACAGCTAGCAATGCAACAATTAGCTCTCGGATGGAAAGATGACCCTGATACTTTGACTATTCTCAAACAAACGGTTGAGTCTACAGATGAGCGAGAAGTACGACAAGCAGCAATGCAGCAATTAGCTCTCGGTTGGAAAGATCACCCTGAAATATTAGTGTTATTTAAAAAATTAGCTATTTCTGATGAGGATGTGTGCGTTCGACAAACAGCAGTGGTTGAGTTAGGTATTTGTTGGCAACATGACCCTGATACAATAGCAATTATCAAAAAAGTCGCTATGAGCGATCGTAGTTTTTATGTGCGACAAACTGCTTTAGAATTATTTGCTCTACTGGGAAAAAACGATCCTTTTGCGGTTATTATGCTCAAAAAACTAGCTGAGTCTGATGAGAATTTTTATGTACGACGTTCAGCAATACAGCAGTTAGCTTTAGGTTGGCATGATGAACCTGGAATGTTTGAATTTTTCTGCACTCGCACATACTCCGATCCATTTGTACGCCAGGAAGAATGGGAAGATAACCCGCGCCAAACTGCTTTAGAGGCAATTCTCGAACAATATCAAGAAAATACTCAGATTTTTCAGTTATTGCGCGATCTAGCTGAAAATGACTTAGATGAGCAAGTACAAAAGTTTGCCCTGAAAACTTTAACAGGATTTTAGCGAATCTAAGCTATATCTACAGCAAGTTTAACTAGCTATCAGCTATCAGCTATCAGCATTTTCCGTACCGGAATGCTCCGCAAACAGCTAGCCTCTTGCAGAGGAACTGCCTCTTTTCCTGCGGAATGCTGCGCAAACGCTAACGTTAACAGCTTTTTGACCTTGGGTTAAATCCCCAGCAATTATTGCGCCGAATAGTTATAGGAGAGATTTAAATCCCCGACTCAACGTAAAAAAAGTCCTAATGCTGAGTGGTGAGTGCTATTTAATGGTAGGGGTTAACGGCCGTTAACCCCCCTACTCCCCCACTTAAGAAAATGTAGCAAACATTTATCAAATTGGTATTAGCGATCGCCAGATTTAGTACAATCTATTGTTAGTGATTATCTAAAATGTCAAAAATTTTGTCTGCACAATTGACAAAATCAGTTGTTTATGATATAAAGGTGATGTCTGGAAATCTACTCTAGCCTGTGGAGGCGAACAATCTCATGGATGAATGCTTACATTTCTACTACATTCTCAACCAGAGATTCCTACTCTGAAGCTTTGATAAAATTGCTTTTTTCTCCTTTAAAGGTAATAAAGCTGATAGCTGATAGCTGACTGCTGAATGGTTACTAATTCTTTAAAAAAAACATCTCATTCTAAAATTTACCCTGGTTGTTTTCGGAATTGTTGTTCTTCTGATAAAGTTTTATCAAAATAGAATATTCTGCAAACTATTTATGAATTAAAATCAAAAACTTTTCATTTTGATTATGATTAAAAACGAAGTATTTAATGGATTTAATTTTTATTCATTAATCAAGGTATTGGGTAATCCATGGTCTATTGTTCCTGGAATTTTACTAGGATTATATTTAGGAATTTATGAAAAGAATCTTAGCCAGGCTTTAACTCCTTATGGAGATTTGTATCTTAGGTTATTGAAAATGTGTGTTTTACCATTATTGTTTTCAGCAATAACTATGAGTGTAGGCAGACTGATGAGTAGTAATGAGGCTAATAAGTATATCAAACGTATTTTAATTGTATTTTTAATTGGATTGGTTGGTGTAAGTATAATTGGAGAGATAGTTACAGCATTAACTAATCCTGGAGGAAGTTTCGATGATTCAACCTTAACAACTTTGGGTCTAGTTGTGAACAAATCAGAATTAGATTTGGATATATCTCCTAATGGGGATGTTATGAATCAACAAGAAATTTTAATATCTTTTTTATTCAATTTAGTTCCAGAAAATATTTTTGTGTCTTTAAGTGAGGGTAATGCTCTAGCAACGCTTTTTTTTGCCATTGTTTTTGGTGCAGCAATGGGAAATATCGAAGAATCTAATAAAGAAGATGTATTTAATACTTTAGAAGTTGTATTTAAAACATCTAACAAATTAATTGACTGGATAATTTTATTCTTGCCGATAGGTTTGTGCTTTCTTTTAGCTAGCCAAATAGCAACTACTGGTTTTGATGTTTTAGTTGCTATGAAAAATTTTGTAATCGTGACAATTTTAATATTTTTTATTATTTATCTAGTTAGTACATTTGTTGTTTGGCAAAGGGCGGGTTGTTCTTTATGGCAAGTTGTGGTTAGTTTAAAAAAACCGACAATTTTAGCTTTGGTAACTAGAAGTAGTTTTACTTGCTTACCTTCTTCTATTTCTGCTTTATCTGAATCCCTAAACTTTAATACACAAACAGTTAATCTAGTAGTTCCTTTAACTATGACAGTTTGTCGATTTGGTTCAGTTGCTTATTTTGCAGCAACTTCTATTTTTGTAGGTCAACTTTATCATAATCAATTAAACTTATCTAGTTGCCTAATTATTATCATTGCTTCAATTTTAGCGGGTATGGCAACAGCAGGAGCAACAGGAATTGTGACTTTAACTGTGTTGGACTTAGTGTTAAAACCCTTGGGTTTACCACTAGAAGCTGTATTGTTACTATTGATTGCCATTGACCCAATTATCGATCCCTTCCGAACTGTAGGAATTGTTCACACCGCAATTGCTGCTACAGCAGCGATCGCTGATTCCAATTCCAAACAATCACCAACATTTGCCTCTGAATCTCAAAGATTAGAAGTCTAATTTTGAACCAGATTATTTGGGTCTAATAATCGGAATGTCTTGATGACCAAATGCTAAATCTAAAGTCAGATGAGCAAGAATATCAAGGGGGTCAATATCAACTATAGAATTGTATCTCAGTTGCTTCAAGACTACTGATATTTCTGTACAACCAGCAATGACTATTTCTGTTCCTTGCTTTTCTAACCATGTCATGGCATTGTCTAAAATTGCAACAGGGGTGGGAGACATTTCGATTCCTGTAGCTTTAATTCCCCAAACTGGATGGTAAATTGCATTCATAATATCATGTTGCAATTGATATTCTAAGGGAGGTGCAATCACAGTAAAACCTAAAGCACTTAAACTATGATCATACAGTTTAGCTTGCAATGTTCCTGTTGTTGCTAAAACACCAACCTTACAACTTTCAGGATAACTACTTTGAATAAATGCTGCCGTTACATTCATCAGATGAATCCAGGGAATATCTAATTGAGATTGCACTGCTTGGTAAAATGCATGAGCGGTGTTACAAGTAACCACCAAAAAATCTGCTCCTGCCATTTGTAGCATTTTCCCGTATTTCACTAGCGAAGGAGTACAACTTGGCGCATTTCCCAGCAAGCTTTGAGTACGGTCTGGAATATCAGTTGCATTAATTAAAATCCAAATGGGATGGTCGCGATCGCAAGAAATACCTCGTTCAGCATTGAAGGCAATTAACCGACGTTCAAATTCAATATGAGCAAGTGGCCCCAAACCGCCAATAATTCCTGGAATTGCTTTTTGCTGAATCACTTGTTTCATAATCAATAAGTCTAATCAATTAGGGTATATTTTAAAGATCGTATCTCCTTACACAGAAGACAATAATCACCTTGATAATTTTAATATATTTTTATTACTAATTATAATTAGGGTTTGCTGAAAAAGTCTAATGGTGATGATAGGCAACAGGGGGAATAAATTGCCGTTTGCGCAGCATTCCGAAGGAATAATATAAGACTTTTAGCTATTTTGCCCATCCTGCAATTTGTAAATATACCAGCGCTCATTGCTATAGCTGATAGCTGATTGCTGACCGCTGTTTGCGCAGCATTCCGTAGGAAATGCTTACGAAGAAGGAATAAGGAAAAAGCAAGAGGAGGAAAAGGAGAAAGTTTTTTGATCGCTAATTATCCGGACATGATATAATTAAATAATTTCAAAATTTTCTCTGCTTATAATTAAAATTATTTGTAAGTATTTCCTGCGGACTGCTGCGCAAACAGCTATTAGCGGTCAGCTCTTTCGTTTGTTATGCTGCGCAAACAGTTTTTTAATGAATGAACCAAGTATTTGCTTAACTTCTACTACAATTTTAAGCACAGAATTGAAGCATAAGAACAACAAGCTTAAATTGCCCACTAAAAGTAATAAAGCTGATAGATGATAGCTGACTGATGAATGCTGACAATTATTTTTCGGTAAATGCCCAAACTCCATCCCAGTTTTTAGGAACACCATTTATTGTTAATTTATCAATTCTATCTAAATAAAGTTTAGCTGTTTTGTCTGAAGAATTAACTGCTAATACTTTGTGAAAATAATGTTTAGCTGAAACTAAGTCTCCAGAGCAAAAATATTTTGTAGCACTTTCAAAATCTGCCTGAGTTTTTAACTTTAATTCTCGCACTTCATCAATTTCACCATCCATCACTTCATAAACATTAATTGGTTCATCTCTACCCTTAACAGATGCTCGGTCTAAAAACCTAATTTGATATTTTTCTGGATTTTTTAAACCCTGAAAAGCTGATTCAGAAATTAACAAAGAAACCCCATAATACTTAGTCAAACCTTCCAAACGAGCTGTCAAATTGACATTATCAGAAAGCGCATCTCCCGACATCCGAGTTTTCTCTCCCACTATACCAACCATCATGCGACCCCAATGAATTCCTACACCAATTTTAATGGGAAATAAACCTGTAGCTTGTAGAGTTTGATTATATTTATGTAATTTATGAAGCTGAGAAATAGTTGATTGTAGAGCATCATCAACACCATTAGGAAATACTGCCATAATGCCATCTCCCATAAACTTAATAATCAAACCATTACGACCGCGAATTTCTGGGGCAACTTGTTGTAAATAAGCATTAACAAAAGCAAAAGTTTCTTGAGCTGTCATCTTTTCAGATAGAGTAGTAAAAGAACGAATATCAGAAAAGAAAATTGCCATTTCCTTACAAACTCTATCGCCTAAATTAACATCAATAATATTTTCTTTAGAGAGTAATTTTACATATTCGTGGGGGACAAAACGTCTGTAAGCATTAGTAATTTTTGATAATTGCAGATGAGTTTTAACTCTAGTTAATAATTCATCTTTGGCAAAAGGTTTAGTCAAATAATCATTAGCACCAAATTGAAAACCCATGACTAAATCAGCCACTTGATTTTTAGCTGTTAACATTAAAATTGGCAACGTTTGGGCAGGATATTTTTCCCTAATTTTAGCGCAAACTTCATAACCAGACATATTAGGCATCATTACATCTAGCAAAATTAAGTCTATATTTTCTTCCTTATCTAAAGCAGTTAAAGCACTTTTTCCGTTTAATGCTTGGGTAACTTTGTAGTGATTTGCTGTTAAGTGATTGTTGAGAACTTGAATATTTATTGGTTCATCATCAACAACTAAAATGTGGAAATCACCATCAGCTAAATAACATTCGTTGGGTTCAGTTTCTACGGGTATTTCTAGTTGTTCGACCGAATGACGAATACTGTTGATTTTAGAAGTCGGAAGACACGGGGGATCGGTTACAGGTTTTTGAGAAATGGGTAGGGTAAAGCGAAAATGAGAACCGACACCGACCTCAGATTCAACCCATATCCGACCACCATGGAGTTCAACTAACTGTTTCGTGACTGCTAACCCTAAACCTGTACCACCATATTTTCTAACTGTGGAACCTTCTCCTTGCTCAAATGATTCAAAGATGCGCTCTAGTTTATCAGCGGGAATACCGATACCAGTATCGGAGACGACAATTATCAGTTGCTTAGATTGATCTATATCTCGGTCTTGGGTGCAGGGTTTGCGATCGGAGTTTGTCTTATGGTTGTCAACTAATTCTGCTGAGACTTTGACTTGACCAGACTCAGTAAATTTAATAGCATTACCGATTAAGTTATATAGAATTTGTTGTAGACGGTTTTCATCAGCATAGACAGGGGGTAAATCTTTAGGAGTAGCATTTATTAGTTTGATATTTTTCTTTTTGCTGAGTAAAAGATTTAAGATGACTACTGCTTCTACCACTCCATAAACATCAACAGGTTTAAAGTCTAATGCTAGTGTGTGGTGTTTGATTTTAGAAAAGTCAAGAATGTCGTTGACAAGGTTGGAGAGACGGCGAGCACTAGAAACTATCATCGTTAAATTGCCAGTGGTGACTTGATTCAAATTTTCTGTATTGCTTTCTAAAAGGAATTCACCAATACCGATAATACCATTGAGGGGGGTTCGTAGTTCGTGAGAAGTGTTCGCTAAAAATTCGTCTTTGATCCGATCGAGTTCCTTGAGTTGTTCGTTGTTTGCTTCTAGAGATTCAAATGAATTTTTCAGTTGGTTCGCCATACAATTAAAAGAGTGAGTCAGTTCTCCTACTTCATCGTTATGGTCAATGTTGAGTTTAGTTTCCCATTTACCTTCAGAAATTTTTTTGGCGGCAGAATTTAGTTTGAGAATAGGTGCGGTAACTAAACTTACTGTCATAATTACTACTACAATTGCTACAGTTAAAGCTCCAATACAAAGTAATATCGTGGTGCGTGTATTAGCATGAATCTCTCCCATTACATCAGAAGTCGGCACAGCTATTACAAGTATCCAGTCTAAACCTTGCTGAAGTTCCAGTGGAGCAATATGAAGAAAATGAGCTTGGCCATTAACTTTAAATTTAAATTCTTGAATTGTTTGAATTTCGGAAAGGTTGTCTATTTTTAGGCTCAAATATTTGGCAGCTGCTTGAGTTAATTGATTTTGACTAGCTACTGCTTTTATTCTTTGTGGCATTTGACTTTCTTCTGATAAAAAATAGGGACTTTCTGATGTGGAACTAGCAATCAAATCTCCAGAGGTTTCTAACAGAAAAACTTGACTACTAGGGGGGACTTCTAGTTGTCTAAGAAAATCGCTAATATCACTCAGAATCAAATCTACGGCAATTATTCCCCTAAATTGCCCGGTTTTGTCTAATACAGGTGCAGAAAATGTAATGCCTAATTCGCCATGACCAACAAAGTTATAAATTTCACTCCAGGTTGGTTTCTGTGCTGTTATTGCAGCTTTATACCAAGGTCTTGTTTGGGGATAAAAATCTCTATTTTGCAGTTTTTTAATACGTTGACCTTCTTTATTTACGAGATAATCGACTCGATTGGGAAAATCTTCAAATACTTTTATATTTAGGGTACTATCTATATTTCGTCTGCCTTGAGCATATTCTCCATTTTTATAGTCGCCTGCAAAATAAATAGCAGAAACAAATTTATACAATTGAATTTGTTTAATGAAATGAAAGGCTAAGGTATCGATATTGGTGGTATTCAGTTGTTGGAGTTCAATAGCATTGAGATTACTTTGAACAATAATATGAGGGTATTCTAGGTAGTGATTTAGGTGGTCTTCGACACGGTTTGTGACTTCATGTTCCCATTGACTTGCTAATCTATTAACTGCTTTTTCTCCATTTCTAAAAGAGAGATAACCAATTAATGCAAATGTTGTTAATATTTGTAAAATAAAAGGGACAATAAAAACGTTGCGCAGGGAATTTTTTCTAGTATTCTCGATTAATAAATCTTGATTTATAGATGCCATAGTCTTTAAAATAAAGGGAATAGTTCAACAATTAACAATTAACAATTAATAATTAATAATTACCTTTCCTTTAAAAGAAGAGGATTGAGTCACAGGAAATTTTTGCTTTATTATCCTCTAAAAAGTAGGGGAGTAGAGGAGCAGGGAACCCACCCCTAACCCTAACTGTAGAGGGGAATAATTGATAATTTCTGTGGGATAATTGATTTGATTTTTTATGATTGGGGATGTCTATTAAAAGTCAAAAAATATGCCACTTATTCTTCAAAAAATTCATCTGGAATTAAGCTATAGGTTTTCTGTTCAAAGTCCAGTATATTATCTTGAGCGAGGGAGTAGGGGAGTGGGTAGGGACGTTGTATGCAACGTCCGTACAGAGGTAGGGGAGAACGGCCGAAAGCTTGCGCATAACTATCTTTAACGCCCGTACATCAGAATAATTAACAATAATTGGGGTGCTAATTATCAAAAAAGTTATTTAGTCTGTGTTAATTATTTAATAATTGAAGTATTGCCTAAGTTCATAATTCTTTTTTTGCCCTTGGTATAACACAATTAAATTAAGTGTAATTATATCATGTTCACTGGTATTGTTTATGTAAAGCTAAGGTGAATATCTACATAAAATTTACCGAAATATTGTTGTTTAAAGCCGACCCTTTTTAGGGGATAATAAATCAAAATTTTCCTGTTCGTCAATCCTCTTTTTTTCAAGAAGAGGTAATGCTAAATTATAAATTATAAATTATTGAAGTTTTTTCAAGATTTTAAGCCTTATTCCTTCTTCCTTCTTCCTTACCTTATTAGTAAATATGAAGTTTAATTTTTTATTATTAAATAGACAATCATCCGTTCCTACAAAGAAAAATTTAGTTACCCCTAATTGGCATCTTACTTGGGGAAAAATAGACCAGATAAAGGCAGATATTTCTTGGAGCGATCGCTTCTTTTTGATTCACCAAGTTAAACCTAATTTTAGCTCTAATGAAAGGTTTGTTGTTGTGGGCGATATTTTCTTAACTAATCTGCCACAATTACAAAAACTTTTAGATATTTCTGCTTCTCTTACTGCTACTCAAATAGTTGCTGAATTATGGCAAAGTTATGGAAAAAAACTTTTTTGTTGTTAGAAGGAATTTTTGCTTTAGCAGTTTGGGATAGGGAAGAAAAAGAATTATGGATTGGGCGCGATCGCGTGGGTGGACGGACTTTATATTACACAACTACAGACTCAACTATTTGGATTTCTCCTCGATTAAAAATTCTTTCTTCTTACCATTCTAATGAGTTAGATTTAATCGCTTTACGGGATTATCTTTGTTGTGCTTTTGTGCCTGGGGAACGTACTCTTTGGCAGGAAGTAAAAGAATTAAGACCGGGAAGTTTTATCCGTTTTACTAATGATTTGAAAATTCCATCACCAATGTCTTATTGGCAACCACAAGCACAAGTTAAAAATGCCGATCGACCTTTAGAATATCATGGTGAAAAATTACGTTCTCTTCTAGATAAAATTATTCCTGAATATTTACCAAATAATCAACCAGTTGGAGCTTACTTATCGGGTGGTTTAGATTCGAGTTGTATTGTGGCATTAGCAGCAAAAAATCATGATTATCCAGTACATACTTATTCAATACATTTTGGTGCAGAATTACCCAATGAATTAGAATTTTCCAGTTTAGTTGTTCAACATTGTCAAACTCAACATCACATCCTAGAAATTACACCGGATGATATGTGGAATAAACTGCCAATTACTATGGCAAATTTAGATGACCCTATTGGCGACCCATTAACAGTTCCTAACTATCTTTTAGGAAATTTAGCAGCAGAAAATGTGGGAGTTATTCTGAATGGTGAAGGTGGCGATCCTTGTTTTGGCGGACCGAAAAATAAACCGATGTTATTAAATAATATTTATGGTGTTTTGCAGTCAGGAAAATCAGATATTGTTTCGTCTTATCTAAGTTCTTTTCATAAATGTTTTGCAGATTTATCTAAGCTATTAAAACCGGAGATTTGGGAAGCTATAAAAACAGAACCTTATATATTTGAGTCTGACTTAAATTCTGATGCTGATTTAAGCGCATCACAAACGAGAGTCATTCGTAGCAATCTATATATTTTACAAGGAGCTACTACTCCCAACCTAGGCAATTGGCAATTAGAAGCAGACAGCGCTCAGCCTAATGTAATAATTGGTGGACGTACATATGTTCCTCATAGAGCGATCGGACCGAATCCTAACGGAGGTGCTAATGTTCCTGTTGCTTTACCCGATGATTGTATTAAAACAGCCCAGATTATAGCTGCTCAACTTAGAGTTAATAACATAAGTGACTCAACAGCAAATCAAATAGACTCAACGTATATGGGGCTAGAAGAACCAAACAGAGTTGCAGAAAATTGCAACTTAGTTTCTGGACAACCATTATCTAATGGTATGTATGTAGGAAATACTTATGTAGGGTTCGATCCTACACGAATTGAGACTGACCCCGGAGCGTTTCATGCAGCCACAGTTATCGCTCAAGATGGTGGGGACAATGTAACAATGGAAGTTGTCTCTCCAAGGTGCTTGAACGAAGACTCCCCTTTACAATTTGATTACTTAAATGTAGATTTTGATATGTACAATGAAGAAGAAGAGAGACATTCATTTGTTAATAGCGACGTATTTGAGACAAACCGTGAAACACAAATATACAGAGACTTAATAAAAAGAATTAAAGGAGGATTAATTGGAGACATTATCGACAACACTGGCGATAAAGCAATTGCTTTGCAAAAAACGATGGGTATAAAAGACCCTATTACTCACGATGAACTTTAAAACAAAAGACAAGATTACCACTTTAAAAAGGAGGATTAGTGTAATGTGGATTAAAAAAATGCTTGCGTTTTTTCTAGTCTTGATATCTTTATTTTCGTTAGCACAACCTACTTTTGCTGACAGCTCTGATTCTTATATCGCCTGTTATTTCTACAATGCAAGTAATGATGATACCACTTGGGAATGGGCGCTAACAAAAAGTAACGATTATTACAAAATTAATGGTAGCTGGAGGACAACTGAATACACTAAATTGGAAAAGTTTTTTCCGTCAAATTCAGTAAATGTTTCGTATGGAGATATTTGTGCAGCTTGTGACAATGCGAAAGCTCACAAACAATTAGGTGATAGTTACAATTTTTTAGCTTTTTTTGCTGCTACATCAGGTTTGGGTAGTAACTATCCTGTGGTTCTGAATGGCACAGACTTTTTTCCTGACCTTTAAGTTGTTTACAAGCTTAAAGATCAAAAATAAAAACCCTGTGTGCAACTTTTTTCAACCAACGATATTTAGTCCGTTTTGAGAACCATATTTTCAGTAAAAAGTCTCAAAAGCATGATTTTTTCCTAGAAAGTTGCACATCGCGTAAATAAATAAAGTCTCTAGCTTTTTACATTGGTAAATTTCTAGAGACTTTATTTATTCACATTTTCTCAAACGTTTTCCAGGCAAAGTAAGGTAAGTAAATTTTTTTAGATGCACTGCAAAAACCCTAGAGACTTTAATCGTAGCTCGACTCCATTTGGGAGTTGGTGTAGGCTTTCAGCTTCTCGCTCAACCCGGTTTTGTCTCGGATGTACTGGGTTAATTCTTTTATTGCTGCATTGCCACGGGTTTTCAGGGTCAATTTCTTGCGGCCCGTTTCGACACCCCTACCCCTTTTCAAACAGCCTCTAAAAACATCTTCCCTGTTCTCTGTTCCTTGCTCCCTATTCCCTATTTCCTACTTTTACAAAAAGTCTATGTTGTTAACAATGACAAAAATAGGTTGTACTGCATAAGTCCTAATTATGTCCGGATAATTAGCAATCAAAAAACTTTCTCCTTCTATTCTGAGGTAGTCGATGGGGATATCGCTATCCCTCACCTCTACTTCAAAACCGTGCGTGAGAGTTTCCAGCTCACACGGCTCCTAATAACTAAGGGCACTTCGAGGTTGGGTTCACATACTCCCTTCTTCCCAGCTTTATTTCAAGGGTTAAGCGGGTTTGACACTTATGCGCAGATGCATTTTGACCCGTAGGCCATCGACTTCTTGTTTATAGTGGGCACGGCTTCCACTTCGCATCTTGGGCGCTAAATTTGGCCTCCCGACAGTTTCTGATTTCACCGCCTACCTTAGCTACCTCCCTACGTCTGCTCATCCTAGAAATTACTCCAGGCTTGCTTCTTAAGGAATCCTTATCCCGATCAAGACATTGGTTAAACTTTTCCTACGAGCGTGGTCGAAAGCTGAGAGTCTTAAGGGGTTACTTCGGCTCCCGTGTACCATTTCTCGTTGCACTTAGGCTCCTAGTATCGTCCGACCTCATTCCTAGATGCGATAACGCCGAAAGACTACGTTACCAGTTGTGTGAGGCTTCCCCTAAGTGGGTTCGGTGTATCAGGCTTAATTTCACCAATTGAGGGTGACGAACGGTCATACGCTTATTGACTGTGCGTTAACATGCATGCAACTCCCAAAGCCCGCGATCGCCAGATAAAACCTTCTAGTTTTACAGCCTTTTTGTCCATGCACCGAGAGGCCAAGTTGTTACCTTGGAAACCTGGACAACTGAAGTCACTCCGCATCCCGGAGGGCAGGAATTCAACCTGCACGGCTACGCTTAGTTATCCCTAGTTTTTGGGACTGGCTAACTTACATAGGAGTTCGTTAAGCCAAACGAATCGCACTCTTTCTTCCCTCCTGACTCCTGTCTCCTGACTCCTGACTCCTCAACAATTTTAATTTTTAACCTGCTCAACCCACCTCCACCACCAAGGCGGCAATAACAAAGGATTATACCCAGAATTACTAATAGTAGATTCTCCTAAAATTGTTACTCGCCAAATTTCCCAAATCATCAATAACCAAAGAATTTCACCCACGCGTCTACTCCTAATTTGTCCCCCTAATTTTCCTTGAATTATCGTAATAGCTAAATCCGAAATAAATCTACCTTCTGCTTGTAAAACTTCTGGGTTTAACCATTGCCTAATTTCTGACCATAATTCATTTAAACACCAATAACTTAAAGGTACTCCCATCCCTCTTTTTTCTCGCCAAACAACTTCCGGTGGTAACCAAGATTCTACTGCTTTTTTCAATATATATTTTTCATTTGAACCTTTTAAATTAAATTCTCCTGGTATTTGAAAAGTCCATTCAGTTAGCTCTAAATCACAAAAAGGCGATCGTACAACTAATCCATTACTAAATGCCAAATTTGTCGCCCTGGGATGAATATTTTGTGCCCCTTTTAAAATCAAACTAGCACGACGTAATTTATGAATTAATCCCGTACAAAAACCTTCATCTAAAGCAAATTCCACCCACTTTTCTGCTGAAATATATTGTACTTTTTCATAAATTTTTGGTTGAAAAACTTTATCTTCATAACCCCATAATTTATGAAAAGTCTGCAAATATTGTTGAATGAAATTTTCTTGTCTATTGTAAACAGCAGCAGCAATAATTGGTTTATTCGTCCACCCAGCAAATAATTGATCTCCTCCTTCCCCATTAAAAATTACAGAAACTTCTTGAGCAGCAGTTTGACATAATAAATATAAAGGTACTGTCACCCCATCACCAAAAGGTAAATCTAAAGCCTTAACTGTATCTAATAAAGCACTTTTAATTAGCTTTGGAGTTACAGATACTTTCATTAAAGGTATATCTAAATGTTAAGCAACTTTTTCTGCATATTCCCATTCTGAAAAACTATTTTTCCCAAAATCTAGAGTATATGCACGCACTTTTATTCCCTCTTGTACTAATAAAGCTGCAACTATTGAAGAATCTAAACCTCCTGAAAGAAACACTCCTACTGGTTCAGAATTTAAATCAATAATCTGCCGATTAATCGCATTTTTAAGTAGCGTTTGTAACTGTGTAATTGCGTTATTTTTGTCTTCAATTTGTACGGAATTTTCTCGCCAGTCATAATGACGTTGAATTTGTATTTCTGGCTCCAAAAAAATTTGTTCTGTTCCTGCTGGTACTGCAAAAATATTCTCTACTGGAGTGAGTGGAGTTGGTACATAAGAAAAACAAGTATAACCATAAAATCCAGGAATACTAATAGATGGCTCATAAATAATAGGTAATAATAACTTTAATTGAGAAGCAAACCAAATAACTTTTTCTATTTTCGCCCAATATAAAGGCACTCTTCCAAAAGGTTCCCTACCTAAAATTAATTGGTTATTTTCTAACTTTACCCAAGCATCAACACTATCAGATAAACCAGAGGCAGATAGAGAAGCAATCAAAGTCTCACCCCTAGCTAATTTCATTTCTTCCCCACCAATATAACTAATTCCACCAACAGTTATTCCCTGATTAAAATTAAACACTTTTGTCTTTTTTTCCTCAGTTAGCTTGGTGAGAATAGTATTTAATTCTAGTGGGAAACCATATCCCCAATAACCAATCAATTGATATTGCACTTAATCACAAAATTTTACTTAACTGTAAACTCAGTTTGACTGAGAAAGCGATCGCCTAAATACATCTCCACCTGCCAATTTCCCACAGGTGAACCAGTATGAAATTTATGCTTACAATAAGTCGGCCAAACTACTTTATTAATTTGCTTAGTTTGGTAACTATTTTGATGACTAATTTCACCATTAGAATTAATCCAGTTGCACCCTAAAGAAAGTTTTTTTCCTACTGGTGCATCTTGTAGAGTGACCCGATAAAATACTTCTGGATTTTGTTGACTATTTACTATAGTTAAATTTTTTCTACCACTATTTGTTTCTAATGTCAACTGACTTTGTTCTGAATTAGCATAGACATTATTTAATGCTTGTTTTTGAGTTTGAAACCATAAGAAACTAGCAACTATAACTACTACCAACCCAGAAAGCACCCCCACAGTAATCAATTTATTCCGCTTCTGCTCTACTGCCAACGCTTCTCGCCTTCGCAATTGAATCATTGCCTCATCTACCAAGTCAGTCGGGAGATTTAGCTCTTGTAAAATCTGCTGCATCTGCTCTCGGTCAATTTCTTCGTCGCGCTGTCTAGATAATTGCTCAACTTCTGCCACCAGTTGAGTAAATTGTATTTGTGTCAGTCGTTCTTCTGTCATAGATATTAGGTTAGGAAAATTATAACGCACAGAAAAAGAAGCAAAATAAATATTTATAAGTATAGTTTTCAATAGACATCTCTAGAAAAGAGGGAGTAGGGAGTAGGGAGTAGGGAGTAGGGGGAAATAATTGATGATTTATGTATGATAATTGATTTTATTTTTGATTATTGGAGATGTCTAATAGTTAAACTATATTAATTATGTGGAAAAAGTTTTAAATATTACTTATGATTTTGAAAGTCTAGGGTCATTAACCATTAACTTAATAAGCTCTTGTTCCATGGGATTTAAAAGTTTAGGATTAGAAATTAAAAAATAGAGTTTTTTCATCTGAAATGTTGTTTTTATTTCCTCTTCCCCGATTATTTCTTTCAATGCTTTTATTTCTTCAGATTGGGGATTTGGATAATTATAAATGATCCAATATAAATCAGGAAGTATTTCTGAATATAGGCTAAAAATTTTTTCTCTGTCTTCTATCTTCTATTTTCAAAACATAATTGACTCCGCTTTCTGCTCTCAAATTCGTCCATAAACTATCAATTAAGTTTAAATTAGAAATACACTTTTGATAACCTTCCCACAATTTTTATTTTTCCCAAATCTTGGTATCTTTACTAAGTTGATGGCGATTGTTTAAGAAAGTGACAAATATCGCGATGCTTCCACCAACTAACGAGCTAATAACATATTTCCAACCATCAGGAATATCTGGAATAACCATTAGTTTTATTTTTCTCAATTCAAACTATGTAGCAATTGAATTATCAAAAATTTATTTGTTTATAGTTGCGCTGGATGCCCCCTAAATATATCTGGGAGAGCTACAGCGCAACAACGACTTTCATTTGGGTAAACAATCAGCTTTCTGATACAGGGGTTGCACATTAAAGAATGATAATAGATTTTAAACTGTATATATACTGAGGAAAGAATTATCCAAAAATATCTACTTTCGGATTTCATCATTCCTGATTGTGCAACGCCCTGATACAAAGCTATATCTAAAGGCAGACAAATAACCTCCATCATCAAGATTAGTTGTAACCACGACTATACCATTATTCTTACTTTTGCCTTTTGACTTTTGACTTTTAACTTTCAATTCCCGTGTCGTTGTTGATGCCATTGCCAAGCGTGGGTAACAATATCTTGAACCTCTGGATATTTAGGAGACCAACCTAACACTTTCCTTACTTTGTCGCTACTTCCTACCAAAACTGGTGCATCTCCTGGTCGGCGATCGCATTCTATTACTTTAAAATCTTTCCCAGTTACATTCTTAACCGTTTCTATCACTTCTCTGACAGAAAACCCATTACCATTACCCAAATTAAATACTTCACTATCACCACCATTCAATAAATATTCTAACCCCAACACATGAGCATCCGCTAAATCACATACATGAATATAATCCCGAATACAAGTCCCATCATGGGTAGAATAATCTGTACCAAAAATTGATATAGCATCTCGCTTACCTAATGCTGCTAATAATACCAGTGGAATTAGATGAGTTTCCGGATTATGATCTTCTCCAGTTAAACCATTAGGATGCGCCCCTGCTGCGTTAAAATAGCGAAAACAAACAGACTTAAAATCATAAGCAACCTCAAAGTCCGAAAGTATTTGCTCTACCATCAATTTACTCGCCCCATAAGGGTTAATCGGATTTTTGGGGTGGTCTTCAGGAATAGGACTAGTCTGTGGTTCCCCATAAATAGCAGCAGTAGAAGAAAATACAAATTTTTTCACAGATGCTGCCAACATTGCTTCTAATAATGTTAGTGTACCTACTACATTATTGTGATAATATTTTTGGGGGTCTTTAACCGACTCTCCTACAAAAATATATGCAGCAAAATGCATTACTGCTGCTATATTGTGAGTGGCAAAAATTTTGTCTAATAGAGAGCGATCGCTTGTATCTCCCACAATCATCTCTACTTTCAGGACATTTTCTACTATGTCCCGATGTCCATAGACAAGATTATCCAGAATTACGACTTCATAACCTGCAGTTTGTAGGGCCTGCACTGCATGAGAGCCAATATATCCTGCTCCCCCAGTCACTAAAATAGTTGGCTTAGTTTGTGACACTTTTTTAGTCTTCCTTATTGCTATTAATTTATTTAGTAGCTTCCCTGAAATTAATATTCGGTAGGCATGAAATAACTTTTTTGTCTTTACCCTACACTATTTTAATCCTTAATATTACAAATAAACAGTAAAATATTTCCAATCCCCAACAAGAGATTGGAACCAGAGAAACTTACTACAAATTAGCAATCTTTTGTGTTATGCTTCTAAACTAAAATGTTTTTCAATAACATCAGGAATTTCTGATGAACTAATCCGGCTATAACGGGCTTTGTTAGGCATAATTACTAGATTAGGTCCTGCTTTACACTTTTTCAGACATCCAGTCTTCTTAATTGTCACATGGTCTTGTAAGCCGCGATCGCTTAATACTTCTGATAATGCTTTACAAACTTTGCCTGCACCCCGTTTTTGGCAATCTGATTTTTGGCACACTAAAATCTGAGCTTTCTTCGCTGCACATTTAGAATTAGTTCCAGTGATTTTTTGTGGAGATTTACTACAAGTATGTTCAGTTTCAGATAACTTCTGCTCTTTTACTTGGCTAGATAAAGTTTCAACTAATCCCACATTATGATTTTTACATGGTGTTATTGCGTTATTGCTAAAATCTGGTATAATTTTTAAAGCTTTCAATTCTTCTTCACCAGTTTTCCGATAAACTGTTCTTTCTCCAGTTACTTTTACTCCTAAACCTGGTATTAATACTGAGGCAAAAATCTTCCTTAAAGGCTTGGCAAGTTTGATGGTATAATTATTACCTGCTGGCGTCTCTACATGAATATATTTCAGTTTGTAGCCGTCTTTAACGGTAACTTCTTGTATTTGTCCTTCTAAGATAAATTTTGTCATTTGCTTCTTGGATTTAGACATTGTTGGTTATTTTTGCTAGGTCATGGTCATTTATGCGGCTAGGGGTCGGTTTAAATACTTATACCGTTTCACTAAAGTCAAAAGTCAAAAGTAAGAAGTCAAAAGTTATATTTTAAATACTTAAAACCTCTACTCTACAGTAATTTCAGTTTATTATTTGACTTCATCAGTTACCGAAAAATTGTGGGTATGCGCCTCCCCTTTTAAGGGGATAAAAAGCGGTCGTTAGCGTAGCTTCCCGTAGGGTGGGATGGCGAGGTCTCTTAGTATCCATGAGACCAAGAGAAAGAGGACATTCTATATTTCAATCCCAATGCTTTCCTAGGTCATGCTGCGCAAACAGCTAGAGGTACTGATAACTGATAACTGAAATGACCAACTATTTGTGACATTTTTTAAGTGAAATGGTATTACTAAAAGTTTTGTATCTCTACTGATAAATACATTACTTTTGCCCCTCTCTAACTTATGGTATTAATCAGCATATTAGCTAACCTGCAAACAGCGTTGTAACAATTGCACCAATTCGCAACGATTAGCAGTGAATTGTTTTAGTACACTCTCTAATTGGGTAGCTTCATTTGTGTTTTTGAGCTGTACCCGCAATGGCTTTTCTGTTTCACACCAACAATGAATATCTAACTCTTGTAAGCGTTTATAGACTTCCCATCGGTCTATTGAGCTTATTTGTAAAATCTCTCTAGTGTCTGGCCTCTGGTTGAATGTACTCATTTTTTTACAATTGCAATATATTAGCACTAAATTTACTCTTAAGGATTCTAGTAGTCCTGATGTGTCTCTACCAGAGTACCTATATTTTTGACTATACAATAGCTGCTAAATTTTCTCAATAGTTTGATCAAAAAAATTTGCTAACTTAAAATATCTTCTATCTGCGGTCTTGGCTCAGGTTGACTCTCCTATTAACTGTGGTAGACTTAAAACTGTTAGCAATAAACAAAGCTAGATAACTAGCAATAAATTAGGTTAATTGAAAGGAGAATACATAAGATGGCTACAGCAACTCCAGTACAAGTATTTGGTCAGATTGCCGATAACCCAATTGGATTAGAAAAAAGTGTTACTGAACCCATATGTGAGGGTATGAATATAGCTTTGGCCAGTTTCCAAGCTTTATATCTCCAATATGAGAAACATCATTTTGTTGTCGAAGGAGCAGAGTTCTATCAACTCCATGAGTTCTTTCAAGAAAGTTATGATGATGTAAGAGGTCATGTCCATGACTTGGCTGAACGTTTAAATGGTCTAGGTGGCGTTCCAGTTGCTAGCTTTGCTAAGTTGGCTGAAATGTGCTGCTTTACTCCTGAAGAAGATGGAAGTTTTAACTCTAGAGCTATGGTCGAACACAATCTAGGAGCAGAACAAGAAGTTATTAAACTTCTGCGTCGTCTTGCTGCACAAGCTGAAAGCTTAGGCGATCGCGCTACTCGCCACCTCTATGAGCAAATTCTACTCAAAACTGAAGAGCGCGCATATCACTTAGACCACTTCCTAGCTCCAGACACATTAGTAGTATTGAACTAGGTTCACATACTTATTAGGTAGCAATTCAAGAATTTCCTAGAAAATGAACTATACAAAAGAAGCTGGTAGATGCAACACCTAAACTTTTGTTGTCAAAGATTCTTTATACACTAGCAAAAAACTCTATTTTAGTAGGTATTTGCAAGCAAAGCTTCAGAAATTCAACTTCTCAAACTTTAATTGCCTACAAAACTTTCACTCAGATATAAAATACAAGAATATTACTGGCAGAGAGATACACCCATTCTCTCTGTCAAATTTTTTTTTGCTGGATAACTAGGTAAGTAGATAAGTAGTTAGTTACTAATTCAAAGTATACTTCTGTTGCAAAAATATTGCAACTACTCTGAATAAAATTTAATTTTTGTAAAATTGGTTACTGATTTATAAATAGAAGTTAGAAAAAGATGTTGTATTATTTCCAGTTGAACAACCAGAATAAATTTTTATATTTTTATCTCTTTAACCCCCCTGAGAAACCTATCCCTTACCCATAAGTCTTGAAACCCTTATGGGTAGCAGGGGAGCAGGGAGCAGGGTAGAAAGGAGAAAAAATCAATTTAGCTAAGTAAAACTACTGAAGTTGTCAAAAAAAAGTATGGAAAAATACATTTTTTCTCCCGAAAAAGCCGAGCCAAGACTCACTCATAACTCGTCTCTAAAGTCAAGCTTTATGTTAAGAAATGATGTGGGTATAAGTAACATTTTTTTGCCTTGATCGACTCTCAGCAGAATAGGCCAGGGGAGAAAAAGAGCGATCGCTTTAAATATAGGAGAAGGAAGAAGAATGGGCTAAAGTTGAAAACATCTTGCGTTCTCTGAATTTTAAGCTTTTAATATGTCCGGGCTCTTTGCTTGGACTGCTAGAGTGGTTTTCAAATAGATAGACTACAGTGGCCGAAGCATTCTACTACTCCCCCATCCCTAAACCAAAATAATCTTTTATTTTACTATACGATAACTACAGCAGTTTTGGAGTTGATGAGAAAAAAAGTTTTACGAGTTTAGGGAATAGAGACTATATCATGTCCGGATAATTAACGATAAAAAAACTTTCTCCTTTTCCTCCTCTTCCTTAGAGCTGATTTGTAAACTGAGCTAAAATCCCTTTCTAGCATGGGTTTTTCAAAAGTTATGACCTTGGGGTTTAGATAGTGTCAAACCCTTACACTGTAAAGTATTTATCCTTTTAATATTTACTTTATAAATCAGCTCTTATTGCTTATTGCTTTTTCCTTCTTCTTTGTTATTCTTTCTTACCTCCTGACTCCTGACTCCTCCATAGTTTATTTATAAGTATTCAACTGGACATGATATTAGAGATTAGAGATGAGTATTAAACTGTACCTCACTCTCCTCAAAAGTGCTGTAATTAGCTGGATTATATATAATACCAAGGGTCAAAAAAGAATGTTACGAATAGTAAGAGGAATAAAAAGACAAATGCAGGATATGTCCTTTGACAAAGCGGTCGATCTTCGGAGCTTCCCGTAGGGTGGGATGGCTTACTTCGGAGCGGGTCTGCACTCTTCGGGTCTCCTCGCCATATCCAATCGACCAAGAGAGCGGTGCGACCCCGCGACGACGCCAGTCGCACCTGGTAGCGCACCAAGAGAAAAGAATGATTTCCGACCTGAAAAATGGTATTGAAGCTATTCCCGTGTGACTCGGTCCGACTGAGTTACCCTCCTGGGAGGGGGAGGGGCGAGGGGTGGGTTGACTCCTCAGAAATATCCTAGCTATTTGTAGCAAATATTTATTGATTTGGTATAAGTGACACAAATCACAAAAAAACAAAAATATACTCATATTTTGAGATGATATTAATTACAAATTGAGTTGACAACAATGATGAAATAAACATTACTTGAATCACTTTATTTAATTGCAAAATACCTAATAATAAAAATGACAGTTTTGGTTAGTCATTAGTTTATTAATTTGTATGAAATTACTCAAGATATCATCAACAAAAAAAGCACTTGAAGAATTATTTACTCAAGTAATGTGTTCTAGTGTTCTTACTCCCAAGGAACGGATGCAGATTCAGAAAATCTTATGAGATGGTTATCTGAATGATGATGAGTATGCTATTATTAATAGGTTATTTTATAACGTCCGCCGTGGTGGGATAAAACTTGTTGACTAGCATTTTAGCATCTAATAACTAGATGTTCAATAATTGATAATTGAAGTATGAAGAATTAATAGTTACTTTTGCCTAAATTGTTGACTTTTTCTTCTGAAAATAACAGGTTTTAAATCTTGATTAATTATCAATTATTAATTGGTAATATTATGTATCTTTAAAATACTCACAAATCAAAAAGGTTGTGAGAGTTACTAGAGCAGGGAGTAGGAGAAGAAGACGATTGAAAGAATGGAGAATAGCTTTTTTATTACGTCTAAATTAATGAAATTTTATCTCATACCAATTAAAAAAAAGAATGTTACCAATAATTAGGAGAGTTAAAATACTTGATATCAGATACTACTAAGGACTAAGAAGAGGTATTCTAGCTCAAAAATGATACTTAATATATTTATTCTGTACATCGCCCTACCGACGGTTCCCCTATCTGAGTTCTGATTCCTAAGCAGTCACTTAACTATTTGTAGTAAACATTTGTCAAATTGGTTTAATCTATTCAAATAAAACACATAATCAAAAAATAATCTTTGTAATTATGACTATATGTTTTATCTTTGGTAAAACCACTATGTAAGTTTTAAGAAAACAAGTTAATATTTATATTGATATCTAGATTAATTAAGGCTTGCTGATTAAATATAAAAGCATTGACATATAAAGACAAGTGCCTTTTTGGGAACGAAAAAAGTGCGCCTGTTTCAGCTCTTCACGCTCATGCATGGAGCGTATTTTAGGCGCATAGTTGGGCAGAACAATCTTGGAACAAAACTTAGCTCCTACTTCCTCGCTCCCGATCCATTTCTCCTGTCTCCTGTCTTCCGATCCATTTCTCCTGCCTCCTGTCTCCTGTCTCCTGTCTCCTGTCTCCTGTCTCCTACCCCTACTAAAATACTTTTTCAGCAAACCCTAATTAAATTCTGCGACTACTGGAAAATGGTCTGAAGGAAGTATTCCATCATATTTTTTATTCTCTACTTTCACACTGTGCAAATTTAATCTACTGTCATAATAAATAGTATCAATGGGCAAAAAAGCTTTGTCTGTAAAATCATTATAAGTCATCTGATTACTTAATTTTAAATTAGATAAAACATCTAATAAACACAATCCATTTTTCAAAGGATTTAAAAAAGTATTTCGTACAATAGAACCTGGTTGGTCGTTAAAATCTGCTGTGACAAAAATTAATGATTCTTTGTCAGGATTTAATTTTTCTGTTTGTAGGGAATTAAAGATTAATTTAGCACCTAATTCTCTAGCTTTTTTACTGTTATAATCCAAGTGCGTATTAATAATAATTATTTGCCGATTATCTTCAACAAGATTAAATCTTGCCCAACTAGCTATTCTGGGTAAATGATTTCCCCAACTAGAAGTAATACTACCTGGTATATCTGGTGTTTCACTCAGCCAAAAATCTCCATGGTCGAGACAATTTAATCTATCTTTCTGATAAAATATTGCACAGTGTTCATCATTACCTGTACCTCTTCTATCAGCTCCAAGACTGCAATAATTAGGCAATAATTGCTGTAAATCTAATAACTGATTTACTTTAAGTTCTTGAGTGCCAATTATATCTGGAGCATATTCATAAATTAGGCTAGCTACAGCATTTTTTCTGACTTCCCATCGATGATTTCCAGGGTCTGGTTTATCATATCGAATATTAAAAGTAATAATTTTGATTACCATGATTTTAGGTAGTAGTTGATAGGTGGTAGGTGGTAGATAAAAAAAGCTTAGAGAATAATTAAACTTGAAAGCCTCTTCTTTGAAGAAATAAAGACTTTGAAGCAGACATAAAGAAAAAATCTTAGGTTGTCCTGCATAGTAATAGTGAAGATATATATTTTTTAATTTCTTCCCAGACTCCCCACACTCTCTCTACCATTACTATGTACCACCACCAAATCTTATTCGTATTCTATCCGTTTTAAAGCTATCCATTACCCACATCTTTCTTAACATAAAGCTTGACTTTAGAGACGAGTTATGGGTAAGTCTTGACTTTTTTTTGACAACTTCAGTAGTTTTACTTAGCTACTATAATTTTTTCTCCTTTCTCCCCTTTTCCCCACAAGGGTTTCAAGACTTATGGGTAAGTGATAGGTTTTAAAGAGAGGTAATTATTAATTATTAATTGTAAATTATTAATTATTAATTATTGAACGCACTACTTAAAATCTAACTTTTTCTGATTAACTTCAACAAGTTTGTTTTCAGCGTGCGTGACTGTGGGTTTTTAAACAAAAGTTAGTTCGCAGTAATGCTCTGGAAAAATTTGCTTCCTAACACCTAAAAACTAACACTTAAAAATTAACGAAAATCTCGCCATAAAAAATTCAACTATCGCAATTATATTTTTAGTTGCAAGCTTATGCTCAAAGGTTATAAATAACGTGATAAATAAAAAAATTACTAATATAAATACTAGGTATGATTTCAAATATATTAGGTTTATCTTAGTTAATTGTTATTTTAAAACCCTACAATTTATTTAAGATTACTACATAGCTAGTCAAGTATGATTTGAAAAATCATTGACATCAACTTAACATACAAATTTGATGATAAACATAACAAGGAAAGCCTCTCAGAGAGCGACAGCAACACTGTGAGGCCGATCTATCTATACAGAATCTAGTTATCTTCTGACAATAAATTTTAGATAAGGTTCCCTAATTACTCAAAATTCTTAAATTTTCATTTATATTCTATCAAAATGCTTCAATATAATCGAGAATAAATAGGCATAATTTATTTAGTAAATTATGACTTTAAAGATAGTAATAAAAAAATTAATTTTTGGGAAAAATGACAGAAAAAAACAAAGTTCAACAATCAATTTTAGCTAGTCAAGAATATCTATTGAATCTGCAAAAACCACAAGGGTACTGGTGGGATGAATTAGAATCAAATGTAACAATAACAGCAGAAATAGTTTTACTACATAAAATTTGGCAAACTGACAAGAAAAGACCTCTTGATAAAGCAAAAAATTATCTAATTTCCCAACAACGAGAACATGGTGGTTGGGAATTATTTTATGGGGATGGGGGAGACTTAAGCACTTCTATTGAAGCTTATATGGGTTTGAGATTATTAGGTGTTGCAAAAACAGATCAAATCATGCTTAAAGCACAAGATTTTATTATTAAAAAAGGAGGTATTAGTTGCAGTAGAATTTTCACGAAATTACATCTGGCTTTAATTGGATGTTTCAACTGGCAAGGTATTCCTTCTATTCCTCCTAGCATCATGCTACTTCCTGAAGATTTTCCATTTACTATTTATGAAATGTCAAGTTGGGCAAGAAGTAGCACTGTTCCACTATTAATTGTGTTTGATAAAAAGCCGATTTTTTCAGTTAATCCCACAATTAATCTGGATGAACTTTATGCCGAAGGGATTAACAATGCTAGTTTTGAATTACCTCGTCAATACGATCTGACGGATTTATTTTTGGGGTTAGATAAAGCTTTTAAATTTGCAGAAAATTTTAATTTGATGCCTTTGCGAGAAGAGGGTTTAAAAGCAGCAGAAAAATGGATTTTGTCAAGGCAAGAAGTTACGGGTGACTGGGGAGGTATTATTCCGGCAATGTTAAATTCTATGTTGGCATTGCGGTGTTTGGAATATGATGTGGCAGACCCTGTGGTGGTGCGGGGGTTGGAGGCTATAGATAGGTTTGGTATAGAAACTGAGGATAGTTATTGGGTACAACCTTGTGTTTCTCCTGTTTGGGATACCGCTTGGGTAATACGTTCGTTGGTTGATTCTGGTATTCCTCCTAGTCATCCGGCAGTGGTTAAAGGAGGGGAATGGTTATTGCAACAGCAAATTTTGGATTATGGTGACTGGGCAATTAAGAATAAATTGGGTAAACCGGGGGGTTGGGCGTTTGAGTTGATCAATCGTTTTTATCCAGATATAGATGATACGGCAGTAGTGGTTATGGCTTTGGATGCTCTGGAGTTGCCTGATGAGGAGTTGAAAGGTCAGGCGATCGCTCGTGCTATGGAATGGGTAGCTTCGATGCAATGTCAACCTGGGGGTTGGGCAGCTTTTGATGTGGATAATGACCAAGACTGGTTAAATGGTATCCCCTACGGAGATTTAAAGGCCATGATTGACCCGAATACGGCGGATGTGACGGCGCGGGTGTTGGAAATGGTTGGTTGTTGTAGGTTGTCTATGGATAGTTGGCGGGTGAAACGGGCGATCGCTTATTTGGAAAGGGAGCAGGAAGGAGAAGGTTGTTGGTTTGGTCGGTGGGGAGTTAACTATATATATGGTACGAGTGGAGTAATTTCGGCTTTGGCTGTTGTGGCAGGGGAAAGTCATCGAGGTTTTATTGAGAAGGGGGCGAGTTGGTTGGTTGGTTGTCAAAATTCGGATGGGGGATGGGGTGAGAGTTGTCGGAGTTATAATGACCCGTCGTTGAAGGGGATGGGGAAAAGTACAGCTTCTCAGACTGCTTGGGCGTTAATTGGTTTATTGGCGGCGGGGGAAGCGACTGGCAATTTTGCTAGGGAGGCTATTGATAGGGGTGTTGATTTTTTGGTTTCGACTCAGAATGATGATGGGAGTTGGTTAGAGTCGGAATTTACTGGTACTGGGTTTCCCTGTCATTTTTATATTAAATATCATTTTTATCCGCAGTATTTTCCTTTGATGGCTTTAGGAAGGTATGAGAATTTGTTAAGTGGTTGAGCGATTATCTTGCCACTCAGCAAAGGGAATCGCTCAACTTTACCTCTTGTCTATAGCCCAATTAACTTTTTCTAAGCTTGCTTCTTGCGCTTCAGACCTAAACCCAAACCTCCAACAGCGAGGAGTCCGAGGATAGTGCCAGGTTCTGGTGTTACCCTTTTTTGCGTGAAGGTGTTCTTGAAGCCATCGAAAGTGCCACCCTCTGGAATGGAGACTGTATTCATAACACTGATAAACTGATACATCGTTGGACCAGGAATAGGCGTTGGGGTAACTGAATTTCCATCAGAACTTACTAGCTCAAGTAGTAGATTGCCAGTTCCACCAGACCCATCTGTCACCTGTGCTTCAACTCCGCCAGAAGTTACATCACTATTAAGACCTACTTGATCAAAGAAAAAGTCAGGGTTGGCGATTGTAACATCATAAGTAGCTGTACCTGTGAATGAACCTAAAGTTTGACCGGGATCTAATTCAAGCTCAAATGTTTCTCCATCACTAGCTACTCCGATTATAATTTGAGCACCAGCAGGTATGTCGAACTCGGCAATAAGTTCAAAATTACTAAAAGTTTTATCAAAACAAGTAATAGATCCCATAGGGATCTCAGAACCAGTTAGTCGGCCACACTCACCAGGAGTAAAAGTGGCTGCTCTTGCTGAAGGAGATACCACCACAGAGAGAGGAACAGAAAGCATTCCCAGACTAATTCCGACTGGAAGCAACTTTTGTAATAAAGAAAATTGTTTCATAAGTTTTCCTATGAAAAACCTCAAAAAATGTTTGACTCAAGAATTACTTAGTAGGACTTAGATAAAATTCAGGCAAAAAATGGCATCAAATCTATACAGGGAGAGTATTTTAGGTCAAAAATGGATAAATATAGGAATAATCGGTGTTTTCCCACGGAATGCGGAGCTAACAACAATTTTTCGGTCTTTGACGTCCTTCCCATGCCTAGACTAACTTTGATAAACTTTCTAGCCGACAAAATGTCTAATGGGACTCAAACAAAACAGCAATAGAAAATAGGCTCAAACATAGACAGGCAGAGCTTTTTAGGTCTAAAAGGTATAAATCCTTAACTACCAAGGGTTTCAGCAATTTTTAGGTCATTGACGTAATTCCCTTGTCTAGAATGACTTTCAGACAGTTTTTCTCCCAGAAAATGTCTAAGTTCCACTAAGTATCATTAGTTATAAGTTGATAATAGTGCCAACAAAAAAATAAAACAATAACAAATCAGCATCTTTACTGAATCTTTATATAGTAAATATATTAGTTTTTCAAATACTTCTAAATTCCAGATCAACCAATAAACTTTTCTACCGCCTGAGAAGCGCTATATAGTAACAATGTTAATCACAAAATAATTTAGATTTTTGTTAAATGCTCAATTTGATATGAAGAAAAAAAACCTTATAACAACGGAGATACTTTATAATTATAAGTAAAACTTATAGTAGATTTCCAGAAATCAGAAAGGCTTGTTTTCATCGAATCTTCACAAAACTCAGCCAGGACTCTAACGGTACTTTGATATTTTTTACAGTGAAAATGGCTTCAGCTACAATATTTTTCATAACTTCTGAGATTAAATGTATCAAAAGTATTATGAGATTTATTAACCCAAAAGTCGATTATGCCTTTAAAAAAATATTTGGATCGGAACAAAGCAAAGAGATTTTAATTAGCTTTCTGAATGCGATTATTTATGAAGGAGAGAAAGTAATTGAATCTTTGACAATTGTCAATCCTTATAATCCCGGTCAGATAATATGATGAAAGGAGACTTATTTAGATATAAAAGCAGTTTTAAGAGATGGCTCTCTGGTAGTAATTGAAATGCAAGTGGCGCGAATGACTGCTTTTAGCAAACGGGTAGCTTATAACCTAGCTAAAGCTTATGCCAATCAATTAGAAAAAGGAGAAGATTATCCTCTATTAAATCCAGCAATTGCGGTGACTATTACTGATTTTATTCTGTTTAATAATACTGAGGGTGTGATTAATAAATTTGTGTTTCAAGAGGAAATCAAAAAGTTTGAATGCCTGGAGCGAGAATTGCGGTTAATTTTTGTAGAATTACCAAAGTTTAAGAGAACTTTGTCAGAGTTGAATAGTTTGACTGATAAGTGGATTTATTTTTTGAAAGAGGCAGCTACTTTGCATGAAATACCAGAAAATTTGGGAGAAGTATCAGAGATAGAAATGGCTTTAAATATTGCCAATAAAATTAATATGACGGCAGAAGAACTAGATATAGTTGACTGTCGGGGAATAACCTTGCAAGATTAAAGAGGGCGAATAACTTATGCGGTAGAACAAGGACGACTTAATCAAACAATAGTCTTAATCATGCGTCAACTGAAAAAGTGTTTTGGAGAAATTCCAGTAACTATAAGTAGTCAAGTGGAAGATTTATCCATTGAAAATTTAGAAAGTTTAGGAGAAGATTTTTTAGACTTCAAAAGTCTGAAAGATTTATTGAGTTGGTTAGAGAAACGTTAGTTGTTTTAATAAGTTAGGCGATCGCTTCCTACAATGGCCTTATATTGTGAGGAGGCGATCGCTCTTAATATTAGTAATCCTTTAATAAGTGCTTTATCAAAAGTATTTTTCTTCTGTAATTAAGGATTAAAGAATTTCTGTCTGTTCATCAAACTCTGGAGTCTTACCAACTAACAGCAAAGCAAAAAAGTCTGATTCAAGACAAGAATCTTCTAAATTGGTAAATCTTCTACAATTAGATTAATTGTGTAATGAGTAAAATCTGAAAAAAGTCTGCTGTCATGTTCTGATAATTTAGCCAGGATATTGTAGGTAGGCAAATTAGGTTCAGCCCAACAAAAAATATATTTGTTGGGTTAACCTTTGGGAAGCAATCTCAGGTCTCTCAACCCAACCTGCAAGAGACTGTTTTTCTGATTAGACATCTAGCAGACTCGATCATCAGAAGCCAAAGAAAGTAATTTCTAAATCAATTCCAAAATTACTCAAATTATGGATAAAATACTCTCCCAAAATCTTGAGAGAGCTGACCAATAAACAAAACTCATTTAATTACTCAAGAATAAATGTATTTATTAGAGAGTATTTGTCCTAATTCAAGATTTAATTTCACCTCTCTATTATGTATGTGGTTTTCTAATCTGGTTTTGTGACAGTGGCGATCGCAAATTTATTATTAAACATCTCTTTTTTTTATGAGTTAATTGAGATTTAGACCAGTTGCCAAAAATCTTTCTTTGTCGGCGCATTTTGTTAGAGATATTTTCCATTTGCTTCCCTTATTTCCTGAAAAAATCTCTAATTTATGACAACTCAAAATAACTCTCAAATCTTCACTTTCCTACAGGAGTCGCGATTACCCTCTTCTACCATTTCACGGAAATTAAAAGTCAAAAGTCAAAAGTAAGATTAGCATTCCATTACTAAAATCAAAAAACAGTTTCCCGCCATAACGCCAAAATATAAATTTAAACAATAAAATTAACTCTTATAATTTTTTCTGCTTATCAAAAAAATCTCTTGTTTTAGCTAATTATTACAAAATATTTCACGGACTTGCGTTATTTCAGCGATTTGGTATCATATAGATACATAGTTTATTGTGCCAGTGTTTTATTTAAAAATAAGAAATTTTATCTAGAAAAAGCTACAACCTTCTATTTTTCGTCAATATAGGGTGCAAAAATTTATACTTTCTCCACGGTTGAATAAATCTCAAAAAAACAAATTTTGAATAGGTATCGGTGCTTAAGCAATTATAGCCATTGACAGATTTATTTTTTATAGGGTAAAAAAATCTCTTCAAGATCAAATATTCCAGAAATGCCTAAATAGGGTTTGCTGAATAAAGTCTTTTGCTATGGGTAGGAGTCAACCCACCCCTAACCCAACCCACCCCCGCCCCTCCCAGGAGGGGACCCAGGAGGGGAAGTCAGGAGGACCGAGTCAGAATAAATGGGAATTATAGAGGAGGTAGTCGGAATAATTGTCCCTTGATTTTTCTATCCTTGTCTGCCCAAAATCCTAACTTTTTGGCAGCTCAAGCTTAAAAAGTTGCACTTTTTTTCAGTATAAAAAGGCTGAAGCTTTTATCTGTAAATGCTTTGAGAATTAATCAGCAAGCCCTCAATAATGCTCGATCTATATTTTGATTTTGTTCTGAGAGCGATCGCCAATCAAAATTCCTCACCTCAAGGCAAAGAGGCGATCGCGCAAAATTATAGTGGTTTTTATCAAAATGGAACACAGACTAAGAACTGCAATTTTTGTAGAGACCCTTTATGGAAAGTCTCTACTATGGTCTAACAAAACTTAAACTTCTATTTTTGTAGAGACCCTTTATGGAAAGTCTCTACTATGGTCTAACAAAACTTAAACTTCTATAAAAAGCAGTAAAAAATTCCTTCAAATCTTTTGATTCCTAAATTCTGAATTATATTAAGTCTGGATAATTAGTGATGAAAAAACCTATCTTTTTACACAGGGTAAATATTCCTATTATTCCCGCTCCTTACTCCCTACTCCATTATTTATAAGTATTCAAGGGGACATGATATTATTCCTCTACCAAAGGCAATAATTCTAACTGATAACGATACAAAGCTACGGGATGATTACCTGCCACAAAATAATCAGGGTCTTGAGGTGATAAATAAATAGCAGTTATCTGATTTGCTTCAATTATTTCTCCTTGATTTTCATCGAGAATGTGATGATAATCTGTAGTTGTTTCTACCTCATTTAAGTAAATCATTGTCTCACCCTGAAATAGTTGCTGAGTTATTTCGCAGGTAATAAAATTATCTGGTTTTAATTGTTCGCTTGCTCTACTGGTAATAACTGAAATTAACTCTAGATTATCTCGCAAAATAGTTGTCTGAAGATTAGGATTATTTTGGTCAATTTTTACAGATAAAATTGCATCGTCACCCAAAAGCGCTTTGCCAATATTTAATCCGTTAAATTCTCGATCTGCAATAACTGCTTTTGGGGGTAAATCTAATTTTTGATTAGACCAATATATGGGCAGATTAATTAATTTTTGTTGGGATATTTCTTCGATATTCAAGTTTGGCTCGAACTTAATAAATCTAACTTTAAAATTTACTGATTGATGCAAATATTTACGATTATTTTCAAAGCCTGGCGTAACAATTTCTGGAGCTAATGGTGCAACCATATCTATTAAAGTGCTTTTAACATTCCAATTTCCTGCCATCCAGTCTGGATAAATTAAGTCCTCTTTAGCGATGCTAATTGATGGTTTATTTTCCCAGTTAGGAAAATCGTTAATTCTGGAAGTAAGTGTTCCTGCTATTGCATTATTAGCCCGAAGCAAAATAATTGTAATTAAACATAAACTCCAAATTACTTGCCAGAATTTTTGATAATTTTTTCTAGAAAGGCTGGTATCTATAAATTGACATAAATAAACTATCGATCTTTTGATACTCAAGAATCTTGATAATTTAAAAATGAACTCAAAGCAACACAATCTCCTTGTTCTTGAGATTCAAAAAGGGCTTCTGCTGCTGCTAAAAACAGACTACTAGGTTCATTTTCGCTGGGAATTGTACAAGCAATTCCCATACTCATAGTTACTATAGAGTTAGGGAAATTAGTCCACATATCTCTGTCAGGAGATAATGTCAATTCTTTAATTTCTCGGATAATTATTTCAGCAATAGAAATTGCTTTTCCACCATCTATTTTCGGCAAAATCATTATAAATTGTTCGTTTTCCTTGTTGAAATGTACATTGTGAATATCCTGTAAAATTAGAGATATTTTTTTTGATATAACTTGTACACAATTATGACTAAATTTAGTTCCATATTGATTTTTATAAACTTGATAATTATCTATTTCACCTAATATCAAAGCAATCGGATAGTTTTCAGCAACTATATTATTCCATTCAATCTTAGTGTAGAAGTTAAAAAAATCATGGTTACTCATTTTAACAGAATTAATATTTGTAAAAACTTGTGGATTTTGATAATCTTGATTTTTGGTTTTTTCTGCCACAGTTCGATCACTTGTCTGCCCTAATTTTTGCCCTTGAAAATAGAGAGAATATAACTTACAGCAAGGAACACAAATATTTCCATCTATTTTGACTAATCCTAAATTTTCTAGTTGATAAGTAATCATCGGTTCCAATTGAATATTTGTTGGTTCTGTAATTAGCTGTGTAAATGTAGCTGCCAGTGTTGGTTGCTTTTGTAATACTGTCCATAAACTGCGTAAATAATCACTATAAATTCCTCTCTGAGTAGGAGCATCTCTTAATAATTCTTTAAAAGTTAAATTGTGATGATATAAATTATCTAAAGCCAGATGTACTAAATAGGGATGCCCCCCTACTAAATTCATCAATTCTTGTATTTGTTCTTCTAGCAACTTAAGTCCATAACGTTGAGCAAAATCTTTAACTTGTTCTAGTGTAAATTCAGATAATTTAATGGGTAAACCAAGATTAAACGGTGATTGATTCACACTTAATGAAACATATATTTCAGTAGCATGAACTAAAACTAATCGCAGTTTTTTCCAAATTTCTACTATCCGAGCTTGTTCATGCCAAAATCGTAATAATGGTAAAAAATCCTGGGTAATTTTAGTATATTTAAAGACGCAATTAACTTCTTTAAAAATCAACACTACAGGACTATAAACTTCATGTAATAGTTCTTCAACAAAAATCGTACAACATACCTTATATCCTATATCTTCGTCCCAATAATCATCTATATTATAAGTCGATTTTAGCTGCCTACTAAGATTAATACAAAACCAACGTAAAAATTTTTCTGTACTCTCAAAAACTGCTGTATCAGTCTGTAAAAAATCTATAGTTATGATTCGGTAATCTAAAGTTTTAGTGTAGTTAATCAATCGTAGTAGGAAAGAAGTTTTTCCCATTTGTCTAGGCCCTCTAATCCTAATCAAACTACCTGGAGTAGCAATTTCTTGATATGCACGTTCTTCGCAAGGTGGTCGCTCGATATAAAATCTGGAGTTAAGTGCTATAGGTGTTCCTGGATTATCTGGCCTGGGATCTATACTTTTTGAGTTAGGAATATATGTCATCAGATTTAAAAGATTATGTATACATTTATAGCAGTTTTCGCTTTATTAGACTACAGTTATATAGAGGATCTATACAAGAATTATAATTTTTACTGCGTATTCCATCTTCCTGAAAACCGCTCTAATTTATATTCAGATATAGCTATTTAAAATAAGTCGTGAAAAATCAAAAAATAGATTAATTTTTTGTAATTACTACCATGGTTTTCTAGTTCATAAATTCTATGCATATTCTCTACAAGCTCCAAATCTAAGGTTGATTTTATTTGTATAAAGATAATACAGCAGTTTCCGAAGTTATGAGGTACAGTTAGAAATAAGAATTTAATCATGTAGTTATCAAGTCATATCCAACAGAACTCCGAGAAAAAATAGTTGCTGCACATATTCACCAGAAAGTATCAATTCGTCGGGTGGCCATGATATTTTCTGTTGCTAAAAGTTTAGTGCAAAAACTGGTAAAGCAACAGAAAACAGATGGAAATTTAGAACCCTTAAAACCTGGGAAACCAAGGTTTAGTCATCTGACAAATGCAGATTTAGATTTAAAACAATTGGTATCAGAACATCCAGATGCAACTCTAGAATAATTATGTGAATTATTTGGACTAAAAACAGGAAATTGGGTAAGTCGTACTGCCATATTTCGAGCTTGACAAAAACTGGGATTAAGCCGTAAAAAAAACACTTCGTAGTAGCCAAGCGGGGACAGAAAGAGTTGAAAAATTAAGAGCAGAATATGGGGAAAAAGTGAAAGATATAGACCCAGAAAATTTAGTGTTTATAGATGAAACAGGTGTAATACTTGGTTTAACAAGAACTCATGCTGGTTCAAACAAGGGAACTAGAGTATATGAAATGAAGCCATTTTATCGAGGTCAAAAAGTCACAGTAATTGGTGCAATAAGTGTTAAAGAAGTAGTAGGGTTAATGACAATAAATAATTCCATGGCAAGAAAGCATTCAAAGTATTTATTGAACATTTTTTACTGCCTGATTTATGGCCAGGAGCAGTAGTAGTTATGGATAATTTACCCGCACATAAACTAGCATCAATTGAACATAGAATTGAATCTGTAGGAGCTAAAGTCATAAATTTATCTCCATATTCTCCTGATTTTAATCCCATTGAATTATGGTGGTCACAATTAAAATCTTTTTTACGGAGCTTTTCTCCAACTACAGCAAAAATGGTTGATAGAATCATCTCTGTGGCAATTAAGTCAATGAATCCTCAACATTTAAAAAACTGGTTTGCCAAGTGTTGTTACTGTACCTCATAACAACGGAAAACGCTGTATTATTTTATTTCGTATTTCAACCGTAAACTTGCCTCAATATCTACTTGTATATCTTTCTTGATTACTAAATACTTAATAATGCTAATATTACCGGAAAATTGAGAACTTATATCATGTCCGGTTGAATACTTATAAATAAACAACGGAGGAGTCAGGAAGACCGAGTCATATCAAATCCGCTCGGGTTCGGTATAAAAAAAAATTTCATCTTCATCCAAGAGCAAATGTTTCGCGCATTCTCTTCCCTCCTGAGGAGGTCCTCCTGACTCCTGACTCCTAGATTAACTATCTAATTACACCGATGCTACCGGATTTGATATCAGGAGGAAATAAAGAATAAAGAGGAAGAAAAAGAGAAGTTTTTTTGGTCACTAATTATCCGGAAATAATATTATATACTTTAAGATCAATCATCAAAATGTTTGAATAAGAATTTATCATGAATAAACTCTTTTCAACCTTCCCCTCTTTCCTCCTATCTTGCTTCCATCAAAGTATTAGTATTCAATCGAATATAATATAACCTGTCAATAAATAGTCACAACCAACAGCACGAATACTCACATTCTCTAACTCCACAGCTTCTGTCATTTTAATTAATCCTAAATCCCCTACAGGTGAAGGCGCTATTTGCCCACCAATAATTTTAGGAGCAATAAAAGCGCATATTTTCTGCACTGCACCATCAGCGATCACCCTTGCTGCCAAAGTCCCCCCGCATTCCCAAAGTACGGAAAGAAATCCGCGATTGTAGAGATTTTCCATCACCTTTGCCGGAGTCAATGATGAAACTTCTACTACTTCAACCCCTTTTTGCCTCAAATATTGCTGGAATTCTTGATTAGACTCTACTTCTGTAAACACTAAAGTATTAGCTTCATCAACATCCCATAAATTTGCCTCTACAGGCAAATCTAGACCGCGACTCATAACCACCCGCAAAGGATTATCAACTTTACTGCTGCGACTCGTCAAAAGTGGATTATCTCGACGCACCGTATTGCCTCCAATAATCACAGCATCACAAGCAACCCGCAACTTATGTACTTCACTCCGCGCTGCGGGTGATGTCACCCATGCACTATGACCTGTAGTAGTAGCAATTTTGCCATCAAGAGTCATGGCATATTTCAAAATTCCAAAGGGTTTTTGGTGGAGTATTCGGTGAATAAAAGCTTCATTTAGTTGACGACATTCAGCTTCTAACACTCCAACCACTACTTGAATACCAGCTTCTCGTAATTTTGCAATACCACTACCTGCAACCAAAGGATTTGGATCGATCATTCCCACCACAACCTTTGCTACACCTGCTGCAATTAAAGCTTCCGTACAAGGTGGCGTACGTCCATAGTGATTACATGGTTCTAAACTCACATAAACAGTAGCTCCTTTTGCTTTTTCACCTGCCTCCTTGAGAGCAAGCACTTCTGCATGAGGATGACCTGCACCAGGATGAAACCCTTTTCCTACAATTTGGCTATTTTGAGCGATCACACAACCTACCATGGGATTAGGGGCAGTTTTACCTAAAGCTTGTTGGGCCATATCTAGACAATAACCCATGATTATCCGGTCGAATTTTTGTTGATTTTCACTTTGATCAAATTCTGACATCTTCAAATTTTTAGCTTCAAAGTACAAATTAAATATACATTTCCAGAAAAAAGGGAGTAGGAAGTAGGGGGAAAGAATTAATGAATAAGAGTGGGATAATTATAGCGGTTTTCACTCATGTTGACTACAGACAAAATATAAGTATGTTTGAAGTTTAATAATTACAGACCTAATAGCTGTATTCTATGTTAATGAAAACCGCTATAATTTTATTGTTTATTATTGGAGATGTCTAATGAAGAAAGAGGGTCATTAATGCTCCGCAAACGAGGGCATCTCAAAAAAAATTTGCTGATTGCTGAGGTGCTTCTTTAACTACTCCTAAGACTTCCATTAATGCTTCAAATCTAGACTTAGCTACGGCACTATTGTCTGCTAATGTTTCAGTATTATTATTCCCATAATTATCTTGATCAAGTAAATCTTTATGTTCACTAAAGCGGGTTACAGTACCGCGTAATCGAGTCGATAAAATCTGAGATAAAATAATACATATTGCTCTAATTTTTCATTTAATTTTTGTTTAGAGATAGACAGAATTAAAGTATTTTCTATCGCCTTTAAAGTAGCAAATGGTAATCGACCATCTACAAAAGACATCTCTCCCAAAATTTCACCAGAAGTAATAATACCTATCTCTTGATTTCCAACACCAGCTACATAAACTTTCATTGTGCCATCAAGTACAATATCAAGAGCATCAATTGGTTGACCTTCATGGATTAATATAGTGTTAGTAGTAATTTTTTTCTTACTACCATTAGCAATCATCCAATCAATGTCACGATTGCTTAATTCCCCTAAAATAGCTAACACTTTACTCATAGGATATTTGTTTAATAATACATATAGCAATCCTATTTTATTCGTGTCAAAAATCTTACTGCTTTTTAGGGAACACTTAACTGGGAACACTTAACTGGTAAGAGTTTCAGTTTTTTTATTTACTTTTTGATTTGTCACGACCTATTTAGGATTGCTATATTTCTAAATGACTTAACTTAAGTATTTAACTGGACATGATACATTAAACCTGAAACGGCGATTCATTTCTACTACACAGATTTTACCAACATTAATACCAATTATCAAAAATAATACTATAAAAAGGAATTTGGAAATTTATGCCTACTAAGAGGTTGATAATCATATTTCCTACCCAATCTCTATCATGATTTTTATTCTTTTTTCTTCCTTACCTTTTTGCGAAATTGTTTGATGCAAAAATTAGTACTAAATAACTCTAGGAAAACTTTTTTGCCTTAAGCAAGCTCCAGTAGAATGCCACCAGCATTCTAGTAATTTTATAAATCGAAGGGTTTGATAAGTTATCGATCGCCCTGATGAGCTTAATATTTTACCTATTTAGTTTACAATACTTCATAAAATTAGTTACTATAGTTTAAGATGAGGTTAAATTTTTCCTAGTCTATCTATCCTTAGACCAGATAATTTACCACTTTGAAAATAGTTATAAAAACTAATAATCCTGATAAGGAGTTAAAATATAACCATGACTGACAACTACCCTTCAACTACTGAGAAACATTTAGAAAATTATCTTGAGACAGATAAACCAGAAGAAGCTTGTGGCGTTTTCGGAATTTATGCCCCAGAAGAAGATGTAACTAAACTCACCTATTTTGGCTTATATGCACTACAGCATCGAGGTCAAGAGTCTGCAGGAATTGCTACTTTTCAAGACGATCGAGTTTACATACATAAAGGAATGGGGCTAGTATCTCAAGTATTTAATGAGTATATCTTACAGCAGTTGACTGGTAATATAGGAATTGGTCATACTCGTTATTCTACTACAGGCTCTAGTCAGATTATTAATGCTCAACCTGCTCTTGTTGAGACCCCTCTTGGACCTTTAGCAATTGCACATAATGGTAATCTTGTCAATACACAAGAATTAAAAAAAGAACTAATCAACCGTGGATGTAACTTTAAGAGCACTACAGATTCAGAAATGATTGCATTAGCGATCGCCACAGAAGTTAAAACTGGTAAAAGCTGGCTAAAAGCTGCTATTAGTGCTTTTCATTTGTGTAAAGGAGCTTTCAGTTTAACTATTGGTACTCCAGAAGGTCTGATGGGAGTACGCGACCCCCACGGTGTAAGACCCCTTGTGATTGGTACTTTAGAAGATATCAACCCAAAAAGATATGTCCTCGCCTCAGAAACCTGTGCTTTAGATATTATTGGTGCAGAATATCTCCGAGATGTTGAACCTGGAGAGTTAGTTTGGATTACAGAAGAAGGCATGGCTTCCTTCCACTGGAATCAGAAACCACAAAGGAAGCTATGTATTTTTGAAATGATTTATTTTGCCCGCCCTGACAGTATAATGGAAGGTGGTAGTTTATACAGCTACAGACTGAAAATAGGACGCCAGTTAGCAAGGGAATCTTTAGTAGAGGCAGATATGGTAATAGGTGTTCCTGATTCTGGTATTCCAGCAGCTATAGGTTTTTCTCAAGAATCAGGTATTCCCTATGCTGAGGGATTAATTAAAAATCGCTATGTTGGCCGTACCTTTATTCAGCCCACTCAACACATGAGAGAATCAGGTATCCGAATGAAACTTAACCCTCTCAAAGATGTACTAGAAGGTAAGCGAATTATTATGGTTGACGATTCCATTGTGCGTGGCAACACCAGTAAAAAAATCGTTAAAGCTTTGCGAGATTCTGGCGCAACAGAAGTTCACATGAGAATTTCTTCCCCACCAGTTACTCACCCCTGTTTTTATGGTATTGATACAGATAATCAGGAGCAATTAATTGGAGCAACAAAATCAGTTGCAGAAATTGCTGAACAAATAGGTGTTGACTCTCTAGCATACTTGAGTTGGGAGGGGATGTTAAGAACAACGGATGAAGATCCTAAGACTTTTTGTTCTGCCTGTTTTACTGGTGACTATCCTATTCCTTTGCCAGACAAATTGAAGCGTTCTAAACTTGTTCTAGAAAATCCTGTCCAAGTTTAAAATGATGAAATATAGCGGTTTGTGTATAGCTTAAGTAGAATTTTGGTATTCACAAAATAGTGAGTAATATTATTTATTTTTGCCGGTCTAAATTGTGGTTAAGATACTAGGAAACCAGAGGATAAATACTGAATATATTTTCAATTAAATGATGTAGCAAAAAAATAATATGGAAAACAGTCAAAGACCTTAAAATTAATGATAATTGTAGTCCTATACTACCGATATTCTAATTACTGACTACTTACTGTAATTACAGTTCGTTTAATGGCAAACTGTTATAGTCTTTGATGATTGATTACTGAATAATAAAAACTTTTTGTATGAGATACCCACACCTTTTTCAAGATTATCGTGTGGGTGTCTAAGTTTAAAGTAAAATTTAGCGCATCAGCATCATAATTTATACCAAATCTGTTTATTCATTATATTGCTCCGTCAAAATAAAAATGACGGGTATTTCAAAATTGAAAAGCCGATAAATCAAAATTTTTGATAGTTTATCATCCGTTAAAATTATTTTGACAAACCACTATTTTTCAATTCATCTTTAACGTTCCTACTTAATACAAAACAGAACTATTTGATCAAATTTTTGCAACTTTATCGAAAAATCCCTGACCTAAAACCCAGACTTTTAGAGTGTGAATTAAAAAAAATTTTGAACAAAACTTCTCATGCCCGGTTTTTTTATACAATCTGACAAAGTCTAGTATCATGTCTGTTTGAATAACCACTTCGGAAAAATTTAGGCAGTAGGGAGGTAGGGGAAATTTGTTTTCTGCGCATTCCGCACCGAAAAAATATTCTCTCTCAAAAGAAGAACATTTTTATTATGGCTAATTAATGAGACTTGATATAAGGTTAAGGTCGAACCATAATAATTTATGAGTGCCTCCTACGGAGGAGTTGCGCTTTCAAAGTCAAAGCTAAACTTCAGAAATACGTAGAAATAGATGATCCTATTTGTACATCTAAATTCATCCAAAATTTGTCGATTCTTAATATTTATGGCAATCAAAAAATTAACAACTATTACTTTTGAAAGTCTGTATCCGTCACGTTTGTTTGTCCCAAATATTTCTTAAGATAAGGTGAAAACACTTCATAAATTAATGTCAGTGGTTGGCCATGATGCCAAAATAGGTAATGTCGCCCCCAAAATGGTCCTAACTCGCCAAAAGCTAACTCTAATTCTCTAGAATGACCATAATAAATTCCCTGGACATCTCGATATAATTCGGTCCGCAAACGAGCTAAACTAGCCCAAATAGGCAAAGACCGATTTTGCAAATACTCATCCACATGACTCGCTTCCCACCAGGAAGCAGCATAAGCTAGCCTTTGTCCTGAAGTTGTTCTCAACCATACCTGTCGTCGCAGTCTAGGGCCAGGTACAGCATGAATTAAGTCAGGGGCATTATCCAGATTCATGCCAATGGGAGACATATCAATTACATCAACTTCTGTGGGTTCAGTTGTCAAAAGTTGCAAGTGACGAGTGGGAGAGCCATCTCCAAGTAGTAATATTTGCCATGTGGGTGAAAGTTGGGAGTGGGGCAGACCTTGGCGAACTACTTCTTCTCCTCCTTGCCATAAAGGAGCTAGGGAGTACCAAGGTTTGGGTTGTATAATAGAATGTTTGGGTGAAATAGCAGTCAATTTTTTCTTTACAAAACTTAACTTAGTTATTCCGATCATAGCGTCCCGACTCAATTCTTTCTACTAGCATCAAAATAATTAGGGTTTGCTTATGGAAGTCTTATGGGTGAGGGTAGGAGTCAACCCACCCCCGCCCCTCCCAGGAGGGGAAAAGCCGAGTCAGGAGGAATGAGGAATTACAGAGGATGTAGTCGGAACAATTGTTCTGAGATTTTTCTGCCCTTGTCTGCTCAAAATCCTGACATTTTCAGCTTAAGGGAGCAAAAACCTTGCACTTTTTTAGTACACGCCTTGGCTAATATCTTTATATACCAATGCTTTTAGATTTAATCAGCAAGCCCTAATTAGGGTTTGCGTATGGAAAGTCTTATGGGTGAGGGTAGGAGTCAACCCACCCCCGCCCCTCCCAGGAGGGGAAAAGCCGAGTCAGGAGAAATGGCAATTATAGAGGAGGTAGTCGGAAAAATTGTAAGAGTGATTTTTCTGCCATAATCGTCCCAAAATACTAGCTTTATGCAGCTCTTGCCACCGAAAAGCTGACACTTTTTTAGACCAAAAAATGCTACAACCTTTATCTGTCAATGCTTTGGTATTTAATCAGCAAGCCCTAATTAAAGGAAGTAATACCAATTAACTTAAAATTTTGTCACGAATAATTTCACACACGGAACTTACGCAAAGGTACTATATATAGTAGATAAAAACTATAGCACTATGGTATATATAGTGTTTTTTTCGGAAAAATGTGTAAGTACTGACACAATAAGTGCAAAATTCTTACCTAATACCATTTCTCTCTAACAATGTGCTTAATAATTGTTGCTCAGACATGATTACAGTGACTATTCTTGTCTTTATATTAACTGCAACTTCATGGAGAAATGGTATAAGTAAAATTATTATCAGTTAAACTTTTTAGCTAAATCAATCTTAAACTTTTTACTTTTGACTTTTAATTGTAATGAAGTTCATCTTAACCCAGCTTTTAACGTAGCCTTTCGGTCAGAAATGGAGACCGACTAATTACGCACTTAATGCATGATTTATGTGAAATTTTATCAGAAGTAAAAAGGTAAATTTAGAGGAGTATTTAAACTGCCTCTAAATCTTTTATGGGGGACTTCAAGCCATTCCTTTAAGAAGTATTAATGGAAGATCAAAACTTTCTAGTATTGGCTTTTTGTTTCTTCCTTTCCTAGATCATGCTGCACATTCATATCATGCTGTAAAACAAGTCAAGCAATTTAAAGTTCAATAAAGATTTTTGCTATATTTCATACTATTAGTAAACAAAAATTAAATTACTGCGTCTATGAATAAAATATAGCGCTAATACCAATTTCATAAAAATTTGTCTATAAGGTAACAACTTCATAAAATAACGGGTACATCTCAATGCATGAATAAAGCCAAAAATTTATCGCTTTTAGGCAAAAGCTCATCTGGCAAAAGCTCATCTGGCAACAGGGAATAGGGAATAGGGAATAGGGAATAGGGAATATATAGGAAAAAAGTATTTTTGCAAATATGAGATGCACCCAAAATAACAGGGAATATTAAAAGATAAGTCTATGAAAAAAGATAAAAAAAATTAATATTTATAAAATCTGCAAGGGATAAAATTTTCTACTATAGATATAAAACACAGATTAAGATGTAAGTAATACCAAATCTAGCACATTTTTGCTACATATTTTTTAGAGTAGGGAGTAGGTAAATAACGAATAAGATATCTTTACTTCATACAAATAATTGCTCAAAACATTACTGAGCCTTACTTATTACTTAATAACTGAAGTGTTATATAAGTATAGAATGATTTTTAGGAATTGGTATAACTTGGTCTAAATTTGGTATAAGAAAAAAAAGACTGACAGCGATTAAATCCTAAAATGTTACAGATTCTTTGAGTATAGCTTAGTACTGAACCTTTTACTATTAGTTCTCAGATATTAAGTATGATACAAGAGAGATAATTTATAAATAATCAAAATTATGAATAAAAAACAACCATCATCCTTATGGAAATCAATGACTAACAAGGCATCAACAGTTAGAGAAAATCTTGGTAAAAAAGTATCTAAAGCCAGGCAGTCAATCAGTGAAAAAGCTTCCGAAACTGCTAAAACTAAAACTTCAGAAATGGAAGAAATTATCAGTAATAAAGCATCAAATATTGGTAAATATTTTAGAGAAACTGCTAAAGAATCTGCCTTTGGAAAACAGCAAACTAATTCTGAATCATCTCCAGAAATAGAAAATGATTTAGAACAAGAAGAAATATATCATATCTTTGTTGCTTATCAGGTTGCGAGTCAGGGAGGTACTCAAAAAGTTACTCTTAAATCAGGTAAAAGCTATAACGTGAGAATTCGCACCAATAGTACTGAAGGTTCTACTTTACGATTAAAAAAATGCGGTTTACAAGGAAATGACGCCTTTCTAGTTTTACATACTTTTTATAATCCCGAATTAAATCTAGACCGTCGGATGAATAATTTGATAATTCATTCATCAATTTATGAAAGAAGTAAAACTAGGTGTTTAGAAGCTTATAACAGAATTAATACTGGTTTATATGTTTATGATTTAGCAGCACTCAATCTATTGGATTTTATTGTTAACTCTTCAAATATAGATTCCTTAATTGGTTTACGCTATACAATTGCCAGTGAAAATTCGCGGTGGATAGGTATTGATAAAAGTTTGGAACAAGTTTTAGAGTTTGCCAATTTAAGCGAAACTGAAAAATGTCAAATCAAGAGTATTTATCAATATATTAAAGCAGCAGACCCTTTACCTAAATTAGATGATTTTCAACAGTTAAATGCGATGATTTTAAATTCAGCGATCGCCTCTGAACTAAAAGATAAATATTTATTGGCAAGTGCCACATCAACTGGGTTAAGAATAGATATGTTGATTGTAGATTTGATTTACAATAGCCCAGAAATAAATGATAATCAACGTCGGAAATATTTATCGTTATATCAGCAGATTAAGGAAGGTGCAAAAGTAGCAGATAATTTTATTTCAGAAAGTTTAGACTCGATAATTATTCAGGCAGAAATTCCGATAATATGCAAGATTGTATATCAACTTTTAAGAGAAAGATATTTTGAAATAGAATTAGAATTAGAAAAACTAGACCGGGAAGAATTTTACTCAGTTTTTAACAAATTAAAGAAAGTAGAACAGTTTGTCAAACAGGCAGAAAATCCAGCAAAAACTACAAATAGCTTTGGGAATATTGCGATTCAGAAAGGAATGTTAATCGAGGAAGCGGATGATGCGGTGGTTAGTGGTGGTGTTGGGGTATTAGCAGGAGTAAAAGTATTGAAAGGAGGAGAAGCTTTAATTGGAGCTGTGGGTTTAGTAGCGATCGCTTCAACTTTAGAAATGAGTACTCAGGAGAAAATTAAATTAGGAATTACTGAGGAAGGGAATTTTTCTGGGGGGGTTGCTTATCGGGGAATTATGAATGCTATTAATCAAGTTAGTTGGGTAATTGGCGATGGTGGAGAAAGAAAATTAGAGCAGAAATTAGACATTTTCGGAATGTTTAAAGGTAGTCAGGATAAAAAGCAAATTTTGCAAGAGTTGGAAACTAAATTGTATAGTTAGAATCCATAAATAAGGTATTAGGTATTAGGTATTAGGTGTTAGGTGTTAGGTGTTAGGTGTTAGGTTGTGGACTGATAGTAGATAAAATCAATTAGTGTCGCTACGCGGAAGTTAAAAGTCATGCATTTAAAAGCGAGTACTAATTGGCGAGGTCTCCTCAGAATGTAAGACGCACATCTGACAGTCAATCATTTTTGATTTGTAATTGTTCCCGCGATTTTGTAACTGGTCAGTTATTTCCGCCATCCTACATTAGGTACATAAAAAAAGTTACATAATTGGGTTGAATATAAATCAATACAGTTTAGATAAAACAACAATTAATCTGATAAGCAAGGTAAAAATATGCTTTTTATACCACAGGTTTATCCTCAAAATTATTAACTGAACCCTATTGGAAAAATCAAAATTTACACCAGATTTAACTATGATTAGGCGATAGTTTTTTTAACTTATGTAGAATAGCGATCGCTGATTTTTGTTTGAGATATTAGGGAGCAATTTCTAGTATTACAGCAGAAGGAAGAAGGAAGGACTGAAGTTGGAAAAAGGAAAAATCTTGCGTTGCCTGAGTTTTAAGCTTTTGATATGTCCTAACCTTTCCTTCGACTACTATAATAAATTGTCTCAAAATAAATTACAGAAACAAAATTGCCCGTATTTTTACTAGAAATACAATTAACGGATAATCCTGTTAGGGAATAGCAAAAAATAAATTATCCAACTCTTGGACTCCCTTTATTCTCTACTTGTTGTTCTCCTAAATTCAGTGCAATGGGATATTTTTCACTTAGAAGTCCCTTATACCAATTTGATGTGAAGCTGCACAGAATTAGGTGTTAGGTATTATACCAAGCATGATAAGTGTTTGTTACAAATAGTATCAGCACCGAAGTTGTAAGAAGGAAGACCGAAGTTGGAATAAACAGATCGGGAAAAAACGAAAAACAATCGAAATAGGTGACTTATATATAGGATTAGACAAGTTCTTTTTAGGCATAATTTTCAGCCTTTTTTTGTAGCATTCTTTTTTCAAATTGGTGTGAGGTGTGAGGTGTGATGTCTCAGGTATTAGGTATTGACTGTTATACCAATTTTATGTAAAGCTGCACAGAATTATGAAATTTATTAACTTGTCTATGTCGATCTACAGTCAACCCTGATTAAAATATTATTCTACGCAACTTAGAAATGAGTTTGGTGTTATAACACACGAACGAGTTGGTGTTTGACATAGACTGATGATGAAGCGTAAGACATAGAAATGTTTTTCCTGAAAAATTCAAGGAGAGTCTATAGGGTATAAATGTCAAGGTTCTAAACTTTGTTTTGCATCTAAAAAAATTACTGTTATTACTAAATGTTCAGATGAACTTTGGTGGAGATATATATCAATAGATAATCCACAAAAAAATATTAATGAGTCTTTTAATCTTTCTTCTCAGTTTGACGATAAACCTTGGAATATTTTAACTGAACTTTTTCCTACAGCAAAATCTCAAACAAAAAATATACTTAAGAAATTAAATCAAGATTTTTTTACTACTCAATTTAATCATCAAGGAACAATGATTATTGTTGAGGGATTAGAAGTTCAAGACTTCTCCAATTTTTATTCTTCAAATGAATATGGAAAAAATGAATGGTCTTATTTAAAGCATTATATCCGCTTCAATACAAGACATGGCGACATGAGAATACTAAGACCTAGCTACACAGGTTTTCCCCAAAGGCGAGAAGTTTCATTTAGAGAAACTATTGGATATAACGATCAATGCCAACTTTTTCTATGGTCTATGATTAAATATAATAAATATGAATTAGAAGAAATTAAACCAGGATATCCTTATTTAAAAAAACCTGATGCCACTGAAAAAATCAAAACTCCTGCTCAAGTATCAAGGCTTGATGATGGTAATTTTTCAGGCCGTTATTGTTCTACTTTTTTATATCAGGAAACAACTTATTGTATCACTTTAGCAATAGATGGAAATAAAAGAGCATTAAATAAATATCAAGAATTAAGTAGAAAAGGCGATGGGAAATCTGGAATTAAATTAGTAGATCAAAGAGGATTTTTCATTTCATCTGAAGGTGTGAAAATTTGTTCTTACAATAAAATTTTTGAGCATCCATTATTAGAAGACTATTCCATACTTGCAGATACCAAAGTTAAATCTCATTATATTTTGATCGTCAATGGTAGTTTTAACGTAGTAACAAATAGAAATTCTTTGACTGATGCTTCTAAACAAATTTTAAAAGACGATTCATTTATGGAACATATAAAAAAGTTTTTAGATGAAGCTCAACGACAACTTCCTGTTTTTCGTGAATTGATTGAAAGATTAAACAAGGAAAATCAAGAGGCAAAATTAGAGGCATATACTCAAAGGTTAGACAAGCTTAAAAAAGATATTAAAAATAGAACAAGGTTTAAAGTTAACAACATAGAACAATTAAAAGATAAATGGATTATACAACCAGAAATAGGTGAAGAACATTGGGTTGGAGCATTATATACAATGTTTTCTCATTTAGTTACTATTGACTTACCTTATGCAAAATTATGGGTACGTCCAAGAACTTTTTGTGGCGTTGGTCTTGATAGTATAGCAGTTCCATTAAAAGAAAATAGTTTCAAAGACACAGTTCACATAGGACTAGAATATAAATACACTTTTTCCCCGACAGATGAATATAATCATCCCTTTATTGTGACGAATTTTATAGTTTGTTGGGATATGCCTATTCCAGAAGAGGGGGAACTAATTAAAGATGCTTCTGGCTATTTTGGATATGTGTCTTTAACAGAAGAATTAAATGATATTGGTTATGAAATAGTCGATATTCAAAGTCAAACAGGTGAAATTCATAACCAAAACATTAAAGTAATTAGCCTAGAAAAATTACTCAAGCATACTTTTGATTGTCAATGGACTATTCCTCCAAAATAAGCACCTCATAATATCTAAAACTCAACCTTTTTTGGTTTTAGATAGTTAGTCGTATTTGCTGCGGAGTATATTTCAAAGATTTTCTGATTATCTGGCCATGAAAATTTTCTAGGCGATCGCCTCTTGCCAAAAAAAACACCTTGAGGAATTTCTCTAGCTCAAACACTATATCAGCTATAGCACTATAGTTTTTGATCGGAATATTTTGTGGCACTCTGGCTATTCAAAAATTAGAATTCACCATCTCTTCAGAGCAAAACACCTCCAGACATTTCCGTAGCTACAACACTATATCAGCTACAGTACTATAGTTTTTGATCGGAGACTCACAAAATGTGACTGACTGCCATGAGAAAACTATAACGTTTGAGTTTAGATACTTCCACTCCCCACGTAATCATTGTGAGAGCCACCAAAAAATGGAGATAGAGGCAGGTGGGGAGCAATCAATCTCCCCTTCACTCCCAATAGTTGGAGGCTCACAAAATGTGACTGACTGCTATGAGAAAACTATAACGTTTGAGTTTAGATACTTCCACTCCCCACGTAATCATTGTGAGAGCCACCAAAAAATGGAGATAGAGGTAGGTGGGTAGGAATAAATCTCCCCTTCACCCACAATAGTTGGAGGCTCACAAAATGTGACTGACTGCTACGAGAAAACTATAACGTTTGAGTTGAGATACTTCCACTCCCCACGTAATCATTGTGAGAGCCACCAAAAAATGGAGATAGAGGTAGGTGGGGAGCAATAAATCTCCCCTTCACCCACAATAGTTGGAGGCTCACAAAATGTGACTGACTGCTATGAGAAAACTATAACGTTATAGTTGAGATACTTCCGCTCCGCACGGAATCATTGTGAGCGCTACCAAAAATAGGCCAATACACTATATATAGTAGATAAAAACTATAGCACTATGGTATGTATAGTGGTTTTGTCGGAAAAATTTGTTAGTCCTGACTAGAATAATTTTCGATTATCTAGCCATAAAAATTTGCTAGGCGATCGCCTCATGCCAAAAAGACACCTTGAGGTATTTCTCCAGCTCAAACATTAAAGGTGTAGCACTATAGTTATTTACTAGACAGGACTTAGGTCAAAGTACTATATATAGTAGATAAAAACTATAGTACTATGGTACATATAGTGGTTTTGTCGGAAAAATCCCTTAGTCCTGACTAAAAAAATTTTCGATTATTAGCCATAAAAATTTTCGAGGGCGATCGCCCCATGCCAAAAAGACAACTTGAGGTATTTCGCCAGCTAAAACATTAAAGCTATAGCACTAAAGATATAGCGCTATAGTTTTAATTATCCATATCTAACGTTAATTCCTGAGTCCAAAAAAGAGAAAATCAGAGGTTAAACTAACAACCCCTGACTATTCTCCAATGCGGATGGCGAGACTCGAACTCGCAAGGCAAAGCCACACGCCCCTCAAACGTGCGCGTATACCAATTCCGCCACATCCGCTCTAGTTAGCATCTATCAACCAAACTTCAAGAATATTATAGAAGATAAGCTAACAATATACAATAATAACATAAAATTCTGGAATGTCTACAAAAAATTTTCTCACATCTTTCCTAAAAACCCAAAAAGTCTTATCCTAACTGAATAATTGAGCTAAAAGCACCGAAAATGCGGTTCTCTAAAATCCTAATAGCCAACCGAGGCGAAATAGCCCTACGCATTCTCCGCACCTGCGAAGAAATGGGCATAGCTACCATTGCCGTCCACTCAACCATAGACCGCCATGCCCTCCATGTGCAACTGGCGGACGAAGCAGTTTGCATTGGTGAACCCACCAGCAGCAAAAGCTATCTTAACATTCCCAACATTATCTCAGCAGCCCTGACTCGGGACGCCTCTGCCATCCATCCAGGCTATGGCTTCCTAGCAGAAAATGCCCGATTTGCAGAAATTTGTGCTGACCACGACATTGCCTTTATTGGCCCATCACCAGAAGGGATTAGGGCAATGGGGGACAAATCCACAGCCAAAGAAACCATGCAAAAAGCCGGAGTTCCTACAGTTCCAGGAAGTGATGGTCTTCTCACAGACGAAAAAGAAGCAGTAGCGATCGCCAAAAAAATCGGCGTTCCCCTGATGATCAAAGCCACTGCTGGAGGAGGGGGACGAGGAATGAGACTGGTTCGCCAAGAAAACGAACTCTCCAAACTGCTTCAGGCAGCTCAAGGAGAAGCAGAAGCAGCCTTTGGCAACTCTGGAGTCTACATAGAAAAATTCATTGAACGTCCACGTCACATTGAATTTCAAATCCTGGCCGATAGTCACGGAAACGTTATTCATCTGGGAGAAAGAGACTGTTCTATTCAGCGTCGCCATCAAAAGTTACTAGAAGAAGCTCCCAGTCTAGCATTAAGTCCTAAACTACGTCAGAAAATGGGAGAAGCTGCAGTCAAAGCAGCCAAGTCTATCAACTATATAGGTGCTGGCACTGTAGAATTTCTCCTAGACCAGTCTGGTGAATTCTACTTTATGGAAATGAATACTAGGATTCAAGTAGAACACCCAGTCACAGAACTAATTACAGGACTTGACTTAATTGCCGAGCAAATTAGAATTGCTCAAGGAGAGAAACTGCGACTAACTCAAAAGCAGGTGACTTTTAATGGTCATGCAATAGAATGCCGAATTAATGCTGAAGACCCAGACCATAATTTTCGCCCCCATCCTGGTCGCATTAGTGGTTATCTACCACCGGGAGGTTTAGGAGTGAGGATGGACTCTCATGTTTATACAGACTATGAGATTCCACCTTATTATGATTCTTTGATTGGTAAATTAATAGTCTGGGGACAAGACCGTCCTACTGCCATTCAGAGGATGAAACGCGCTCTAAGAGAATGTGCTGTGACAGGAGTTCCCACAACTATCAGCTTTCATCAAAGAATTTTAGAGACTCCGGAATTTATGGAGGGGTTAGTATATACAAACTTTGTTGAGACTGTGATGAAACCCGATAGTAGTAAATAATTTTCAATTATCAGCTACAGCATCATTCTTAATAAACCTTGCTGGCCCAAAAGCAACTCTCGTAATAAGCTGAAAATCCCTACCCAAATAATCGGACTAATATCTACTCCACCTAGAGGAGGCACAATTTTCCTAGTGGGGGCCAAGAATGGTTCTGTAGGCCAAAAAATCAAATTAAACGGAAGTTGATTGATATTTACCTGGGGATACCATGTGAGGACGATTCGGAAGATAAATAAGAAAGTCATTAACCCCAGGGCAATGCCTAGAGTCCAATTAGCTAATGTCAGATAATCCATAAGACAATAAAAAAATGTAATTTTGTAAAGTAAAAATTAGCTTTAAGTTACTTGATTGTATTTCAAATGATGAAGCGCTATTAATACAAGTTTTTCCCTTTTGAAAAAAAACTTTTTCACCATAATGATATAAGTTATGGCAGTTTGTAGATTAGTTAATTGTGAAAGTTTGACCAAATTTTCAAGAGAAGAGGAACTTTTGAATAAGTATGTAATTAAGTAAGTAGCTTTAATATCAACCACTGAAATATCTCCTGTTCCCGAAAATCTGTTGTGTAGCGCTGTAGAAATAATCCACCAGTGACACAATTCCATAAACATTAGTCATTGATCCTTCTACCTTCTGTACAGCCACACTAAAAATTTGGATAGTCCTAAATATGTAAGGATATTGATTAGTAAATCCTTTTCATGGTCAGGAGGTAAGCGATAAAATCATTACTTGTTTACCACGACCAAAATTTGTACTGAAAAAAAATCGCAAACCGCTATAATATCTAAAATAAAGTAAATCAAATTTTGTGGCAAAGGGCAATAATCCATGACTCCTTCTTTATCAAACTTCTTATTAAGTCTACTGGCGGGAACTCTAATTGTAGTTATTCCTGCTACAGCTTTTCTAATATTCGTTAGCCAAAAAGATAAAGTTACCCGTTCTTAGACCCTAGATAATAGAAATTTTTCTTTTTGGAGCAAAGGTTAAGTCAGAATACCATTTCCTAGAAGTTTAACAATCACGAATTCTTCTTAGGAATAAACTTTTTTCTGCAATAACCTAACAGTTATGTGAAGAGCCTAAAAGTAAACTATTTTAGGTTTAAGTTTCACCTAATTTTTTTTTGCAAAGACAAAGTTAAAGCCTCAGACTATAGAATAGGGAAGACAGTGATATAATTGTCCAAACCTAACAAGCTGAGGTTTTTCTTTGTTAAATTGATGATGTAGCAGAAGGCAAAAGGAAAAATCTGGCGTTGTCTGAGTTTTTAGCTTTTGATATGTCAAATATAGCAATGGCGACTGCTATACAATATCCAACTAAATATTAAATAAGCTTTATTCTACCAAGTAACTTCAAGTCCAGATACCAAGTCAGGGTAGAAATTTTAAACTTGAATTATTAATTTATGACTTACTTAGGAGATTTAGAATGGTCAACTTAGGATTAAATTGGAGTAGTTTGCTAGGAATAATCCTGGCCGTAGCAGGAGCAGGACTATACTTCCTCCGCACATGGCGTCCAAAGCTAGCTAGAGACCACGATATTTTCTTTGCCGCCATTGGCTTACTATGTGGAGGTATTCTTATATTCCAAGGCTGGAGACTAGACCCAATTTTAGCTTTCGGTCAGTTTTTGTTAACTGGTAGTGCCATATTCTTTGCAGCAGAATCTATCAGAATGAGAGGTCTTACAACTAAGCAAGCTAGAGAACGTACCCCTATTGTAGATGAAGAAAGATCGGTAAGTCCTGTTTATGGTTATGCAGAATCAGACTTAGACGAACTAGAACCTTATGAAGAATATCCCGCTAACCGTCGTATCAGAGGTTCTCAAGATTATCGTTCTTCTAGGCCAGATAATTTTGAGGATGACTACCGCCGTCGTCCTCCTAATCGCAGAAGTAGTTATGATAGACCAGGAGAAACAAACCCAAGATCACGCAAGCGTAGTCCTCGTTCAGAAGATGATTCTACTAGAGCGTCTTCTGAATATTGGGAAAACTCTGTAGATTTAGAAGATAAGAGACCTACTTCTCGCAGTCGTGGTAATTTCAGTGATGCTAATAGACAAGAGGATAGACTACCTCGCCCTCGTAGTCGAGATAGCTGGGATACTTCTAGTACTGAAGAAAGGCCACCCTATAACCGTACTCGTCGTCCTACTCCTGAAACAAGCTACTCGGAAGAAACATCTCCTAGAACTAGAAAACGTCGTCCACCAGAAGCATCATCTACTGATGGAGAAGCAACATCAGAAAATTATGTAGAGTATACTCCTATGGATTCTGTTGATAGTGATGTTAATGGTTAAATAAATTTATAATAGAAGTAGGAATATTAGGTGGGGATAATTTGTCTTTTTAGAGTAAATAAAAAAATCCCATTTTTCCCCGCCCATTCTATTATTTATTTAGTAGCTGAATATCAATACTTCTGTATAAAATGTATAAAATAAATTTTTGCTGAATCTAAAAAATTATCATCAAAGCTTCACCACAAAATTCCTAATTTACTCATTAATAAGCTGTTTTGTATTCAAACCATATATCAAATTTTTTTCAAAGGGAACAGCGGTGCTAAACCGCGGGGTGCGACAGATGCAAGCGGAAGGAACCCGGCGAGGTATCCTAGCCATGGGAATGCTGACCAAGAGAGGGAATGCGCACTCCTGTGAGGGAATATAGAATCTAAATGACTCTTAGCTTATTACTAATTTTCTATTAGTTTATAAACAATAGTTCAAACTGTTCAAATGTTATGAACTCCTATATCCATTTTCAGTGAACTATAACCCCAATACTTTGCTGTGGTAAAATGAAGCCCTAATTGATTAAATTTCTTGTTTAATTTGCTCTACAACTATAGAAATTTTAGCAGTTTTCAATTTAGTAAAAAATACAAAGTACATAGACTTTAGCCTAAAATTAGAACGAACCTCTTCTCATAGACCTCTGGTGATAATTAATCTCAAACCCTGATAATACATGGGCAAAAACTTAGTTTCCACCAGATGTCTAATGGTAAAAGTTATATGTTTCGCTCAAGTGAAAAGTGCTATTGCTATAATTATTAATAACTTTATCTACAAAGCTTGCGCGAAGCTAATGCCTAGAATACTTGAAAGCCAATTCCCAATACAATAGTTAAAGAAGAGATAAATTCAATCTACCATAACTTTTCAGTCTAGTGCTAATAATTATTAGAATAAGTAAGTCGGCCAAATGAAACCTAAAATAACTGATATAGCAGAAGGAAGAAGGAAGAAGGCCTTTAGTTATCTAGGCGATTTAGTTATCTAGGCGATTTAGTTATCTAGGCGATTTAGTTATCTAGGCGATTTAGTTATCTAGGCGATTAGTTATCTAGGCGATTTAGTTATCTAGGCGATTTAGTTATCTAGGCGATTTAGTTATCTAGGCGATTTAGTTATCTAGGCGATTTAGTTATCTAGGCGATTTAGTTATCTAGGCGATTTAGTTATCTAGGCGATTTAGTTATCTAGGAGAGGACTGAAGTTGGAAAAATCTGACGTTGTCTGAGTTTTAAGCTTTTGATATATCCTAACCTTTCCTTCCACTGCTATAGTGAATTTTTGCCAACCCCGGCCAAATTTTTACTCCTGTACCTCGCACATATGACAATTCTCCTATGGGACTCCTCCTCTTCAAAGTTAATTTTATTTATGACTAGGTACTTAATCTGAGAAAGTTGCTCAAATGTAATAGTAAGTAGCTGAAGGTAAAATTGAAAAACTTATGTTTTTCGTTGATACTTAATCTAAAAATCATTACCACTCAGCAACCCTAATCTAAGAGCTACAATAAAAATTATAATAGTTTTAATATTACATTGTTTCCACGCTAAAATTTATACAGACAAAGTAATGCCAAATCTCACGCATTTTTGCTACATCTTCTTGAGAGCAGGGATTAATAGGGATGTTACATGCAACGTCCGCAGGTCCTAGGTAAATAAAGAATAAGATATCTTTACTTCATACAAATAATTGCTAAAAACATTACTAAACCTTACTTATTACTTAATAACTGAAGTTTTCTATAAAACAAGCATTATTTTTAGGGACTGGTATAACTTTTAAAATGTCTTAATAAGTAGCTGATTCTAATCTATGGAATTAAGTATCAATTGAAGAAAATTTTTATTAAGAAAGAATTCAGGAAACAGGTAGACGATAAATTTAGTTTGCGATGTAAAGAATTCAGAATTGATTTTTTCACATAGGATGAGGATAAATAAATAAGTTCTACACTCTCACCCAATATTAATATTGGGTGGTCTTTAGTTAGTGGCAACTGCTGAATAACTCACTCATTAATTCTGTCTATTGGCTACTCAACTCCTAACTCTATTTTTCAAAAAATTACTGGGTAATAATATTAAATATAAACTAGACTTGACAAGCAACAATGAATGCCAAATTTTTGTCAAAAACCACATTAAGAATACTTATAGTAGTAGCAGTTGGTGTGAATTTAAGTAATTTTCCTCCAGTCAAAGCTCAAATAAAAGTGGATACAATTCCCAGACCCCTGAATAAAAACCGAAAAGAAACACTACTTTCTCTGAGTCTAGAAGAACAAACTAATATTCGTGTTTATGAACAAGCTAGTCAAGCAGTAGTTTCCATAGATACAGATAAAACTAATGGTAGTGGTGCCATTATCAGTCCCGACGGAATGGTATTAACAAATGCTCATGTCGTATCTCAAGGCGGTGTGGTCAAAATTACCTTAGCAGATGGTAGAAAAGTTACAGCAGATGTCATAGGTTTTGGTGAAGAAGACTTAGACTTAGCAGTTCTCAAAATTCGAGGACAAAGAAACCTTCCTACTATTAGAATAGCTCGTCCAGGTTCGACAAAAGTAGGTCAGCGAGCTTTTGCTATCGGAAATCCTTTTGGCAGATTTCAAGGTACTCTTACTGTAGGAATAGTTAGTCGTATAGATCGAGAAAGAGGATTGATCCAAACAGATGCAGCTATTAACCCTGGTAATTCGGGGGGGCCACTATTGAATAGTTCTGGAGAACTTATTGGTGTCAATACTGCTATATTTACTCGTGGTCAATTAGGGGGTAATATTGGCATTGGTTTTGCTATATCTATGGATAGAGTCCCAGAGTTTCTAAGAGCGGTTCGAGAAGGAAGAGCGCCTTTAGTAGCTCAACAGCAAACAGGAATGTTTGATGAGAGACAGGCTGAAAAATTAGACCTTAATGGTTTAATAGAAATAAAGGGCAATTTGGACAGTGAATCTAATGTATTACCTGTAGACAATAGTTATTATGACCTTTACGCTTTTGAAGGTTTAGCAGGTCAAAAGATTTCTATTGATATGAGTAGTAATAAAATAGATTCTTACTTAATTTTATTAAGTTCAAATGGTCAAGAATTAGCTCAAGATGATGATAGTGGTGGAGACAAAAATGCCAGAATTGTGATTACGCTACCAGAAAATGGAACTTACAAGTTATTAGCAAATTCTTATGAAGCAGGAGAGTTAGGAGAATATCAGTTGAAAATTGAGTCTGTTTCACCCAGAATTAGACCTTTCTTTGAGCGTGAAAGGATAAATTACTATAGATAAATTGTCTGAAATTTTATCTATTGATTTATAGATAGGGATATGAAGATTAAAAAAAATTTTTGACCAGAAAGATCGACAAAGGAGGATGAAAAAATTTTGACTTTTAAAGTCACCTACATACATAGTAAATAGTCGTTTGCCAGTACAGTAGTTAGTAGATATAAGTAGGTTTGAGGAACGGAAACCTAATAAGATGTATTGAGATGAAATACTAAAACTTTTTGTCGCATATTCTCCCCTTTTTTAGAGAGGAGCTAGAGGTTAGGAGAATCAAGGGACTGTATTTTGTTTATATAAAATATTAAATTGATTTAAAATGTCATAATGAGCGGATAATAGCAATTTTATCAAAAAATGTATTTATAGGAAACATGAATTTATAGGAAGTGCAACAAATTGTATTACAGCAAAATCAAACAGTTAATAAGTTAAGTACAAGTATTGGTTTGAAAATAAAAAAAAGATGATTATAGTGATACTCTGTAATTACTAACTAAAATTTACCCTAAACTTTTTCAATTAATAATTATTCGTGATTATTTCCCACTATGCTAGTAGACTAGTTGGAGAATTTAAGTAGTATATTTATTTGAGGTGATTAATGCGTCAAGCAAGATTTTGGGCGATCGCTCCTTTTGGTCTACTAAGTATTATGGGAAAAACTTTACTTTTCCCTATCCTTCTATTTCATCCGGTGGTTATCAATTCTAGCTATGCTAATGAAATTTTAGTTCAGGATACCCCAACTCCAGAAGAAACTACCCCAACTCCAGAAGAAACTGCTCCAACTCCAGAAGAAACTCCAACCCCAGAAGAAACTACTCCAAATCCAGAAGAAACTACCCCAACTCCAGAAGAAACTACTCCAAATCCAGAAGAAACTACTCCAAATCCAGAAGAAACTACTCCAAATCCAGAAGAAACTCCAAATCCAGAAGAAACTACTCCAAATCCAGAAGAAACTCCAAATCCAGAAGAAACTACTCCAAATCCAGAAGAAACTACTCCAAATCCAGAAGAAACTACTCCAAATCCAGAAGAAACTACTCCTTCTACCCAAGAACAAAAAGTTGGAAAAGAAATATTAAAGCTAGAAGGAACACTGAGTGATGGAGACTTAGTACTTCCATCTGATGAAAGTATTTATGATGAACATACTTTTGAAGGAACAACAGGTCAAGTAGTAACTGTAATCTTAGAAAGTCCTGACTTTGATACTTATTTAGCAGTATTTAGTCCTACTGGTGAATTACTGGGAGAACATGATGATGTTAGTCAGAAAAATACAAATTCTCAACTAACAATTACTCTAACTGTTACAGGTAAATATCGTTTAATAGTTAATTCTTACGATAAAACAGGTAGGGGTCAGTACAATCTCCAAGTAATTGAGTCAGGTCAGACATCAGATTTATAATTGAAAAATTTTAATGGTTAATGGCTAATATCTAAATGCCATTTAAAGATTAGCCATTAACATTTAGCTGTGAATAAATAAAACAAATAAAACTAAATTATCCTAGTACAAACCTAATAAAAAAATCTGGTAGTTGTGCATAGTAATGGTAGAGAAAGTTGTGGAGTTGGGGAGTTGGGGAATTTCAACAATTGCCGATTTATAAAACAAAAAGCATCGCAATTTGCGATAAATAAAATAGACAGTAAATCTAAACCAGAATCAGAATATAGATAGAGAAATTCCAGTGATAAAACAGTAATAATTCATTATAAAGTATAATCTCCAAGTAATTGAATCAGGTCAAGCATCAGATTTATAAATACTAATTTTTTGACTATTTAATAGCTAATAGCTAAATGTCATTCTAAAGATTAGCTATTAGCATTAATTAGGACTTGATGATTAACTATAAAAACATTTACAGATAAAGGTTTTAGCCTTTTTGCTGCGAAAAAAGTGTCAGCTTTTAGCTCCGAATTGCCCAAAATACTCACATTTTGAGCAAACAAAGACAGAAAAATTGAGCGACAATTCTTTCGACTGCCTTCTCTGTAATTCGCATTCATTCTGACTCCTGACTCCTAAATCCTGACTCCTACCCTCCACAAAAATACTTTTTCAGCAAACCCTAATTAAACTTTATTTTTTACCGCAAACCTAACCAAGAAAAAAAATCTTGATTAGTAAATAACTCCAGTAATAACAAAATGAAAAATCCAACCATAGCAAACCTACCGTTGATTTTTTCTGCGTAAGTATTCCAACCAAAAGCAGGTTCATTAGACTTAGTAGTTTCAACTTTTTTAGCAGATTCTGATGTGGATTGAGAAGTCAAATTTTCAGACATGATATTGATAGAATTTTATTAGCTTTGAAGATTTGGTAGTCCTACATAGTAATGTTTGAAGAACAAAACTTGGTATCTACCCAAATATTTATTCTCCCAGATATTCAACAGTATTTTGAGAATGGGTTGTGAAAAAATTATCCCTCCCCCTAACTTTTACCATTACTATGCACCACCACCAAAGATTTTTGATTACGGATAAAATTACTGAATTATCCCAGTCGATTTATTGTCCAATTTTTTTTACTGATTCAATCAGCGATCGGACAGTTTCCGTCCCCTCAGAAGGTTCAAAAGTCAAAGGAAACTTACCTTTTGCCAACATTCTTAATCCTAATGGACCCAAACTCAATAATCCTTGAATATCTCTAAAATAGTTACCCACTACCTGAATACCAAATTTTCGTTCATCAATCCAACCCCCATCTTTAACCAAATCAATTAATACTTTTCGATGGCGAATAGAACGACTAGCTTGCTGATCTTTACGGTCGAGAATTTCTTGTTTAATTTTACCTATTTGATCCATAGGTGCTACTTCCATTGGACAAACAGAATTACAATAATAACAACGGGTACAACCCCAGACTCCTGCTGTATCAAGATTATATTCTTCTAATCTTTTATCTATTTGACTATCACGAGAATCAGCTACCATTCTATAAGCTTTAGCCAAAGCGTGTGGACCAACAAAATCTGGATTAACTTCACGAGCATTACATTCAGAATAACAGGCTCCACAAAGAATACAATTACCTGTTTGATTTAGTTTATCCCGTTCAGTGGGAGTCTGTAAAAATTCTCGTTCTGGAATTTGTCGTGCTTTTGTGCTGATATAAGGTTCAACTGCTTCTAGATTTTGCCAAAAACTGTTCATATCTACTACCAAATCTTTAATTACTGGCATATTGCCCATAGGAGCAATAGTTATTTCTGGAATAGATTTTTCAGTAGTATTAGCAGAATTATTATTACTATTATTAGCTATTTGTTGTATTCTATCTACTTCGTTTCTAATATTTTCTTTACACGCTAAAGCTGAACGACCATTAATTCTCATTCCACAACTACCACAGATAGTATTACGGCAATTTTTACGAAAAGCTAAACTACCATCTTGCTCCCATTTAATTCGGTTAAGGCATTCTAAAATTGTATTGCCTGGTTCAACTTCTAAGGTGTAAGTTTGAACTCTAGGAGTAGTATTTTGATGTTGACGAACGATATTAAAACTGACTTTCATTGATGATAAATTCAAGATATTTTGTACTAGCTTAAGAGCTGATTTGTAAACTTAGCTAAAACCCTTATGTAATCTAACTCTCAGGAATTTAAGTATTGTTGGGCTATAACTGCCAAAACCCTTGTATTGCAAGAATTTCAGCCTCTTAATATTTACTTTATAAATCAGCTCTAATTGTGTTTTTTTTAGATGGCGTTGCTGATTGGTGGCTATGATTTTTCTTAAATGGCGATAATGTTCAGCATCGCTACTGCGTTTTCCTAGGTCATGCTGCGCAAACATATCGCGCAGCGAAACGCCTAGCTATTAACTGAAAATAATTTTAGATTTTGCCAAATTTAAGTTTCATAGCTTGATTGAGCAACACCTTTTAGATAATACCAAATCTAGCTATAAAAGCAGGTTTTTCTCATCTCCCAATCCTTGATTTAGCAATGGCTGTAACTTTCAAAAATACCCTTTTACTAAGGCGGATTTGGTATAAAACAAGATTAGCATTAACTATTAGTTTTTTTGTTCCCATATTATTTTTGTTTTGCTACACTTCCATTAGCTTTTCGGTAGTAGGTGTTAGGTTTTAAGTTTTAGCTTGTAGATGAAAAACGTTTACTTAAAATCTATTATTTGTAATATTTGCACAAACAATTGGGTAGAAAGCTCCACATTTAACCTGCGTTGTCAACAATTTTTGGGGTTTAATTCCCATTAAATTGAAATATTAACCTATCGTCTACAACTTTCTTCAATATCTTCACCGTCGTGACTATACAAAATAACAAAATAACAGGTTACAAGAAAAATCTTCAACAATTAATAATTAATAATTACCTCTTCTTGAAAATAAGAGGATTGACGCTTCAGGAAATTTTTTTCTCTTCTCTTGGTAGATTGGATATAGCCTTCCCTTCGGGACTTTAGGGAAAGGATATCCTAAGAATGTAGAGCAGCTCCGCTTGTTCCATTTTTCATGCTGCGCTTTCCATGTTGGCGAGGTTGAGCTACTCTGTAAAAGGTTAGGCTTTAACGTAGTTGTGCGAAGCGCAAAACGACCGCTTTTCTCCTTTAAAGAATAGGATTTAAACTCAATTTTTCGGTAAAACTTAAAATTAAAAGTTAAAAGCAAAACTTGAGAATTTATGGAGTAATTATACTGATTATTGACCAGATCAAAAATCTCATTTTATCTTAAATGTAAAATCATAGTAATTCCTAAATTGTAGTGAATATTGTGATTGAATTAGATTGAATTTCATATTCAAGTTAATAACTACTTAGTAACTTAGCCATCAGATCGGATTAGTCCTACCCATAGCTACCAGTAATAATTTATGTATATTAGCTTCATATCTGAAAAACCCGGAAAAATTGACAAATAAAAAACATGATAAAATTATAGAACAGTAACAAAAGCCAATAAAACAGTTACATATTCTTCTAACCAGACCAAAAAATAATTAAGGTCTATCTTATGAGCGATAATATTATACCCCAATTGCCAAAAGCACCTCTATCACGTCGCGTAGCAGCATTCAGTATAGATGCTTTAGTAGTTTGGTTTTTGAGTGCCATAATTAGCAATAATTGGTTCACGTTTATTTTATTTTTTATGGTACTTTGGATAATAACACGAGTACTAGTGGTCTATAAAAACTATGGTCAGAGTATAGGGCACTATGCTCTAGATATGAAAGTTTTAGATACTAGATACCAAAGAAATCCAGGTATCCTAGAGTTATCAAAGCGAGAAGGAATTTTAGCATTATCTGGGGCATTGGCCATGTTAGGAATTAGTAATTTAACATCAGGAAATGCTGCTGTCTTACTACTAATAATGCCTTTATTTTTGGACTTTACAGTAGCTTTAGTAGATATTGAAAGGTATCAACAAGCTTTTCATGACAGAATAGCTCAGACAATAGTAGTAGGGACAATGCGTGGTTACTCCCTAGATATTAAGGTAAAGTGGCTAGTTGACGAAGCCAAGCGCTATGTGAGAAGATAGTAATTTGTGTCTAACATTCATGGAAACTGAAAAATGGCTAAAGGAGTCAGAATTGTTATTACACTAGAATGCACAGAGTGTAGAACAAATTCCAATAAACGTTCACAAGGTGTGTCTAGGTATACAACAACTAAAAACCGTAGAAATACAACCTCAAGATTAGAATTGAAGAAATTCTGTACTCACTGTAATCAACATACAGTTCACAAAGAAATTAAGTAAAAATTCAGTGAGTATTAAAAACAGTAAATAACTAAAACGTAAACGTAAACAAAAATAACTAACAAATAATTAGCAATGGCGAATTACTTCCGCAAAAGAGTATCACCAATTAAACCAGGCGATCCAATCGATTATAAAGATGTGGAACTACTAAAGAAATATGTGACAGAAAGAGGTAAAATTCTGCCAAGAAGAATCACTGGTTTAACTTCAAAACAGCAGAGAGATTTAACGAAAAGTATCAAAAGAGCTAGATTAATAGCTTTATTACCCTACGTTAATAGAGAAACCTGAAAATAGAGTGTTTGAGATTTGAGATTTTGGAAAAATCTGAAAAAGTTAAATATTAAGAAAAAAACCAAAGTCAAAAAATCTCAAACTAAACTAGCAAAAACCACAACCCAAGCCAAGGCAATTGAAAATTTATAGGGATATATAAATAAGGAAAAGTGGAGAAGGGAAAATTAATTGAATTTAGATTGCATGGAGAACGGCGACTAGCCATAGCAGAACGTCCAGATGGTAAAAAAAACTGGGTCGTGGTGGAAGCAAATGGTCAATCTCACAGCATACCTCCAAAGCAAATCAGTTATGAAGTAGCAGGAGAAAGTTACAAATCATCAGAAATTCCCAAATTTCTTCAGGAAGTAGAAACTTATATAGACCCTTCAAGTATAGAATTAGCATGGGAACTACTGGTAGAAGAAGCAGAAACAGTAAATCCAGAAGAAATGGCCTTACTGCTATTTTCAGAACAAACACCAGCCCAATGTTACGCAGCATACATATTACTATCAGACGATAAACTCTACTTTAAGCAAAAAGGCGATCGCTACGAACCCCGACCTATAGTCCAAGTAGGAGAAATCAAACATCAGCAAGAAGTCCAAAAACAAAAACAACAAGAACTAGAAAACTTTTTACTCCGGGTGCGTAACCGACTAGCAGGAGAAGAAGTAGAGTGGCAACCAAGCGATTATAACCGCCTAGATGTAATAGAAAAATTGGCGACTTACGGAGAAGAAGCTTCTAATCGTACCCAGGCAATGGATACCTTGGCAGTCTTAGAATTACCCGAAACTCCAGAAGCAGCGTTTAAACTATTAATGGATCTGGGTATATGGAGCGAACATGAAAATCTATTTCTGCGACGTAGTCAGATTCCAAAACATTTTTCTACCAAGGTACTAGAAGTGGCTCAAAGCTGCCTGCAATCTCCCCCGCCAGATCCAGACACAAACCGTTTGGATTTAACTCATCTAAAGGTCTATACCATAGACGATGAAAGCACTAAAGAAATAGATGATGGCCTCAGTATAGAATTTTTAGAGGACGACCGACAAAAGATATGGGTACATATTGCCGACCCAACTCGCTTACTTACTCCTGGTGATGAGTTAGACCTAGACGCAAGAAGAAGAACTACTACATTATATTTACCCACAGGTATGATTCCCATGTTCCCATCAGAGTTGGCCACAGGACCAATGAGTCTGATTCAGGGACAAATTTGTAGCGCCTTGAGTTTTGGCATTATTTTAGATGAAAGTGGAGGAGTTGTAGACTACAGTATTCACGCTAGCTTAATCAAACCAACCTACCGTCTGACTTATGATGATGTAGATGAAATGTTACAGTTAAAGATTAAGCTAGAACCAGAAATTCATGTTCTCAATCAGTGGGCTAAACAAAGATTTCAGTGGCGACAGTCACAAGGCTCTATTAGTATATATATGCCAGAGTCAGTGATTAAAGTCGAGGGTGAGGAAGTAAAAGTAGAGGTGTTGGACGACTCACCATCAAGACAGTTAGTGGCAGAGATGATGATTATGGCAGGAGAGGTTGGGGCAAAATATGGTCAAAAACATGATATTCCACTTCCTTATCGCAGTCAACCTCAACCGGAACTTCCACCAGAGGCAGAACTAATATTATTGCCTGCTGGGCCAGTTCGCTCTTGTGCGATGCGTAGATGTATGCCTAAAAGTGAAATGGGGATTATACCAGCTCGTCACGCTAGTTTGGCCTTAGAAACTTATGTTCAGGTTACTTCTCCGATTCGGCGTTATAGCGATCTATTGGCTCACTTTCAAATTAAAGCTCATTTACGAGGAGAGGAGTTACCTTTTACTCGAGACAAGATGCAAGAAATAGTAATGAGTTTAGTTCCTGCTGTGAAAGAAGCTTCTAGTGTGGAAAGATGTACTAACCGTTACTGGGGACTGGAATATTTGCGACGTAATTCTGATGAGGTTTGGCAAGCATTGATAATTCGGTGGTTGAAAGAAGAAATTAATTTAGGGTTGGTGTTATTGGAAGAGTTGGGGTTAGAGTTAGCGATGCGGTTTGGTCGGTCTGTCAATGTGGGCGATCGCCTAGAGGTGAAAGTTGCCCATGCTGACCCTCGTAAAGATGAAGTGATATTCCAGGAAGTAATTACGACTGTAGCAGAGGCAGCAGCAAATTAAATTATTCAGCAGTTATCTAGGAGTGGGGGAGTAGGGGAGTAGGGAATTAGGGGAGTGGGGAGCATTTTTCTACTTTTTTCCCTATTCTATTTCTGAATTTCCGGTGTTGGATAAATGCGGGATGATTTTAATAGTTTTGTGGAAGTGGAATGGGCAAGATGCCCATTCCTGATATTTTCACTCCTTGGCAGGATATCCACCCCACTTATATTCATCCCACCCCTCAGCAATGCCGAATTTCCCTACTTCTATGCCAAAAGTACATACCGCTGGCAAAGATACCATAAGGTTCTATAGCAGTTGCCACTATAGTTAGGACATAGGGTGATATCATCAGGGCTTACGCATAGACACTATATTGACTGAGGGCGAATACCATTTGCGCTCTGCAAAGCTCCGAATTGCGCCCCTACATATGGTATTTTCAAGGTGATTCTGCGTAAGTCGATCGTGTGTCCCCTTCGGTGGAGCTACGCTTACGGCAGAACAGTTACAATTAGGAGCGTGCTTGGCAGTTGCTATAATTATCCGAACATGATGTAATTAGGGCTTGCTGATTAACTATCAAAGTATTGAAATATAAAGGTTTCAGCCTTATTATACTGAAAAAAAGTGCCAGCTTTTCGGTTAAGAAAGCTCAAAAAACTAGCATTTTGTGCAAGAGTTGGGCAGAAAAATTAAGGGACAATTATTCCAACTACATCCTCTGTAATTCCCATTTATCCTGACTCCTGACTCGGTCCTCCTACCCTCACCCATAAGACTTTTTCAGCAAACCCTAATTATGATGATTTATAACGCGAGCAAGATGCTCACACTAATTGTTCTAACTAACATGACGGTTGCTCTATTTTTGAGATTAAAATCAAGATTTTTACAGATATATACTGGTTATTTAATACCTCTTATGTAGGAAAAAACACCAAACAAACTTAATATATTAACTTAACTATAGTTGGGATTAAAAAAAAGGAATTAACCATCGTTATTTAATTTCTATTTAAGCTTAATTATAATCCTCAGTAATGTGTCTGCCTCAGATGAGTCGCAGTCAAACCCCCTCTATAGAATTATTAAAGCGCTTCATCTTTTGTAATAAGTACCTCTACACTACTCCCATCAAGATTTTTTTACTTTTGGTAACTAAGATGTATACCTCAGAAAAGTTGTCGGTTACATAGAGTTTAATTAATATATTAATAGAGGAATAAATCATTTGGATAGAGTTCATTTGATAACATATATGGATAATAAAGAGCTATAAATAAATAAATAATTGTTAGGGATCAATGTGATATAGATTATAGGTCGTTAACAAAAATAGTTTTTTTATAGCAGAAGGAAGAAGGAATAAAGAAAAATCTTACGTTATCTGAATTTTAAGCTTTTGCTCTGTCCTAAACTTTCCTTCGACTGCTATAAAGGCAAAAATATAGTGATTTGCCTTGAAGATAAAATTGTGAAAAAAATTATATCCAAGCTGTACCGCGATGAAACAGCTTAACTTTAGGAGAAATTAAAGCAATGCTAAAAACATTAATAATTCAAAATAAGACTTTTACTGCTAAAGAAAAAAGCTTAGTATTGTGGTTTGATGAAGTTAGTATTAATGACATTCCTTTAGTAGGAGGTAAAAACGCATCTTTAGGAGAAATGATGCAACAACTTACCCCCAAAAATATCAATATTCCTAATGGTTTCGCTACCACTGCTTATACCTATCGTTACTTCATCAAATCTGCTGGTTTAGAAGGAAAATTGCGCCAACTATTTGCCGACCTTGATGTTGAAGATATAAAAAATTTGCAACAACGGGGGAAAAAAGCACGAGCATTGATAATGAATACACCCTTTCCCGCAGAACTAGAAAAAGCGATCGCCCTCAGCTACGAAACCCTTTGTTATCTCTACGGTCAAGATACAGATGTTGCTGTACGTTCCAGTGCTACTGCCGAAGACTTACCAGATGCCAGTTTTGCCGGGCAACAGGAAACTTACCTCAATATTCACGGGGTCGAAAGCGTACTCAAAGCGACTCATAAATGTTTCGCATCAGTATTCACCGACCGCGCTATCTCCTACCGCACTATCAAAGGTTTCGACCACTTCGATGTTGCCCTCTCAGTTGGCATTCAAAAAATGGTGCGTTCCGACCTTGCTACCTCCGGTGTCATGTTTTCCATAGATACCGAAACCGGGTTCAAAAATGCTGCCCTAATCACAGCAGCTTATGGTTTAGGGGAAAATGTCGTACAAGGCGCTGTCAACCCCGATGAATACTTAGTATTTAAACCTACGCTCCGGGAAGGTTTCCGTACTATTATCAACAAACGCCTAGGTACTAAAGCTATCAAAATGGTTTATGATGGCGGTAATTCGATTAAAAACGTACCCGTGCCAGAGCGACAGCAAGAACAGTTTGCTCTGAGTGATGATGAAATTCTGCAACTTGCCCATTGGGCGGTAATTATCGAAGACCATTATTCCCAAGTGCGTGGTAGTTACACGCCGATGGATATTGAATGGGCAAAAGATGGTATCACCAAGAGTTTATATATAGTTCAGGCGCGACCAGAAACGGTGCAATCTCAAAAATCTGCTAATATGCTGCGTAGTTATCAGTTGCAGGAGAAAGGGAAAGTGTTGTTAACAGGTCGCGCTGTGGGTCAGGCGATCGGTCAAGGTAAAGTGCGCGTAATTCTGGATACCCATAACATTTCTGAATTTAAACCAGGGGAGATATTAGTCACTAACAAAACTGACCCCGACTGGGAACCCATTATGAAAAAGGCTAGCGCTATAGTTACTAACCAAGGTGGGCGTACTTGTCATGCTGCAATTATTGCCAGGGAGATGGGTATTCCGGCGATTGTTGGTTGCGAAAATGCTACTAAACTATTGTACAATAGTCAGGCGGTAACTGTTGACTGTGCTGAGGGAGAAGTGGGGATAGTTTATGATGGGTTGCTGCCGTTTGAGGTTGTGGAAACAGTATTGGATGATTTGCCAGAAACTCGCACCCGCATTTTGATGAATGTGGGCAACCCAGAGGAGGTTTTTCGGTTATCGGCAATTCCTGCTGATGGTGTGGGTTTGGCTAGATCGGAATTCGTAATTGCTAATCATATTGGGGTGCATCCTTTAGCATTGCTGCATTTTGACGAAGTGGAAGATGAGGTGGAAAAGGCAAAAATTGCTGAGTTGACTATGGGATATGAAAATAAGGCAGATTTCTTTATCGATCGCCTAGCTTATGGGATGGGAGCGATCGCTGCTGCTTTTTATCCGAAACCTGTGATTGTGCGGATGAGCGATTTTAAGAGTAATGAATATGCTAATTTATTGGGAGGGAAACAGTTTGAACCCGATGAGGAAAACCCAATGATTGGTTGGCGGGGTGCGTCTCGTTATTATCATCCCAAATATCGGGATGCTTTTGGTCTGGAATGTATGGCGCTGAAGCGAGTGCGGGATAAAATGGGATTAGCAAATGTAATTCCGATGATTCCCTTTTGTCGTACACCCCAAGAAGGGATGAAGGTTTTAGGGGAGATGGCTAAGTATGGTTTGGAGAGGGGTGAGAATGGTTTGCAGGTTTATGTGATGTGTGAGTTACCGAGTAATGTGATTTTAATGGAACAGTTTGCTCAAGTGTTTGATGGATTTTCTATTGGGTCGAATGATTTGACTCAGTTGGTATTGGGTTTAGACCGAGATTCGGCTTTGGTAGCAGATATTTTTGACGAACGCCATGATGCTGTGAGGCGAATGCTTCAGATTGCGATTACTATTGCTCATGAGTGTGGACGTAAGATTGGTATTTGTGGTCAGGCGCCGAGTGATTATCCTGAGTTTGCGAAGTTGTTGGTGGAGTTGGGGATTGATTCTATTAGTTTGAATCCTGATTCTGTTTTGAAGACTCGGTTTGAGGTGGCGAAGTTGGAGAAGTGTTAACGAAGTCAAAAGTCAAAAGTCAGAAGTCAGAAGTTAGAAGTTAGAAGTGAAAGTTGATATAAAGTAATAGTTACACACTAATTTCAGCGAGGACTTACGCACAGACACTAAATCGCGCCCTTACATATGGCGTTTTCAAGGTGAATTTGCGTAAGTTCTTTATATTCTAGTATAGTGGGCAAATATTTAGCAAATTACTATAATTGTATCTGATACAAAATTCTTTGAAAGTTAAATATATCAGATGTATCTGCGCGAATGTTTTATTGAAAATGTCGGACCAATTAGTAAGCTAGATATTTCGTTAAGCTTAGATGATTTGGGAAATCCAAAACCGTTAATTCTTGTTGGTAAAAATGGAACGGGAAAAACTATTTTTTTAGCTTATATTCTTGATGCACTAGCAGAGTTAGCAAAGAAGAAGTTTCCCGACATAGCTATAGGACAGCAGCTTGGCCATAGTCCATTTCTCAAAGTAACCAGCCGTGGAGATATTCGTTTTTTATCTGGAAATAGCCTTATTCTCCTAGAATTCTCTGATGCGGAGAATAAGTTTTGTTATGTAGAAAAAATTGGTAAAATCGATCCAAATAAATACATTAAAAAGCTAAAAAATCGATTTAAGCTAGCAAATTCCATTCCAATTAATGAATCCTTTCATAAAGGAGTTACAGGAGATGAAAAGCAAATTGAAACTTTTTTCCAAACTGGAGCAGTTTGTTTTTTCCCATCCTCTCGCCATGAGCGTCCTCATTGGTTAAATTATAGAGCAGTAGAAGATCGACCTCTGTTTAGCAACGATGAAAAGATATCAGGAGAACTTAGAAAACCATTAATTGTTGAACGATCTGCCAAGAATAATCAGCAGTGGTTGATGGATGTATTAGTTGACTCACTTGTAGATATAGATTTTAACAGCATATATCTAGTAGATGGTAAATACGATTTTAATGTAAACTCTGATATTCAACAGAAGATGTTCTTAAACGCAGGACGAGAAAATGTTGAGAAACTACTTTGTGAAGTTCTTGAGGATGAAAAAGCTAGATTGGTGTTGAACTATCGAAATTGTTCATATAGAATTGGAATTAGTTTGGGAAATGAAGTAATTATTCCATCACTTAACCACCTCTCAGCAGGGCAAGCTTTACTCTTCAATCTATTTGCTACAATTATCCGCTATGCAGATATGGCAGATATTAAGAAAAGTATTAGTCTAAGTGAAATTAAGGGAATTATTTTAATAGATGAAATTGATGCTCATCTACATACAGATTTACAATACAAAGTTCTTCCTCAGCTAGTTAAATTATTTCCAAAAGTACAATTTATTGTCACTTCACATTCACCACTTTTTCTACTTGGTATGGAGCGTGAGTTTGGCGTTGATGGTATTCAGATTTTGGAAATGCCTACAGGTAAACAAATTACTACCGAAAGATTTGAGGAGTTTAAAAAATCTTTTGAGTTCTATACTCAGACAAAGAGTTTTGAGGATGCAGTTGAAAAAAAGATTTTAGAAGACTCTAAACCTTTAGTATTAACAGAAGGAAAAACAGATGTTGCGTATATTAAAACAGCCTTGGAATTGTTAGGACATCAAGATTTATTAGAGCAGTTAGAAATTGATGAAATTGGCAAGGAAGGAAAAGATGGTGGAGACACAAACTTGAATGCTGCAAAAAAAATTATGGTGAATAATCAAAGTCACTTTACTAGAAAAGTATTGCTTCTTTATGACTGTGATACAGGAAAAAAACGTGAAGATTTTGATTCTATATTAATTCGTTGTATACCTGAGAATACTGAGAATAATAAAGCAAAAAAAGGTATTGAAAATCTTTTACCAGTCGAATTGTTTGAAAAAAGGTTTTACAAAGCTCGTCCAAAAACAGGTGACTATGGAGAGGAAAGTATAATTCAAAAGTTTGATAAGGAAGAATTCTGTGAATATATCTGTCAAAAAAGACGTGAAAAGGGTGACTTTCTTAAGTTTGAAGAACTGCTAATACCAATTATTGAGGAGTTTCTTGAAATTTAGATGGGGAAAGATATTTATAACTAAATGTTGGGTTTTGCTGGCGCTCAACCCAACCTACATCAAAATATTCAAAATATTAATTATTAGAACTAATTCTATTTCAAAAAATAATTCGCCGTTATCTCCAAATTTACCAAACATTATATTCTGCCACAAACTCCTGTTTCATTAAGTCGATAAATAGCGACTTTGACTGTACCATCTGGGTAAAGGGTGCGGATTTTTTGAACTAAACTTTCTAGAGATGAGTCGATGATATATTTTTCACTTTCTGGATCGACAGCAATAAAATAGTTGTAATATTTATCAATTAATTGAGGACGAAGTTTTTCAAAGACTGGTCTGCAGCGGGCGCTAAATTCTGCTTTGATAGCTTTGTGTTTTGCTATTTCTTGAGAAGGTAATGTCTTTCCAGGAAATAATCTTGTCCGAAATTTTTGAGTTCTTTTTGGTAAAGCGATCGCTTCTTTTTCTCTATCCATAATTAATGATTCCTGGGTTGTATATGTCAACTTATTTAATATGAATTATACTACTGTCTACTTAAGATTGACAAAAAAGATAAATGTTGGGTTTTGCTGTCGCTCTACCCAACCTACATCAAAATATTAATTATCTTTTCTTTTACGGGTTTAATACCCCACTGTCAACGGGGGTGGTCAAAATTGTTTGGGGTTAGTAGACGCGGAGCGGCTTGTCGAAGACTATCCCCATGCAATTTTCCCTCCTGACTCGGTCCTCCTGACTCCTTCTTCAATGAGAATGTCTTTCTAAAGCTAATTGAATTAAACAGTCTACTAATTCAGAAAAAGGAATTCCACTAGCTTCCCAGAGCATAGGATACATACTGGTCGCAGTAAAACCAGGCATCGTATTAATTTCATTAATAAAAATTTCCCCTGTTTTCTCTACATAGAAAAAATCTACCCTACCTAAACCTGCAGCATCCACAGCTAAAAATGCTTGAGTTGCCATTTCTTGAATTTGAGTAGTGATCGCTTCACTGACTCGCGCTGGAATAAATAACTCCGCTTTTCCTTCTGTATACTTAGTTTCATAATCATAAAAATCACTCTCAAAAGTAATCTCTCCCACTACAGAAGCTTTGGGCAAATCATTTCCTAACACCGCACATTCTAGCTCTCTAGCTTCTACACCCGCTTCAACAATAATTCGACGGTCATAACTAGCAGCATTATCCAAAGCAGTTTCCAACTCTGAGCGCAACCGCACCTTAGCAATACCCACTGATGATCCTAAATTAGCAGGTTTAACAAAACAGGGATATCCTAAAGCTGCCTCAATATCATCACACAATTTGGGAAACACACAAGGATTAGACCAAATCTGCGATCGCGTCACTGCCTGATATTTTACCTGCGGCAAACCTGCTTGAGCAAAAGCCATTTTCATCGCGATCTTATCCATACCCATTGCGGACCCCAAAACCCCAGACCCCACAAACGGAACCTGCATTAATTTCAGTAGACCCTGTATGGTACCATCTTCCCCATTGGGGCCGTGAAGCACTGGAAACCAGACATCTACTTGGGCAGCTTGAGGGGGAGTTTGCCAGAGGTAAGACGAGCTTTGAGAAGCAAGAGAAGAAGTGGTTTCAGTCTCGGAATTATCATCTGTAAGCGGCAATGATGGTAGGTTGCCAGACTCCAAAACTTGTTGAGAAAAATCAGTTGGTTGCCAACGACCATCTTTTTGAATGTAAATTGGCATTAATTCGTATTTGTCTGTATTTTGACCTTGAGTTAAAGCAGTAGCGATCGCTTTTGCCGAATTAAGGGATACTTCATGTTCCCCGGAACAACCACCAAATAATAAACCTACTCGTAATTTTGTCATTATTTAGATTCCTTTAACAGAATTTTATTGCTGATAGATTATCATACTCAGGTTAATCAGTCATGATCAGAAAAATTCAGGAAAGTTTATTTCTACCTTGATTCTTGACTATACCTATTGCAAAAGTCAAAATTAAATCTTTTTTCCTCCTTTTGTTATCTACTTCTGTTTGATGTTAACTGTGTCTTTTTCGCTCTTAATAGTTGGTGCAAAAATTTGAACATTCCTTTGTTTTTAATTTCGTATATCTTGAGGTTAAGTGTTCCACACAACTGTAAATAAATCTTCATTTTTGAATAACAAATAGTTCATATAGTATTGAAAATTTACCTTGTTTTTCCTTTGTAAAAAAATTAGCTTAATCATCAGCGATTTATGAAATATGTAAAAATAAGCCATTCATTATTTATTAATAATACATCTGGTAAAAATCCAAAATAAAATCAATTATTATCCATAAATTATCAATTATTTCCCCCTACATAGTAGGGACGTTGCATGCAACGTCCCTACTGCCTCTTTTCTGGAGATGTCTATTTATTAACTGATTATCTGAAATCAAATCAAGAGGCCATATAGGAAATAAATTATTCAAAATTTAAGATTATATTCATGGGAGTCAACAATGTAGATGTGATATATAAAATTAGATAGTCGATAATCATATATTTAGGAGTTAATAATGATGACTAACAACGAATTTCAGATATTGACACAGCAACGTAATGCTAAACTTGCTGCAGTTTTGATCGAGATAATTGATTGTGAATGGAATCGAGTTAGTAGACAACTAGATGCTCTTGATACTGATTCTAATGATGTTACTAAAGCAGCAATTTTAGTGGGACAATTTCAAATATTAGATAAATTGAGGTTAGCATTATCTGAAGGCCGTCTAAGTTCTGATTATGAAATAGAAGCTATATGGCGTTCAAAATTAATTCAGCGTGTTATAGAAGGTTTTAATTTAGATTTAGATACTCACACTCCACCTCGAAAATATAAGAGCATAGCACAACAACTGGCAGAAGCTTGTGGACTAGAAGTAATTAGAGATTAATTCTACAAATATAAATGTTATAATTTGATTAAGATTAACTAATTATTTAAATCAAGTAGCCCGGTGAGTTGTAGAGGTAACAACTTCCGGGCTAAGTTATAATTTGGCTTAATCGGATTTATTAATAAGAGTAAAGACAATTATGGAAACTAATACTAACAAATTTAATTCAAACATTATTCGACAGTGGGCTAATTTAATAGGAATTATTGCTGCTTTTTTTCTGAATGTTTATGTTAATCTTGCTCCTCCTGGTGGCAAAACTATTGGTGAAATTTCTAACACTGTATTTGAGGATGTTTTGATTATTCCGGCTAGTTATGCTTTTGCAATTTGGGGATTAATTTATTTAGGTTTAATTAGTTTTGGAATTTATCAAGTATTACCAGTACAAAGAGAAAATCCTATTTTACAGAGATGTGGATATTTTTTAGTGGGTGCGAGTCTGGCACAAATTATCTGGGTATTTTTATTTCAATATCAATTATTTACTTTTTCAGTTTTGGCAATGTTAGGAATTTTAGGTTGTTTAATTTGCTTATATCTAAGTTTAGGAATTAGTTATGAAAGAGTGCCCAAAAAAGATAAATGGTTAGTTCATCATCCGATAAGTATATATTTTGCTTGGATTAGTGTGGCAACAATTGTGAATATAGCAAGCGCCCTACATTACTTAGGTTGGAATAGTATAGGGCAAGTTGCCATATTTTGGACAATAATTATGTTGATAATTGGAGCAATTATTGCAGCAATTATTAATATACAAAAACAAGATATTGCTTATCCTTTGGTATTTGTTTGGGCATTTATAGCCATTGTAATTCGTCATTTAGATATGCCAGTCATTGCAGTTACTGCTGGAATTTTAGCTTTAGGATTAGTGGTTTTAGTTTGTGTAAAACTTGTCTCAATCAGATTAAAATAGAATTAGGTTAAAAAGTATTCCAGAACGAAAATGGTATGAACAACCCCTCCTAAAATTAAACGACTTGCTCACGCGTCGGGGATATTTTACCGAATAATTAAGGTAAAAATCCTCTCCTTTATTTAAAGGAGAAACAATGAATTAATTTCCCCTACCGCGTCAATCCTATTCGTTTTCAAGCAAAGGTAATTATTAATTATTAATTGTTGAACCAAGCTTTTCCTAACGGACTACTCCGCAAACAGATACCATTATCTATGCACTACCTTTTTAAGCTAATAGCTGACAGCTAATAGCTGATAGCTGATAGCTAGTTAAATTAAGTAAAACTTGAAAAATAATATGGCAAGAGGAGAGCAAATATATACTCTTAGAGAGTTTCTAAATATAGATGGTGTTTACGAACATCATGGCATTGACTGTGGTGATGGAACAGTTATTCATTATCGTAAGGGTACAGAAACTATTGAAAGAACTTCTAAAGAATATTTTACTGATAGAAGAAAAGTTTATGTAAAACGTTACCCAGTTCGTTATATTGCTGATACAGTCATTCAAAGAGCAGAAAGTAGATTAGGAGAAAGAAAATATAATATTATTAAAAATAATTGTGAACATTTTGCTACTTGGTGCATAACTGGAGTTAGTCAAAGTCAACAGGTAAAAAACTTTATTCCTCTGCTTTATCACATTAATGTTGAGCAATTTTCAGAACCAATTAAGCAAGCAATTTTAGGAGTAAAAACTGACGTAGATACTGCCGAATTAGTCAACAAAGCTTTAGCAGATATAAAAATAGCTTGGGAAAATATTCAACCAGAATATAAACAAGTTAAACAGGAAATAAATACCTGGCAAAAAGTAGCAGAGGCCGCAGTAAAACAAGACCGGGAAGATTTAGCTCGTGCCGCCCTAATGCGTAAGAAAAAACATCAACAACGTGCTGATGAATTAGGAGCTAGTTTGCAGAAATTGGCAACCATGACAGAAACACTTTTAAGAAGTCAAAATTTAATTACAAATAAATAATTGAAGATTTATTGAGTTTCTCTTCTTGCTTATTTACTTCTTGAATCATATCTAAGCTAATGTAAAAAAAGTCATGGGAAGTTAATCTACAGTTATTAATGTCTGAAAAACAGCGCCGTATATTCCGCAAAGAATCTTTAGAACGGCTTTCTTCCCCAGAACGACTAGACCAATTAATGCAAGTAGTTACTCTCAAAGATTGGCTACCTTTAGCAACATTAGGTAGTCTAGTAATTCTGGGTTTATTATGGAGTATTTTCGGCAAAATACCTATTACTATTAGTGGAAAAGGAGTATTAATTCGCCCTCGACAAGTAATAGAATTTCAGTCAGCGATCACTGGTAGATTACAATCTTTAAATATAGAAGATGGGCAGTGCATAAAAAAAAATTATGTACTGGCAACTATCGATCCATCTCAGCTCAAAAAACAATTAGAATTACAACAGAATAAACTAATTCAACTACAAACTCAAGCTCAAGATACCCAACAACTACAAAATCAACGTACTCAACTCGAAATAGAAGCTTTAGTAGGAAAAAAAAACAGTTTAGAACAACGCTTGAAAGATACTCAGGCAATAGCGCCAATACTGCAAAATGATACTTTAAATGCCATCCGAGAACAACGTCAGAGTTTAGAAAAACGTTTGTCAGACCTAGAAACAGTAACTCCTGCATTAAAAGAGAAAAAATTAGAAGCGATCGCCAAACAACGAACTAGCTTACAACAGCGTTTACAAGATGCTAAAACACTAACTCCTGAGTTACAAGAAAAACAACTAGCAGCACTCACTGAAAAAAAAGTTACCCTGGAACAAAGTTTAGAAAATGCCAAAGCTTTAACCCCTATTTTGCTTAATCAAAATGAAGTAGCATTACAACAGAAACGAGAAAGTCTACTGCAACGTTTACAAGATGCACGAGAGTTAACTCCTACTTTTGAGGAGAGACTAAAAAGACGTCAGGACTTATATGAACAGGGAGCAATTTCTGAAGATACTCTACTACAAAGCAAACAAGAATATCAACAAAATCTGCAAAATATTACAGAAATAGAAGCAGAGCTAAAGCAACTAGAAGTAGAGCGAACAGAAGCTATAGAAAAATATGCACAAAACCTCAATAATATCAAAGAAATTGAGACTGAATTAACAGAATTAAAAGCGCAGAAAGCAGAAGTTAATCAAAAATATTTAGACAACCTCAATACTATTAGAGAAATTGAAACCCAAATCCAAGAATTAGATTTACAAACAACCGAAACTGACGAACGATTTTTAGATAATACCAACAGAATTAATGAAATTAAAGCTGAATTACAAGGACTAAAATTACAAGAAACAGAAACAAAGCAAAAATTTTTAGAAAATCAGAATACAATAACTCAAATAAAAGCAGATTTACAAGATTTAGATACTCAGAGAAAACGTTTAGAACAAGAAAATTTAGAAGCAGTTAATACACGCAAAAATCAAATGGAAGAAGTTAAACGAGAAATTGCTCAATTAGAAAAACAAATTACTGATAATAGTAAAATTCTTAGTCCTGTAGATGGATGTATTTTGGAAATACAAACTACTCTCGGACAATTTGTCAATCCAGGTACTACTCTGGGTAAAATTAATATCAAAGGAAAATCAGGAGAACTACAAGCAGTCAGTTATTTTGCTGTTTCAGATGGCAAACGCATCACACCAGAGATGGAAATTTTAATCACTCCCGATACTGTAAAACGGGAAAGATTTGGTGGAATTATTGGCAAAATTATTTCTATCTCTGATTTTCCTGTAACAAAAGAAGGTGCAAACTTTGTAGTAGGAAATTCCGAAATAGTAGAAAATATTATCGGCGAAAGTGGGGGGAAGATTGAAGCGATCGCTCAACTAAAATTAGACCCCAATACCTTTAGTGGTTATCAATGGTCTTCTTCAAAAGGACCCCAACAAAAATTAACCGCTGGTACAACCACAACAACGCGAGTACGAGTAGAAGAAAGAGCGCCTATTACTTTTGTTTTACCAATTTTAAGGGAGTGGAGTGGGATTTGATTGTTAAGGAAGAAGGAAGAGGGAAGAGGGAAAAAGGAAGAAGGAAAAGGGAAGAGGCAGGAACGCTTAAAAGTCTGAAAAAAAACTTAAATTTCCTCTAAAAATTCACACTGGGGTTTACACAAACGATACCAGCGGACATGATATGATTTTCAACTTGATTTTCAGGCGTTGCTGATTCTGGGTATGATTTGATAATTTTATATTTTGTATTTTTGATGGTTTGAACTACTTGTTAATATTAACTGTTCCCTATTCCCTATCAACCTACTTTCATACCTTAATTCAGCAATGTCGATTTTCAGCTAGCGGTTACTAATATCAAGTTCGGACAATCGACTATTTATCCGAACTTGATACTAGCAGTCAATCAAAAATAATTGCAGGGCAATTCACGATCGACATCCCTAGTAGTCGCAATTATTGCATACAGGCGATTCACAAGGAGGTAATTTATTCGGAAAACCATCCTCACGAAGAGCCAAATTATTGCCATCAGGATCGCAAAAGAAGGCGAGTACCGTATAACCGTCCCCCGCATTGCAAAGTGGCCCAACTTTAACCCCTTGATAATCTAGGTAATCTACCGCTCGCTTAATATCATTTACAGCGATCGTAGCAGTTGCTTTTCCCGATTGAACAGGTTGACTTTGACTCAGGCCAATTTGGGTCTCAGGAAGTTCTGGATAGAAAAGTTGCACATAATAAGGGAATGCGGAATTTTCCTTATTGACGATCATCTCAAGTTTTTCCTGGTACCACTGAGTTGCTTCCACTCCGTCACTAACATTAAACCGTGTCACCCATCCTGTTGTATAGGTTCCGCCTGGCCCAGCAAACGCTGGGGAAGTCACCCCCGAAAAGCCAAATAGGACAAAAGTGAAAGCAAATAGAGCGATAATAGCTGTAATCAACTTTCGGTGAGCTTTTGTGTGGTTCACTTTAGTTGAGTGAACTCCATTATTTGGTGTCATATAGTCCTCCAACATTTTTGTGTGTAAAGCTGAACATCTATAATCCTATATCCAAAAGTTAGAGACTGTTTGTAAAGTTTTGTAAGCGTTGGCGGAGCATAGCGACAGCTATTTTGTGGTTGGTCTAATAGTCAGGCAATCGCATCAGATGACAGTGAAGATTGCTACAACTATTAGACATCTCCAGAAAATAAACTTGCTCTTTATTTACTATAAACTAGGGTTGTAAAAGTTACTCACAAAATCATTTTCCGTGTTTTTTTCCTAAAAACATCTTCCCTGTTCCCTGTTCTCTACTGTTACAAAAAGTTTACATCTTTTTCACCAGATGTCTATTATATAGCACTACCCATTCAAGTTAGGACATTTTCCAATCCTGTTTGCGGAGCATTTCCGCAGGAAAAACCCTTTGACAGTCTACTGTTCCCTGTTCCCTATTCCCTAGCACGTAGCGCCATATATAGTCGTAATATCATGTCCGGATAATAGCGTGCTCAAAAAACCTTCTCCCTTTGAACCAATATTCCCTTCTGCCTTCTGCCTTCTGCCTTCCTTCCACCAAAGTGTAAGTATTCAAGCGGACATGATATAAGTACTGTATTTTATCTGCAAAATGTAGGTTATAAAATTCGCATCAAATGCTAGACTGTTTACTACTTATTACTACTTATACCCCCATTTTTTCAACAACAACAGAGAGAAACAATATGACTTCAACCACCCCGCCAAGACAACAACCAACCTATAAAGCATCATTTATAGATATTGGGCTGAATAATTTTCAAATCTGGGCGCTTCAACATCCAGAAAATATCTTTAGCAAAGTCTTGCTACCAATAATTATCTTCATAGAAGGTTTAGCAGCAAATCTTCCTACATACCTAGACCAGAAACGCCTAGTTTTAGGACCAAACTTTTGTTGTGCTGGCCAAGTAGTAATGGGAGAATTTGAAGCTATAGAAACAGCACTGACTTCTCCACAAGCTCGAACATGGCGTTTAGGCACCACCGTACTAGAAGCAAATCATTTGCCTAACCAAGATGTAGATGGCAGAAATGTTTTCCTACTAGCACTTTCAGACCAAGAAGCAACAGGTAGTAATGACCATGAAGCTTTCCGCAGATGTTTACAGGATTATATTCTCAATGACTCCTCAATAGCACGTCAGCAAGATGCGATCGCCAGACAACTTATTGAAAAGTTAGCAGCAGATTATATAGATATGTCTCACGGTCCTGGTGGAGCTTTCTTTAGCGAGGATAAGCGGGGTTGGAAACGGTTTCTGATTGAATATCTTCACTATGTTTTATTTAAGCTAGACCCTAACGATCGGGTTACGATGGACTTACTCACAGATTTACACTATACACGCCAGGGTACACTGCGCTACTTTGCAGGTGTTAGTACTATCTTAGAAGAGTTAAACATATTTAGGCATGGAAAAATTTCAGAGTCCATCGAGCAAGCAGCAACCATATATGAAAATTCTCCTGTCTTAGCCAACTTTAACGAACAGAGCGATCAGTATAATGGCATGACAAGACGAGAATTAGCCAAACTGATGACATCTATTATGAGTATAGCAGCTTTACAAGGTCCTCTACATCTTGGTCAAACTGCTATGGGCGATCAACCTCTTCCCGCTTACAAAGGACAAAATACATCTGAAATTAACCCTACTCATTATTGGGATGAACTTGACCTCGACAACCGAGAGTCGGTGCGACTATATCTCTTAGAATGTTCCCGTCTCTGGGCACCCGTTAGCGCCTCCCATAAAATAGCAACTGATGCTTTTACAGTGACAATAGCTGGCAGATATCGAACTTTTCCTACTGGTACAAAAATATTGATTCCTATGAGTTTAGGATTATTAGACGAGAACTTTTGGGGTCCGACAACCTATCAATTTGATGCCAACCGAGAAAATCTTTGCCCTTACCACATGGGTTTCCATTCTGTAGGCGATCGTAGTGCTGGACGCATCTGTCCTGGTAAAGACGTAGCAATGAATATGCTTGTGGATGTCACGATCGCTTTAGGTAAGGTAAGACGTTCAACTTTTAGTTCTAATATTAATCCCGTTTAATTATGCAACCGCTTTGCAGGAGGAAGAATGCCTTTAGTTATCTAGGAGAGAAGGAAAGACCGAAAAATCTGACGTTGTTTGAGTTTTAAGCTTTTGATATGTCCGCACCCTTTCCTTCCACTGCTATATGGTTTATGATGTGGTAATTATCATTTTCTTTGTGGGTGTAATACCCCACCGTCAACGGGGGTGTTCAAAATTACTTGGGGGAGCGAATCCCCATGTAATTTTCCTCCTGTCTCCTGTCTCCTGTCTCCTGTCTCCTTCTTCAATTAGGATATTGCCATTCAAGAAGAGCGTGGTAATTCTTGTGCGTTATGTATCAAATTGTAAATTAATTCAAAAGTTAGTTACATCAGTGACTTGAAGCGTTTTGTGGCTAAATATGCAACGTCTTTTTTTTAGCTTGCTCTACTTAATTACTTATAATCAAGTTTTTGTTTGTAGTTTTGCTCTAACCCTTGCAATACTTATATGAGGACTAAAGCTCTACTACGAGCCTGATTATAAATGATATCTTTTTCAAAGAACATCAAGTAATATCATGTTCAATTGACAAGTTGAAATAATTTTTACAGAAAGGAAATAATGACTTAACTATAGCAATAGAAAGATAGTTTAGGTTCTATACTGATAATGCCCTTGAGATAGGTAAATGTTTTTCAATCTGTTCCCTGCTATAATTAACGACAATATTAATTACCTATTTTGATTTCCAATTAAACTATAGTAAAAAATCGGTTTTTTGGGAGTTGACAAGGTAATTATTCTATGTTAGAAAAAGGTATAAATTGGGAAAATAACAAGAGTGTTTGCTCCCAAAATGTTAAAAACTCTCTGATTTCAAAGAAACTCAAAATAAAAGAAAAGTCTGTGAATTTCCAATCAGTCATAGCCACCTTAAATCAGTTCTGGAGCGATCGCGGCTGTCTCATCGCTCAACCTTATGATACTGAAAAAGGAGCAGGTACAATGAATCCCCATACATTTCTGCGGGCGATCGGTCCTGAACCTTGGTCAGTTGCTTATGTCGAACCCTGTCGTCGTCCTACTGATGGGCGTTACGGAGAAAACCCCAACCGCTTCCAACACTACTACCAATATCAAGTCCTGATCAAACCTTCTCCTAATAACATTCAGGATGTTTATCTAGACTCCCTCCGCGCTCTGGGTATTCGCCCAGAAGACCACGATATTCGTTTCGTAGAAGACAACTGGGAATCTCCCACTCTAGGAGCTTGGGGAGTAGGTTGGGAGGTTTGGCTTGATGGCATGGAAATTACGCAGTTTACCTACTTTCAACAATGTGGTAGTATAGATTGCCGACCAGTGTGCATCGAAATTACTTATGGTTTAGAACGCCTTGCCATGTATCTCCAAGAAGTGGATGCGATTACTAAAATAGCTTGGACTGATAAAATCACTTATGGAGACGTTTATCTTCAAGGAGAAATTGAACAATGTACCTATAATTTTGAGGCATCTAATCCTGAGTTTTTATTTACCCTCTTTGGTCTGTATGAAAAAGAAGCCGAACAACTAACAAAACAAGGATTAGTCTTACCAAGTCTTGATTACGTCCTCAAATGTTCTCATAGTTTTAACTTACTTGATGCTAGAGGGGTAATTTCTGTCACCGAACGCACTCGTTACATTGGCAGAATTCGTAATCTAGCACGCAAAGTCGGTCAACTTTACTTAAAACAACGGGAAAGTCTTAACTTTCCATTGCTAAAACCTAACCCAGAAGGTCAGGTTAAAGCAGCAGCTTAATGAAGTCATAATTCAAAAGTCAAAAGTCAAAAGTAAACCCACCCCTCGCCCCTCCCCCTCCCAGGAGGGGAAGTGGGGGATTTGAGCAAGCCTCCAAAATCATTTAGTCTGAAAAGGCGGGGTTGCGCGACCCAATTATAGCAGTGTACGCTGGTGTATTTGCAAATTGCAGGAGGTGTCAAATCGCTAAAATCTTATTATATTATCATTTCCCTTATGGGTTTAATACCCCACCGTCTAGACGGTGCTCAAAATTGTTTGTGGGAGCGAATCCCCATGCAATTTTCCCTCCTGACTCCTGAGGACTGACTCCTGACTCCTTCTTCAATGGCATTTTTTTCCCTCCTATTGCCTATTGCCTGTTGCCTGTTGCCTGCGCACAGCGCTATACTGCGTAAGTCCTAATTTTGATAAACTTACAGCACTTTTGAGGATAGTGAGGTACATTTATAAGGTTATTTATTCCTGTCTTCCCTGTTCCCTATTCCCTATTCCCTGTTCCCTAGAGCAATAAAACTTTGTACCTCATCAACTCGAAAACTGCTGTAAACTTTGAACAAGAAAGCAAAAACTACCACCAGAGAAAGAAATGGAAATCAGAGAATATTTAGAACCAATAGCTGACATATTCCGCAATTTAGGTACGCCAGAACCAATTGTACATTGGGGGCATCCATTGATGATGGCGATCGTTGTATTTGTTATGGGTAGCTTTGTGGGTTTTACTGGATGGCGCAGACGAGTAGTTACTGATGAAACCATAGCTGTTGAAAGTGCCTCTAATCATCGTAAGATGGCACCATTTATGTTTTTATTTATCGCATTAGGTTATACGGGTGGAATATTATCTCTAGTGATGCAGGAACAGCAAATATTTGAAAGCCCTCATTTTTGGACCGGTTCGGTAGTATTAGCGCTACTGGCAACAAATGGCTTGATCTCCCTGACAAAATTTGGTGGAAATCAAGCTGCATTGCGTACTACTCACGCTTACCTTGGTAGCATTGCACTTTGTATCATGTTTGTTCATGCAGTGTTGGGTCTAAGACTTGGTTTAGCTATCTAAATTAGGCATTGCTGGATTAAGGTATGAAAGTAGGTTTATAGGGAATAGGGAATAGGGAACACCGTATCTGGGAATTAATATTAACAAGTAGTTCAAACCATCCAAAATAAAAAATCCCAAATACAAAATTCTCAAATCATACCCAGAATCAGCAACGCCCTAAATTATTTATATTTTCTGTGACGGGTTTAATACCCCACCGTCAGCGGAGGTGCTTAAAATTGTTTGGGGTTTGTAGACACGAAGTGGCCTTCGTTGACTATCCATAAGTAATTTTTCCTTCTGCCTTCTTCCTTCTGCCTTCTTCCTTCTTCCTTCTTCAATGAAATATGAATCAAGCTGTAGCGATTGTCATCAGCCTAGCTTACATATTGGGGCTAGTATCTACCATTGTTCCTTGGGGTATATATGTTATGCTAACTGTGGGCTTAGTCTTAGCAATTATCGTACAACAAGGATACCGACAAAACTTACGAAGATCGACTAAAATCATAGCAACTCCTCAGCAAAAAATTAATTCTGAAGACTTACTCAGAAATGGTCAGTTTCCAGATTTACTCCCAAAAAGAACAAGAAAATCTCTACTAAATTCAAATTGGTTGTGGATAACTGCTGGAGCGATCGCTTTTGTTGCTAGTTTTTATTTTTTAGTCCGAGTACCCCAACCATCAATAGATGATGTTAGTAAAATCATTCCCGTTGATCGTGACTCCCAACAACAACAAGTAGTTACTGTTCGTGGAAAAGTGCTTTCTCTTCCCCGCAAGACTCGCTCACAAAAAGCACAACTGTGGCTAAATGTCACTCAAGTTAGTGAAATAGTAGGTACTGATGGTTCGGCCAATGTACACCAAGACGTTACAGGCAAACTTTATGTTACAGTTCCCCTATTACATGCAACAGGTGTCTATCCTGGTGAGGCAGTAGCAATTACTGGATCTTTATACAAACCATCACCAACAACTAATCCCGGAGGCTTTGACTTTCGTGCTTACTTGGCTAGACAAGGTGCTTTTGCTGGGATTACAGGTTATAAACTCACCATCACAAACCAAGAAAGGACTAATACTTGGGGATTAAGTCGCATACGACAACGAATTATTCGCTCTCATGTAAGTTCATTGGGCGTACCAGAGGGTCCCCTTGTGAGTGCAATGGTATTAGGACGTAGAGCTGTAGATTTATCTTATCAATTACGAGACAAGTTTGTCAAAGTAGGGTTAGCTCATGTATTAGCAGCATCAGGTTTTCATATTTCGTTAATTTTAGGTGTGGTGCTGACTTTGACTAAAAGCTTGTCTCCCGGAGCAAGATTTGGTTTTGGCATCCTAACTTTAATTATTTATGTTGGTTTAGCAGGTATTTCTCCTTCAGTGTTACGAGCAGCATTTATGGGGTTAGCTGCTTTGATTGGCATTGTTTCCCAACGTCAAGTTCAAACATTAGCTTCTTTAGTTGTGGCTGCAACTTTTCTACTATTAATCAATCCTTTATGGATTTGGGATTTAGGGTTTCAGTTGAGTTTCTTGGCAACTTTTGGATTGTTGGTAACAGCGCCACCATTAATGAAGCTCTTGGATTGGTTGCCTTCTGGTATTGCATCTCTAGTTGCTATTCCGATCGCTGCTTCTATTTGGACTTTACCTCTATTACTCTATGTTTTTCATGTTGTATCTCCCTATACTATTTTTGTGAATATTATTACTGCGCCTTTGGTTGCGGTGATTACACTGGGTGGTTTTATCAGCGCTATCGTGGCTTTGATTTCTCCTTATATAGGTGGTCTTATTGCTGGAATCTTGTATTTTCCAGTCAGAGTTTTAATAGAGATCGTAAATTTTTTTAGTGCGTTGCCAGGAAATCAAGTGGCGGTGGGTGCTATATCAATTTATCAATTGGTTGTGCTTTATGGGTTGATTTGTGGTATTTGGTTGTGGAGAAATAGACCGCCAAAAGTGAATCAGAGAAAAAAGAAAAAGTTTTCTCTAAAGTTTTGGCAGTGGGGTGTGGTTTTGGCGATCGCCATCATTATTATTCCTCTTTGGTATACTCGAGCTTCTGTGTTTCAAGCTACTATTCTTGATTCATCTCAGGAACCAGTATTTGTGATTCAAGATGGACGGAAAGTAACTTTGATTAATTCTGGGGATGAAAATACGGCTAGGTTTATGGTATTACCATTTTTACGCCAGCAAGGTATTAATAGAATTAATTGGTCTATTGCCCTTCATTCTCAAAAAGGTTTGAGTCGTGGTTGGTCAGATATTTTGAATACTTTGAGAGTGAAGATATTTTATGATGTGGAAGCTGATGATCAAAAGAATTATCAAACTAATAACCAACCTGTGCTAGATGCTGTGGGAGCTAGTCGGGCTGATTATTTTACTTTGGTAAATAATCAAACTATTGAATTGGGTTCGATACAGATGAAGTTAATTAATTCTGAGACCCCAATCGTGGAATTTATGATTCATGGCCAAAAGTGGTTATTATTGGGAGATGTGAAATTGCCTGAACAGAGTCGGTTACTAGCAGCAAGAAGTTTTCCGCAGACTCAGGTGCTTTGGTGGTCTGGGAACAAGTTAAATCCGGAATTGTTAAATATTATTCGGCCAAAAGTAGCGATCGCTTCGTCTAATTCTGTCCATCCAGATATGGTGGAACTTTGCCAGGAAAATAATATTCTTCTATTTTGGACTGGTCGTGATGGTGCGATTCAATGGACTCCTGCTACGGGCTTTCAAACTACTTTAGAATCGGATAAGGTTGATAGTTCTCTACTTTGATGAGGCAGTGGGCAGTAGGCAGTAGGGGAGTGGGGGAGTGGCTCACACTGATTATGGCACGGATACACAGATACTGAAGTGAGTAGGGGAGTAGGGGAGTAGGGGAGTGGAGAAATACCCGCGCTCTGTTTGCGTAGTGCTATGGATTCGGGATTTTTTACAAATCAATTCAGATTTGCTATATAATATAAAAATGTGTATTTTCTGAAGATCGAAATTTAATTATCATTTTTGACTTTTGACTTTTGACTTTTAAATTTTGATTTTTTATGGAGAGGTGGCAGAGTGGTCGAATGCGGCGAACTCGAAATTCGTTGAAGGGTGACTTTCCGTGGGTTCGAATCCCACCCTCTCCGTTTAAGTTTAACTTATCTACAACATTGGTGATCACCCTCACTATCAACTATTTTAGTTGAATAAAAAGTCATGCGTATAGCCGAACAACCCCTTATAGTTTATTAAGATATCATACAAATTGTAAGGATGCAACCAACATTCCTTTGACCCGCGTTTTTGGAAGCCTGATAAAATGATAATAAATATTGGTTATTTTTTACTGAAGAGCTATGGATGGAAAGATTCGGTCGGGGAAAAACAAATATTTTCAGGAGCTTTACACAATGAAAATCTTTCTGGTATTGCTCCTGGAAAAAAATCCTGAATATTTTGATTGTCTCTTAGTTTAGAAGCTTGGTTGAATAAAAAGTCATGTGTATAGGCGAACAACCACTTATAGTTTATTAAGATATCACAAAAATTGTGAGGATGCAACCAAAATTCCTTTGACTCGCGATTTTTCAGGAGCCTTATAAAATGAAAAGGTTGGTAATTTTCTACTAAGTAAGGAAGTATAGATCGATCAGGAAAAATCTGATTTTAATCTTAGAAGTAGAGGTCAGACCCCGGCGAGGTTTCGGAGCCATAGGAATGCTGACTCCTGTGAGTGGACCGGCACCAAGCAGCTCACAGTTAGTCAGAGATAACTTTTAACTTCTGAGTTCTGACTTCTAACTTCTGACTTTCACTTAACCACCTATACCCAACCGACCAGCTAAACCAGGAGTTAAAGGAAATAAAGTAGCGATCGCCACAAACAAAGCTAACAAACACAAAGTAGCTCGTAGATCGTCAGGTTCTATTAATTCATTTAAACAAGGACGTTCCAAATTTCGCTGTAATACCAAAATAATAATCGCCCAATATAATGCTAAAGGATTAACCAGAGAAGCAATGACCAAAACTACAAAAGTGAAAAATGTTGCTCTACCTGCAACTTTCCGAGCATAAATTGCCTGAATAATTCTACCCCCATCCAACTGACCCGCAGGCATAAGATTTAGCGCTGTAATTACTAAACCCAGCCAACCGATAATTGCTAGAGGGTGAATATCTACTATATTTTGATTTACCGCCGAACCTAAGATCGCCCGTGCTAAAGTTCCCACTAAAACAGAAGCTCTGAAAAACTCGGATGGCATCTGAAACATACTACCTTCTTGGGAAAGCAACAAACCCACCAATAGCATTGCCAAAGAAAGTATTCCTCCAGCAGCGGGCCCGGCAAAAGCTACATCAAAAAGCACCTTCCTATTCGGAATTGCTGACTCGAAACGGTTAACAGACCCAAAACTGCCAATTTGCCAAGCTGGGAGAAAAAATGGCCAACTAAAGCGGACATTGTGACGTTTTGCTAAGACTTGATGAGCGACTTCGTGAATACCTAAAATTGCACATAGACCAAGTGCAATGGGTAATGCTTCTGGATACCGTGCGGGTTCGTTGAAAAAGTCAAACCCTAATAATAAACCACCTGCTTCAAAACTGGTGGCAATAGTAGCGATCGCCAGCACAACTGCGAGAATTTTTTGGGATGTAGTAGCAGGTTGAGGGTCATTTTTGCTTGGTAAAATGATGACTACTGGTTTAGCTTCAGGACTTTCTATGAGGAATAGTCGGTAGCGATCGCCCAGTTTTTCTTTCAGACTGACTGATAATTGGGTATGGACTTTTTCTATATCTCCCCGTAAATTACCTTTGAAAATAGCTCCTTCTTGATAAGGAATAGTTTCGGTGGTGAAGAAAGTATCGATACCAAAAATATCTTTGATTTTCTGGAGGTCTTCACTAGGGATAGGGATAAATTCTGGAGTTTGTTCTTTTTGTGGTTCTGTGTTTGCTATTTTATCCTGGGTTGATTGAGTTTCTTCTTCATTGCTAGATAGTTGTGAGTCGCCGATGGTTTTGAGACTGGGTTGGTTTTCTGGGTCTTTAGTTGCTATTGTTCGTAGTTGTCGTCCCAAGTATATATATAATCCTGTACAAGCTACGAGCAAAAATAGGACAAATACTAAGTTAAGATAAATTCCGGCAGCAAATAGAGCAAAAAATAGTAGCCAAGGTGCCATTAATACTACTGATTGTAACCAGGCGAGAATGCCTACTCTACCATAAGGTCTTGCTCTGTAATATCCCCAGCCAAGAATTCCCAGAGTTATTAAAGCTACTATTACTGTGGTTATGTTTTCAGATATGTTATACATAATTGTATGTGCAATTCAAAATTCAAAAGTCGAAAGTAGTAATTTTTTCCTTATATTTTTGTAAATAAAGGAAAGAGTTTACCTGTGATAATTATTCATTTTTCATAATTGTTTTTAAGGAATTTAATAACTTACTTTTTTAATTGCAGTAATTAATTATTTAAACAATATTCTGTCAATTAGGCTTTAATTATGAAGATACCCAAATAAATTTTAGGGAAAATTATTTGAGTTAATTAATTTTTTTTCACTTTAAATTTCGCCTATATCAATAATGATTGAATTAATCATTATTTGCTATTTCAAAAAAATGATGTTATCGACTCACTCTTGTATAAATGTTTCTGTAGATCCTGTATCAACATGAACATAACTACGATGTTTGGCAGATGTATAATTTGGATTTAGTCTAATTGCTTGATTATAATCAGCGATCGCCCCCCAATTATCTCCTACTTTTCGCAATACATTTCCCCGTCGATAATAAGCTTTTGGATGAGTCGTATCTAATTTAATTGCCTGGTTATAGTCATCAATTGCTCCTTGATAATCTTCTAATTTTTCTTTCACATCACCTCTATAAATATAAGCATCTGAGTTACGGTTATCTATCTCTATTGCATGATTAAATTCTGCCAAAGCTAATTGATAATTTTGTTGCTGATATTCTGCTAATCCCTTTTTATAAAAATCATTAAATCCTAGGTTGTCATTTTCACTTTTTATTTCTGTAGATGCATCATATTCGTTTTTTTTTCTTCTGCATTTGCTAGCTTTTCTTCAACATTAACTAATACATTTTTTAGAGGATTAGCTACTATCAAGCTTCCAGCTACAGCTTCTTTTCTTGCCCATTTATCTGTAGCTAAAATATCATCTAAACTGGGATTTTTATGACAATCTGACTTATGCTTTTCACATACATATTCAATCAACTTAGGAATATCCAAAAAAGGAATTTTTTCTTCTAAAAATAATGCCACAGCCTGTTCATTTGCTGCATTCAAAGCCGCCGGCATTGAACCACCTATACGACCTGCAGTATAAGCCAATTGAATACAAGGATATTTCAAATTATCGGGTTCCTTAAAAGTCAAACTACCAGCTTTAACTAAATCTAATTGTTTCCAATCAGTATAAATCCTTTCCGGCCAAGATAAAGCGTAAAGTAGAGGCAAACGCATATCTGGCCAACCCAACTGAGCTAAAACAGAAGTATCTTGTAACTCAATTAAAGAGTGAATTATACTCTGAGGATGAATCACTATATCAATATTTTCATAATCTAATCCAAACAAATAATGAGCTTCAATAACTTCCAAACCTTTATTCATCATCGTGGCAGAATCCACGGTAATTTTACGACCCATTGACCAGTTAGGATGTTTAATAGCATCTGCCACTTTTACGCTTGATAACTTCTCAATTGGCCAGTCTCGAAAAGCACCACCAGAAGCAGTTAAAATAATTCTACGTAAACCCTCTTTAGGTACACCTTGAAGACATTGAAAAATTGCTGAATGTTCTGAGTCGGCAGGCAACAATTTTACTCCGTGTTCTTCAATTAAAGGATTAACAACTGGGCCTGCTGCGATAAGTGTTTCTTTATTTGCCAAAGCAATATCTTTTCGGGCCTCAATAGCGGCAATAGTAGGTAATAAACCAGCACAACCGACAATACCCGTTACTACAGCTTCTGAGTCACCATATTTAGCAACTTCAATGACACCATCTTGGCCTGCAAGCAATATGGGTTGAGGTGTCAGGTCAGCAATGGCCTCTTTTAACTCTGTAAATTGGGACTCATTGTTAATAGCAACAATTTCAGGGCGGAACTGTCGTACTTGTTGGGCTAACATTTCTACGTTGCTTCCAGCAGCTAACCCAATAACTCGAAACTTATCTGGGTTTTGAGTAACAATATCTAAGGTTTGAGTACCAATAGACCCTGTAGATCCCAAGATTGTAATTGCTTTCATATTTTTTTGAGAAATTTGTCCACAATTCCACTATACGATTCATTGGTTATTTTGTGTTAAGAGCAAGGTTGCCAGAGTAATAGATTTTAGTTATTCAGATTTTTAATATACAAAAGAGAAATGATAATTTGTCAGCAAAATTATCCCAGATTAATCCAGCATTACATGTACTTTTCTCTGGATATTCCTGTTTCTGAATTTTTTTTTACTATCGGGACTTTAGCAAAAAACGCCTTAAAAAAAAGTCTGAAAGCCTTACTGTGTAATACTTTAACGTCAAAATAGCCGATTTTTTGATATATCTAGGTTTTCCTGGGTCATGCTACGCAAAGAGCAATTTTTAGCCTGAGTTTCGTATTTTCCTTGCTACCGTTGAGTTTGAAGCCATTTTCACCGTCAAAAATATCAAAGTCCCGCTATGAAATTTTCCCAATGCAATAGTATTAAGCTATTGACACTCTTACCGTATAAATCTAAAGATTATAATGGGAGATTCTTGCGAGTGCTGACGCAACGCTAGGAGTTTTCGGTGCGGAATGCTGCGCAAACATGTCGCGGAGCGTTAACGTTTGCGCCCTTCATGACCTTAGGAAAGTTGTGCGCCAGCTAAATATAAATTCTTAACTAGGCAATAAATCAAACAAGTTGAGTTGTACCCCCACAATTACTGCAATTATGTTTTCTATTACTGCGAAATGCTGCGCAAACAGAGAAGAGAGTTTGTTTAAGAATATGATTAATATCTATTTCTTGCTGTTTAGTTGACAAAAGTTTTGTACAGGTAAGTTAAAGTAATCAAAGGTTGAAAATAAAACATTAATAACTATGATTGATTCGCTACCGCTCAATTAATTTGCTGATTTAAATTCGCATTGTGGCTGTCTAGCGTGGCTTTCCCTAGCAGTTTATACGTCCCGTCTCGCCGCTATAATCATAGATTATAGCGGGAGTCCTGTTTCAAGATTTCCTGATAGTATCAAGCTAATATACTAGATATAATATAAAAATCAAAACTGATATAAAAAAAACTTACTAATGCTTGGCAGCTTTTTCTAAATAAGCTATTATAGAGCAAAAAATTATTACTGTGAAATATGAATAATTTAATTAAGGAAATACGTCAATCTATCCGACTTATTAAAAATGATATGATTCATAAGTATTATGACTTGAGAATCAACCAAGTTGAAGATCCATACCGAGCAATGTTCAGAACGGAACCATACAAGTTCATTTTTATTCTCAGCCATATGCGTTCTGGTTCTTCATTACTAGCTAATATATTAAGTTCTCATACAGAAATCTTAGGATATGGTGAAACTCACATTCAATATGCCTCTGAATTTGATTTGAATAAATTAGTATTTAAAGTCCATCATAAAACTCAAAATATTCGCAGGTGGCAAGACTTAAAAAAATTGAGAATGAATCATAAATATATTCTCGATAAAGCTTTACACAATAAGATTTTTTTAGATGAAAAATTGTTAACTTCGGAAAATTTATATAGTATATTTCTCATCAGAGATCCAGAGAGAACAATATCTAGTATTCTCGATCTCAAGCCACACTGGAGTGAAGAAAAAGCATTAACTTATTATTTAAATCGCTTATCAACTTTAGAAAGATATGCAAAGTTAATCAATAGCAAAGAACGTACTTTGATAATTTCCTACGATCAACTACTGAATCAGACAGACTTAGTTTTTGATGCTTTAAAAAAAGTCCTTAGAACACAATCAGAATTTTCGGAGGAATACAAAGTAACGAATAAAACAGGAAGACCTGGAATAGGTGATTCTAAAGAGAATATCAAAGCAGGTCGTATTGTCAGAAACCCTAGAAAATTAGAACAAAAAATAACTCCGACATCAATTGCAGAAGGGATTAAGAAGTTTGAAAATTGTAATTCAACGCTTTCTGAGTATTGTAGCTTCGTGAAAAATCTCAACTAAGGTAGTCAGAAAATGAGTGAAAAAATTATAGTAATACTTGTTGAAAAAGAGCCAAAAAATAAGATTTAAAAATATAAAATATGACGCTTTTTCCACCACCTGTTGTGAGTAGGACAATAATTATAGCAGCATTAGTTCTATTTATCTGTAGTAGCTTACGCCATGCTTTGTTCTACTCTACAGGATTTGACTTGGGTATTTATGACCAAGTTGTATATTTGATTAGCCAAGGAAAATCTTCCATTTCTTCTTTTTTGGGGTATCACCATCTGGGAAATCATGCTGCTTGGGCAGTCTATCCTCTGGGATTATTGTATCTGATTTATCCTAATGTACACTGGCTACTTTTGGTACAAGCTATATGTTTGGCCTTGGGAGCTTGGCCGACTTGGTGTCTGGCCAAACAGGCAGGGTTAAATCAAGGACAAGCAGTAGCGATCGCCATTTCCTATCTCCTTTACCCAGTAATTTTTAATATCAATTTATTTGATTTTCATCCGGAAGTTATGGCGTTGCCTGCTATTTTAGGAGCAATTTTAGCTGCTAGACTGCAACGTATTTTCTGGTTTTGTCTGGCAATTATTTGGGTGTTAGGTTGCAAGGCAGTTTTATCATTAACTGTAGTTTTTATGGGTGTTTGGTTACTAACTTTTGAAAGGCAGAAGTTTTGTGGTTTAGTTGCTCTTTGTTTAGGTATTTTTTGGTTTGTGGTTGTCACTCAAGGAATTATTCCTTTTTTCAGTGGTGAAGAGGTAGCTGGAGTAGGGCGTTATAGTTATCTGGGAGATTCTGTTGTGGGAATTATGATTAATATTTTGCTACAACCAGGGGTAGTGTTAGGGAAGATATTATCTTTTGAGACTATCAAATATATTTGTCTATTATTTTTACCTGTAATTTGGGGAATATTTCCTCTACTTCAGACAAATCAGACTATTTTGCCTCATCTTATCCCTCTGATTCCAACTATTCCCACAATTGTGTTGAATGTGTTGTCTGAAGTCTCATTTCAAAGAAGTTTAAATTATCAATATTCCTTGCCAGCGATCGCTTTTTTATTATTAGCAGTAATTTCTTGTTTAGCAGCAGCTTCAAAAGCTGAAGAAAATGATATTTCATTAAATTTATCTGGGAAAAGAGAGTTAGAAATTCCTAAGTTTAATCTGAGATTATCAGTACCAAATTTTCAAGCTCCTAAAATGATTATTTTGTGGTCTGTTTTAATGTTTTTATTGCTAGGGAATGTAGCAGATTTATTTTTATATTGGCAGAGTTTGGATACTTGGCAAGCCACAAAGAATGCAATTACTTATGTCAAAACTGAAGGAGGGGTACTTACAGATAATAGATTAGCACCCCATTTTACTCATCGTTCAACAGTAAAATTATTAAATCAAACAAAGCCAGATAATTTAGATGAATTTGATTATGTAGTTCTGAATTTACGTCATCCTTGGCCAGATACTGAGGAGGCAGGTATTATCCTTTCTAAAAATCTCCAAAATAACCAAGAATGGGAATTAAGTTATCAAGAAAATGATGTAATAGTATTTGAAAGAAGGAAGAAGGAAGAAGGAAGGAGGAAGCATTTAAGTACGATCTAACTATCATTTACTTCGTCAATTACCTACAATTAAAATGTTAAATAGTTTCCCTTTTTGATGGAGGTTAAGAGAGATATTTCGGGCATCATCTAAAACTTCTTTTCATCTGTAGGTTATAGAAAGTAAACCTCACAGTATTTCTGTGAGGTGAAGATAATTTTTGAGAAACGGTATAATATTATTCAACTACATCATAAATACTAAATATAGTAAGTCTAAATGAATGGCGGTAGTTCTGTATAGTAATGGTATATGTAGATGAAAAACGGCGCTTCATGGGAGCAAGATGCTCCCATTGCTTTTGTCCTTGACCAAAATAATTACAATAGACCACCATTACAATGCACCACTGCTTGAATGGCAAAAAATCTCTAAATCAGAACTTACGCATTTTTATGGTAAAAACACTATATATACCATAGTGCTATAGTTTTTATCTACTATATGTAGTTTATTTCCGTAAGTCCTGTAAATAGAAGTATAGTCAGCAAATATTACTTAATGTTATCAGAGTCAGACTCAGTTGCTAAAAATTTGCTTGCTTATTCTTTCTTCCTTTTTACTTCTAAATAGAAGTATAGTTAGCAAATATTACTTAATGCTGTCAGAGTCAGACTCAGTTGCCAAAATTTTCTTCCTTCTTCTTTCTTCCTTCTTCCTTCTAAAATGCTAATTGTCAAACAACTAAAATCTGCTCCTCTCTCTACAATAACCATAATTGCTGCCATAATTTTATTTATCTGTAGTAGTACACGTCATTTATTATTTCAATCTACGGCTTTTGAAATGGGAATTTATGACCAAGTTACTTATTTAATTAGTCAAGGTTTACCCCCTATTTCTTCCTTCTTAGAAGTACATCATTTAGGTAATCATGCTGCTTGGTCAATGTACCCTGTCGCATTACTTTATAAAATTTATCCTTCAGTTTATTGGTTATTACTAATACAAGCCATTTGTTTAGCAATAGGAACAATACCTACCTGGAGTTTAGCGCGTCATTCTGGCTTAAATAAAAAACTTGCTTTTGCTATGGTAATAGTTTATTTATTATACCCAGTAGTATTCAATCTCAATTTATTTGATTTTCATCCAGAAGTAATGGCATTACCAGCAATTTTAGGAGCAATTTTAGCAGCAAAATTAGATAAAAATCTTTGGTTTTGTATAGCTATTATTTGGGTTTTAGGTTGTAAAGATGCTTTATCTTTACCTATAGCTGGAATGGGTTTTTGGTTATATTTCTATGAAAAAAAACGACTGTGCGGAGCAATAGCTTTGTTTGCTGGTGTAGCTTGGTTTATTATTGCTACTCAAGTACTAATACCTTATTTTAAAGATGGTCAACCACCAGGAGGAGTAGGACGTTATCGATATTTAGGTGGCTCCATACAAGAAATTTTACTGAATATATTTTTAAGACCAGAACTGGTGTTTGGTAAATTAATTTCACTGAAAACTCTAGAATATTTACTATTACTAAATCTGCCCGTAATTTGGTGGCTTGCTCCTAAATATTTAACTCCTTTAATAGCAGCTTCTCCCGTTTGGGCGATGAATATTCTCTCTAAAATTGATGCTCAAAGAGATTTAATTCATCAGTATTCTTTGCCAATATTACCTTTTTTATTAATGGCTGTAATTTATACTATTGCTGATGGAAAATGTGGTTTATGGTATTGGTTGTGGAATTTACGCAAACCTCAAACAGATAAAGCTGAAAATATATCTACAATAGTTGGCGATCGCTTACCAAAATTTATAATTATTTGGTCTTGTATCGGATTTTTAGCTTTGGCTAAATATGGATATTTTTGGTCTATTTATTTAGATTATCTAGATACTTGGCAAGCAGCACGAGAAGCAGTTGCTTTAGTTGATACAAAAGGTGGTGTTTTTACTACTTCTGAAATTACGCCTCATTTAACTCATCGTCAGTTTATTAAGTTAATTGTTGAAGAAGATAAATTACCAAGAAATGAAGCATTAGATGAGTATAATTATGTGTTGGTAAATGTACGTCATCCAGGGTGGAAAAGTAGTCAGGAATATTCGCGAAAATTAGTAGATAAACTCAAAGTTAATTCAGAATTTCAGCTTAGTTACGAACGAGATGATGTTTATTTGTTTAAAAATAGTTATAGCGCTACGCGCAAGTCAAAAGTTAAAAGTAATCTCTGATATCAAGTAACATTAATTAACTGCAATGTAGGGACATTCCATGGAACGTCCCTACAAAGTGGGGAAAAGATTGTTTATTAGACAGGAGTTACGCAAATTTACCTTGAAAGCACCATCTGTAGAGTCCCTGCGTAAGTACTGTTATCGACCGAAATTATACCAAAAAAAACGCTATTATGCCAGCAAAAGACATCTTTCACGACGCAGTACGCTCCGCCCTCGAAAAGGATGGATGGACTATAACTCACGACCCTCTATTTATGAGAGTCGGCGACGTTAGTTTCCAGATAGACTTAGGTGCAGAAAAAATCATTGCTGCCGAAAAAGGCGATCGCCAAATAGCGGTAGAAGTTAAATCTTTTGTAGGAACATCCGAGGTTAAAGAATTTCATTTAGCTCTCGGTCAAATGCTTAACTACCGCTCTGCATTAAGAAAAGTGCATCCAAATCGAATATTATATCTGGCAATTACCTTTGAGGTTTACGATAGCTTTTTTCGTCGCGAATTTGTTCAAGATGTCATCGCCGAACATCAGTTAAAATTACTAATTTTTGACCCTAACAAGGAGAAAATTGTCACATGGAAAAACTAAATTACCCCGAACTGGTGCAAAAAATTTTGACAGAAAGTTTCTTAGGAGAAGATATCTCTCCAGATACGGAAGTAGAAGCTGTTTTCGATACGGTGCGCGATCGCTATCTAGTCGTTAATCTAGGTTGGGACCACCACAAACGGGTATATGGTACCACAGTTCATGTGGATATTAAGGATGGGAAAATCTGGATACAACAAGATTGTACCGATATCGGTGTTGCCGACGAGTTGTTAGCAGCAGGGGTGCCCAAGACAGATATAGTTTTGGGTTTTCAATCTGTCTATAGGCGACAGTTTAGCGGGTTAGCTGTCGGTTAGGAATTCCATTATTCTATTTATTAGACTTGTCGCTTTATAACTATAAAAAACTGCTAAACCCTTATCATGTAAGGATTTTAGCAATTTCCAGAGCAAAACGTATGGAATTACTACTGTGTCTTAATTTGAGCGATTTTTTCTATCTATTTAGCGACAACTCTATTTTATAGACAGAAAAAAGGCGATCTATAATCTGCGTCATACTATTTAATCTATGCTACTCTAAAAAAAATGAAAACATAAAATAGGGGGCGAACAATGACTACAGAAACATCTCCCAAAACCGAGTTACTCACCGAAGTAACTCCCGACTGGGAACCACCGATGCCACCTACAGACTTAATCTTTGATGATGGAGAACTCTTGGAAAGCAAACGTCACCGTATTGCCATGAATTCTCTGATTAATTCGTTGTATTATTATTGGTCAGACCGCAGCGACTTTTTTGCTGGTGGCAATATGTTTATTTATTATAGTAGCGCTCAAGCGAGAAATCGTGATTACAAAGGTCCTGATTTCTTTGTAGTTTTGGATGTTGATGGCAAGACAGATCGTCAAGGATGGGTAGTTTGGGAAGAAGAAGGTCGTTATCCAGATGTGATAGTTGAACTCACATCTCCTTCAACTGCTAGTGTAGACATTGGCAAAAAAAAGGATATTTACGAGCGAACATTCCGTACTCCAAATTATTTTATTTTTAATCCATTTGATCGGAAGTCATTAAAGGGATGGCGTCTGCAAAATAAGAAGTACCAGGAGCTACAGCGGAACGATCAGGGATGGTTGTGGTGCGAGGACTTAGAGTTATGGTTGGGTACTTGGGAAGGAACTATTCTGCAAGAGTCGGCAGTGTGGTTACGATTTTATGACGAGCAAGAAAATTTAGTATTATTGCCAGGAGAAGTAGCTGAACAAGAACGTCAACGTGCTGAACAGGAAAGTCAACGTGCTGAACGTCTAGCTGCTAAACTAAAAGAGTTAGGGGTCGATCCTGATTCTGTCTAATAGATCCCCCCTGCTGCCTAAAAAAGGGGGGAAGTCCTCAAAGTCCCCCTTTTCAAGCTATGCTTTATAAACATCTTTCTTAACATAAAACTTGACAAAAGATACAAGTTCTGTGTATGTCTGGAAACGGCTTTTTCCGGAGAAAATTGTATTGAATGAGACAATTTTTTGAGGACTTTAAAGAAAATTCTTACTTCCCCCTCTTCCCCCTCTTCCCCCTCTCCCCACCCTCCTACAAAGGTTTCAGGAGTTCCTTATAAAGGATAGCTTTTCAAGGGGGATTTAGGGGGATCGTAAATGTATCTCATTTTAATGGGAAATGCTATAACAGCAATCTTGGTATTTTCCTTATTCTCTAGACAAACTTTGTCTCTCCCCAAATTCTGCTTTGGCTTGATCGTCCCAACCTGCATACTTGAGACAAGCTTCTGCTGCTTTATCATGCTTAACGAGGTCAGGATGAAATTGTAGTTGATTACATCCCTCTTTTAACCACTCTTGCCAATTTACACCCCGCCACAACCGCAAAGTTTTGTCTACACTCCCACTGAGAATCTTTTGACCATCTGGACTAAAAGCGATCGCCGTGACATCATTTGTATGACCTCTTATGGTATGGAAAAGTTGACCCGAATCTGTATCCCACAACCGCAAAGTTTTGTCTACACTCCCACTGAGAATCTTTTGACCATCTGGACTAAAAGCGATCGCCGTGACATAATTTGTATGACCTTTTAATTGATGGATAAGTTGACCCGAATCTGTATCCCACAACCGCAAAGTGTTGTCTACACTCCCACTGAGAATCTTTTGACCATCTGGACTAAAGGCGATCACCGTGACATCATCTGTATGACCTTCTAAAGTATGGATAAGTTGACCCGAATCTGTATCCCACAACCGCAAAGTGTTGTCTACACTCCCACTGAGAATCTTTTGACCATTCCCATCTGGACTAAAGGCGACCGCCATGACATAATTTCTATGACCTTTTAATTGATGGATAAGTTGACCCGAATCTGTATCCCACAACCGCAAAGTGTTGTCTACACTCCCACTGAGAATCTATCTTTTGACCATCTGGACTAAAGGCGATCGCCGTGACACGATCTGTATGACCTTTTAATTGATGGATAAGTTGACCCGAATCTGTATCCCACAACCGCAAAGTGTCGTCCTTACTCCCACTGAGAATCTTTTGACCATCTGGACTAAAGGCGATCGCCGTGACACGATCTGTATGACCTTTTAATTGATGGAGAGGTTGACCCGAATCTGTATCCCACAACCGCAAAGTGTAGTCCCTACTCCCACTGAGAATCTTTTGACCATCTGGACTAAAGGCGACCGCCTTGACATAATTTCTATGACCTTCTAAAGTATGGATAAGTTGACCCGAATCTATATCCCACAACCGCAAAGTGTTGTCTACACTCCCACTGAGAATCTTTTGACCATCTGGACTAAAGGCGATCGCCTTGACATAATTTCTATGACCTTTTAATTGATGGATAAGTTGACCCGAATCTGTATCCCACAACCGCAAAGTGTCGTCCTCACTCCCACTGAGAATCTGTTGACCATCTGGACTAAAGGCGACCGCCGTGACACGATTTGTATGACCTTCTAAAGTATGGATAAGTTTACCCGAATCTGTATCCCACAACCGCAAAGTGTAGTCCCTACTCCCACTGAGAATCTGCTTCCCATCTGGACTAAAGGCGATCACCGTGACACGATGTGTATGACCTTCTAAAGTATGGATAAGTTTACCCGAATCTGTATCCCACAACCGCAAAGTGTCGTCCTTACTCCCACTGAGAATCTGTTGACCATCTGAACTAAAGGCGACCGCCGTGATCTCATTTGTATGACCTTCTAAAGGATGGGTCTGGATAAGTTTACCCGAATCTGTATCCCACAACCGCAAAGTGTCGTCCTTACTCCCACTGAGAATCTGTTGACCATCTGGACTAAAGGCGACCGCCATGACATCATCTGTATGACCTTTTAATTTCTGCTTCTCGACAAGTTTACCTTCTTCTTTTATATCCCACAACTGCAAAGTGTCGTCCTTACTCCCACTGATAATCTGTTGACCATCTGGACTAAAGGCGACCGCCGTGATCTCATCTGTATGACCTTCTAAAGGATGGGTCTGGAGAAGTTGACCCGATTTTTTATCCCACAACCGCAAAGTGTTGTCTTTACTTCCACTGATAATCTGTTGACCATCTGGACTAAAGGCGACCGCCGTGATCTCATCTGTATGACCTTCTAAAGGATGGACAAATTTACCTTCTTCTATATCCCACAACCGCAAAGTGTTGTCTTTACTTCCACTGATAATCTGTTGACCATCTGGACTAAAGGCGATCGCCGTGACACTCTCTGTATGACCTTCTAATTTATTCCTTTCTCGAACCCGATCTAAGGCTGCCAATAAGCTAGAATTAACTTCATTGATCACCGTTGGTTCTAAGTCTTTTTTCTTGTCTTGACTCTCACCTGTTGCTGCAATGGCTCGGATCAACTCTTCTGTAGTAGCTTTTACCGATACTCCATACTTGATATTGCTAGCTTCTGCTTGTAATTCTGAGTTAAGTGCCTGTTTACGAGATTTTAAGCCAAAATAAATCGAAAAACCCGATCCGATCGCCACCACAAGCATAAAAGCAGCAAATACCCCAACCCTGAACCATTTATTTCTGTTACGTTGCTGAATGCTGCGATCCATAAATTCCTCCCCTAACATAGATAGCAAACCTGAATCAAAATAATCCTCCAAAAAATTCTCTGCTTCGGTCAATTGTGATCCTCTAAGCAAATAATCCTTGGATTTCCCTTGACTTTCCCACTCTTGAGCAGCCATCTCAATCTTACGCTTGACTCTAATTGCATCGCGGTTTTTACTCACCCAACTCCGCAAAAGACTCCAGTGACGAATCAATGCTTCATGTGCCACATCCACCACTGCAACTCTCTCTGCTCCTCCTCCTTTAGCTACTATTTCAGTGGTAACAACCAACTTTTCATCAGCCAACTTCTGAACTACAGTCTCAATCAGTTTTTCTCCATAACGCTGATTAACTAAATTCGTCTGCAATACTCTTCTGCGGGTATCCTCTGTACCCTCCCCCAACTACGTTAGTTCTAGAAAAATATATCGCGCTGCTGCTTTTTCCTCTTCAGAAAATCCCTCATACACCTCATCAGCACGTTGACGCAATGTTCCCATCACACCACCCAATTGAACATAAGTGTTGAGCTGCAAACAATTATCAGTTCTTTCCTCCCACAGTCGTGTCAGTGTATATTGTAACAATGGCAGATACCCTGGAGCATCCGCTACATCTGCCAGTATTTGTTCCACCAGTGCTGGCTCAATTTCCAAATCTACCTGTTTTGCTGGTTCGACAATAGCTTTTTTTAACTCCTCTTTAGACATTCCCATGACAACAACACCATGTTGCTGCATCAGTTGTGCGAGTCCGCTATATTCCTGTTCAATACATTTACTAAAAAAATCTGCCCGCATTGTCAAGACTAAACAGAGTTTATCGGTTTTCGGTAAAGCATCAAACAAACAGGCAAAAAACTTCTGACGTTCTGAGGTATCCTGACATAAAGTAAAAGCTTCTTCAAACTGATCTACTACCAGCAGCAGTTTCGGTGTATCCGCCACAGAAATTATTTGTCTCAAACCTTCAGAACCCTTTTTTATCAATTCCTCAGCTTGAGCTAATTGGGTAGCGCGTTCAATATCGGATAACTCAGAATCTAAAAAAGCGAGTGCCAAAGAATTTAGGGGATGTTCGCCTGGTTGGAATATTTTAATCTGCCAACTTTCACTACCAGATAACCGCCTTCCCAACTGTAACTGATATAATAATCCTGCCCTAACAACACTAGATTTACCACTACCGGAAGCACCCAAGACAGCCAGAAAATTACCAACACGCACCTTTTCTAATAATTCATCTGTTAGAGCAGTACGTCCATAGAAATACTTGGCATCCTCTTCAGTACAATCAAAATAAGCTAAACCTTTGTAGGGACAAATACCTTGTCCTGATGGAGGAGGGATATTAGTTACTGCCGTAAACCTACGGGTAAGATTAATTGGTTCCCCAGAATTACTAAAAGTCGGACGTTGGGGAAAAGCATTCCGTTCTTGATTAACTAAATCAACTAAAGTAAGATTTGTCACCCATCGGTCTTGTTTAGGTTCCAATCCTTTAATAAGTGCTGCCGTGAGAACACTATGATTACTACCAACTTCCTCAAAAGCAACTTCAAAAGCACGAGCAGCAGCAATAAAACACCTATCTCTGCCTTTACCTCTATCTCCGGGGTCTGCTTCTGCAATATTGAGGACTTCTCCAGCATAACAACAATCTAAAATAATTATCTGCTGCCGTACTTCACTTTCTTGCAGGAGTCGTCGCAACCATTGTAAAGATAAACCCCAGTTACCTACGTCTGGGTTGACATCACTGCTGGCCAAAAACCCTTCTTGTATCCGTCCCTTGCTTTTTCGTAAACCGTGGCCAGAAAAATAGAGGAGAGCTGTATCTGGGGGTTTTCCATCAGGCGTGAATAATTGTATTATCGTATTTTCTAAATGGTTGAGAGTGACTTTGGTTTTTTGACCAACACGAACGGTATTATTCTGTTTATCCTTAACCGCAGGAAGTCGCGTTACCTTAAAGTCCCCATAATTTTCCAGTAATTTAGCTACAGCTTCTGCATCTTGCCCAGGAGCAGTTAAATTATTGAGACGTTCATAGCTGTAGGTATTAATTCCAATGACTAAAGCATCTCGACTCATAATCAGCTTTTTGATAAATTGTAGGTTGGGTTGAGGAACAAAACCCAACAACTTTATTTTAAACAACAAATTTATTTTAAGCAACAAAACAATGAGGTGTGTGTTGGATTTATCCTAACGGATAAGCTCCGAATGATATCAAATCCGGTAGCATCGGTGTAATTAGATAGTTAATCTAGGAGGACCGAGTCAACCCACCCCTCATATCATGTCCGGTAGCATCGGTATTGTATAGCAAAGGTAGGCAACAGGCAACAGGCAACAGGCAACAGGCAACAGACAGGAAGGCAACAGACAGGAAGGCTTAAGAGCAAGAAAAAAAAACTTAAATTTCCTGTAGATATTCACGCTCACTTTTACACAAACGATATCAATGGACATGATATCACCCCTCCCAGGAGGGGAAGTCAGGAGTCAGGAGGGAAGAGAATGCGCGAAACATTTGCTCTTGGATGAAGATGAAATTTTTTTTTATACCGAACCCGAGCGGATTTGATATAACACTTCGTTCTACCCAACCTAAATTTTTAGCTGTGCCACGCCAGTAGGTACTCAGGAGGCATACAACAGTGTTAGAATTATTTCCGATAAATATTTTAGCCAAAATTATACTATGCTATGATAGAATTAACCCCAATTAAACTAGATGACGGTACAACTATTTACGTTGAAACTACCGAAGATTTGGACATTCCGACGGTAGACAGTCCAGAAAATGTAGCAGAAGACGAGAACGAAGAACAAGGTCTTCAAGACAAGGGCATGAGTGCTACTGAAAAGCTAAAACAGCAACTAATAAAACACGCCCAAACAATTGAAAGTACGATCCGAGGTTATACTATTATTGGCTTAAATGCTTTTAAGAAAAAGAGAATACCTAATGTAGAGAAAGTCACCCTAGAATTCGGCATTGAATTGGGTGGAGAAGCTGGTATTCCCTATGTAACCAAAGGTACTGCTAAAAGTAATCTCAAGGTGACAGTTGAATGTTCGCTTCCTGAGCAAGTTGAATAAACAACATTATAGCGGTTTTCAGCAAGATGGAACACACTCTTAATATCATGTTCGGTTGAATACTTACACTTTGGAAAAAGTAAGGCAGAAGGCAGGAGGCAGGAGGCAGGAGGTTTTCTCCCATTGTCACCTTAATTTTATAGAACCCATTTGAGATCTATATAATTATGGTGGTCAAGTCTTTTCGCGCATCAATATGATCCGAAAATCTTGGTGTTGGTGTGTTGAATTTTTTGTATTATTTCTCCCCACATCTTCCCTCTTCCCTCTTCCCTCTTAGCTCCTGTCTCCTGACTCCTTGCTTTTTGTATTATTTCTCCCCACATCTTCCCTCTTCCCTCTTACCTCCTGTCTCCTGTCTCCTGTCTCCTGTCTCCTTGCTAAATTTATGAAGATACGATCAGGGGTTCTATACACAAATGATGCTACCGGACATGATATAAAACCTTACTTTTTGACTTTTGAATGCATGACTTCCGCGTAGCGACATTAGGGTGTTGGGTTGCGATCAACGCTTAACCCAACCTACGACTCAGATTAACTCATCATCTCAATGTACCAACTCGATCGCTCGCTTAGTCAAAGTCTCGGCAGTTAAACCATTAAAAGCCATCACCTGACCAGCACTGGAAGCAGTCTCTCCCCGACGCCAAGCAAAGGTATCCCGCTTAACCTGACTCCGTAACATTATCGGTTCCAACATTAAACTCGCACCCCCAGTCACGCCAATTAAGGCATCACCACCAAATAACTGCTCAAAACCAGCATCATCTAAAAATCCGCTATCAGCTTCAGAACAAGTATCCCAACCTGTATCCTGGGAACGATACAAACGTCGGGGATTAATCACCGAGACTATGCGCACCCCAATACCTTCAGTTTCCAAATAAGCAGCAGCTTCAAATACTGGAATTAATGGCATATCTCCCACTACCGCAAACACAACTGTCTGGTCTCCTGCAACTTCTTGGAGAACAACAGCACCATCCCGCAACCCTTGTCTTGTCTGTTCAAAAGTAGTCCGAATTGGTAGCGGAGATTTACTTGCAGTGATTGTTATACCCTTATTCTTGGTTGTCAGCGCCCACTCATAGCAAGCTTGAATACTGTTAGCATCGGGTGGGAACAGGGCAAACACATTCCCATTGCGCATCATCGCTGCAAAATAAGCCTCAATTTCTGGGCGTTGGTGCGTCCAACCGTTGCGCCCCTGCTCTAATGCTCCCGCAGTAAATAATGTAATTGTTGAAGGAGTAAGGTGACGCAATTCAGCCATTGCTTGAGTGACAGTCTGCCAAATAGGTACGCCGTTAATAGCAAAAGATTCATAGGAACACCAAACTGTCCTCGCTCCCATCAATGCCAAACCCGCAGCCATTCCCGCACAAGCATCTTCGCTCAAAGGTTCGTAAACTTGACCTTTCGGGCCTTGGAAATAAATGTCGTCGGGGGTGGGGTGAATAATTTTCAATGCCTGGTTAACATTGTTAATTCCCGATGCAGCGTTACCATCCGCATTTGTCAGCAAGAAATGAGGGTCTTTTTGACCGACATGAGCTATTAATGCTCCCATTGCAGTTGTGGCAACTTTCGGATCTCCACCAACGGCAAATTCTTCTAGAGGTAGTTGACCTAATTCTGCTAGCGGGTATTCAAATTCAGTGACAACTGTTTTAGATGCAGGACCCCCACCAGCACGTTCGCAATTTTTCCGGACTAATTCCCAACCTGCTACTGGTAAAGCACGTTCTTTGAGAGCGTCGATCATGTGGGGACTGTCAAGAGTATCTTTAGGATAGAGGTTGTGAGATTTTGAACCTCTGGCATGAACCCCTGTACCCTTAAGTTGTTTGATAATAAAAATGGTAAGTGTGCCGCCGAGAGCAGATTTTGCAGCTTTATCCACATTTTCTAATACAGCTTTGGTAAACTCTAGACGCTTTTCAAAAGAGAAAGCACTGCTATCTATATAATCACCTGCTTGGTTTTTGTCGTCGAAGTCTTTAGCATCTACCAGTACTACTTCTGCAAAACCGTTGCCTTTCCAATAGGCAATCATTTCTTCATTGGTTTTGGTAGATACCATGCTATGGTGTTCTTGACTGTAACCATTCCACACTAATACTGGTAAAAAGTTAGTAACATCAGGATAAGCAGTATTAAAGTGTGCCATGGCGCTGACAGGATACGGTTCTCCCATACCACCATCTCCCATGGTAAATGGAAATAGAGTGTCACGGTGTAATAATGCTGCTGCCATGGCGAAGTGTTGCCCTTGACCCAGTGGTCCGGCAGGGTTTAAAAGTCCTGGGATGCAGCCAGATAAGTGTCCCAGCAGTCCGTGCATTTCCCGGAAGCGATCGCGCATTTGCTGTACTGTGGAAATTTCCATGTCTTCCAGGGAGCGGTCTAGAAATGCAGCGCTATAAAAACCGGGGGCATGGTGCCCGACTTCTGTCATAATATTTTTGTAGCCTAACATTACCAGTGCTGCATAAGCTTCAGCTTGACTAGCAAAACCACCAGGGTGTCCTGATGCTTTGCTGCCTGTAACTTGTAGCATTAGGTAACGCAGAGCATCAGCATAGAGGAGAGTTTGATATACCCCAGCAGGGTCACTTGGTGAGGCGATCGCTTTACTTCCTTCTGCTATTGCTGGAGTATTACCATGGGTCTCGAAATCAGGCCAAGCTTCTCCAAAGTATTGGATACCCTCGCAAAAATCTGGAACTGTTGTTGGTTTTGGCGTTGTTGCAGTCATACAAATTTATCTGTATTTTTATCTCTTTAATTTTCAGTTAACAATAATTTAACATCTACGGGGATCGATGTTAATTTCTTTTATAGCAATGAGCGCTGGTATATTTACAAATTGTAGTAGGGGCAAAAGAGCTAGAAGTCTTATATGATCGGCAATTTATTCCCCCTGTTCCCTGTTCTCTGTTCCCTGTTCCCTGCGCACAGCGCTATACTTTGGATAGTAATAAGCTCTAGCAATGTTTATTAAGTTATATCTAAATTGAAAAAACTTAACAATTCAAGTCATTAGAAAATCGAAAAGATAACTAGATAAGAATATGACTCCGACCCAACTAGCAATGCCAAAAGCTTATACTCTCATTCGACCCCTACAATGGGTGGTTCACTTATTGACATTTTTTCATAAATGTGGTTAATAATATGACGATGTATTTCAGGTTCAGCTTGATGGTCTGTGAGTATTCTTCAGCCAATTCCAGGCCATTGTTAATTGTTTAAGAAAAGTCTCTAAAAGAAAATTGCTTTTCAAGGATTTTTTGGCCTCAACAACAAAATTGCGAGATATAGCACTACGTAATTAGGGCGCGGACAATACTAAATGCTGAAAATAAGTCAGAGATTACTTTTGTACGGGCGAACGGCCGTATTTGAGTTAAATCCTGACCTGATGGCAGCAGCATTAGCAGTTTGGATATGAGCGAAAGTCGCGCCTAAAGTTACTAATCCTACTGTTGCTGTAGCTACTGATAATTGTTTCACAACTTTGTTCAACATGATTAAATAAATCTGCTGTACAATACCTACACAATTCCGGCACTCACTGAGTAAAACCTGACCCACCCCTCTAGGGCGTGTTTTCAAACTCGTGGTATCCTAAATATAGAGGCGATCGCTCAACTAAAAGGCCAATGAATCAAGGAGATTTAAGTAATCAACAGTGGGAGAAGGACCAAACCCCTACTTCCACCATTGAAACCCCGAACAGCTAAGCCCAATCACGACCACCGACAAGTGATCAACGGCATTCTCTGGATACTCAGAACCGGAGCTCCATGGCGAGACCTGCCAGAACCCTATGGAAAATGGCAAAGCGTGGCAACAGGGTTTTATCGGTGGCAAAAAGCCCAGATTTGGCCTTCTATCCGAGAAAGCCTACAAGGGTCGGCAGACCAACAAGGAAAGATAGACTGGGAAGTTCATGATGTCGATGGCAGTGTGATTCGTGCCCACCAACATGCTGCTGGAGGAAAACAGGAGGCCAAGCCTCAGAAAAACTAGGTCGTTCTCGTGGTGGTTTTAGTACAAAAATACACATACGTTGTGAGGGGAAAGGTCAACCGATGACTTTTCTATTGAGCCGTGGCCAGCGTCACGAGTCACTGTTTCTGGAAGAATTGATGGAACAAGGTGCTGTGAAAGGTTCAGGGCCTGGCCGTCCGCGTTGACGCCCTGTACGATTAGTTGGAGACAAAGGCTACACAGGCGGTATTGGCCTGACAATTCCAAGATGCTCCAATGAGCCACGCCGAGGCTCGTTTAGCCGTGAAATATAGCGCTGTGCGCAGGCAACAGGCAACAGGCAACAGCTCATCTGGGGGAATAAATTGCTGTTGAAGAAGGAGACAGGAGACAGCTATACTGGAGACAGGAGGAAAATTACATGGGGATTCTCACCCCAAGTAATTTTGAACACCGTGTAGACGGTGGGGTATTAAACCCACAAAGAAAATGATAATATAAGACTTTTAGCTATTTGGCCTCTCCTGCAATTTGTATAGCGCTGTGCGCAGGGAACAGGCAACACTTAACTGGGAACAGGGGGAATAAATTGCCGATCATATAAGACTTCTAGCTCTTTTGCCCCTACTACAATTTGTAAATATACCAGCGCTCATTGCTATAAATATACCAGCGCTCATTGCTATATATCGTCAAGGCAACGGGTGTTGAACGCGCTATCAATCGACTCAAGCAATGGAGACGTATCGCTACTCGGTATGAGAAACTTGCTGCCAATTATACAGCCATGATCACGATCGCCTGCATTATTTTGTGGCTATAGTTTGAAAACACGCCCTAATCTTTATCTAGAATTAAACAACGATGGGGCAACAAAATATTATCAGTGAATTAGAAAAATTAATAATGCTCTGAGTAACCTGTCTTGTTTTAAGGCTCGTTCAATATTTAGCATTCTTCTGGCCAATTTCTGCTTGAACCATTTTACCTTATTTCCCAACAACTCTATTGTATACATCTTGCATACATAGGTTGGACAGATTGTGACCCGCGCTCCTAGTCTGCACAACCTATCGAATCCCCTCAAATTTGAGCCTTTAGCGTGGTGGATAGGCTGGCTGGATAAATTCTCATAATCTGCCTATTTCGTACCTCTGGGCTAGTAATATGGCGGGGTATTTCTCCAGGTTCCCAAAATTTCACCCCCACTCCTGTCCTCTCAAATTAAAAATGGGGATTCTGGTTTGTTTGGTTGATTGCATGTATAAATTTTGAATAACTACTTATTGAAAAGGTTGTGCAGACGATAGCCGGGGGGACGGGTCTAGGTGAAGGCGATCGCCCGAACACATATCGCAAATAATCGATCTCAAAAATTCAAACGAACGTTTAATCTCAGCGATTGGCTCCGCCACTGACGCGCTCCGCGTCAATTGAGAAACAGAAACAACAAATATTTCAGTGGTGAAGTGGCTCCTCTCTCTTGAAAGATAACTAAGAATTTTCTAAAGTTCATTTTTAATAATAATTAGTTATAATTAAACTCCCAATGATATGATTTTGAAAAATCCATCGAAAAAAAACACCACTATTACCTGCCTAAGCAGGCAGGAAAGATTCATAACTAAAAAGCTACTTGTGAAGATTAGTTAAGACAAGGTGGGTTTACTTTGCAGCAACCCACCCGATAAAATCAACGATTGTACTTGACTGATGTGAAAGTTTATTCAGGTGTAGATAAATCTCTAACCATCAGAGAGAGGAGAGCGCGAGCAGACTCTTCGTTGGGAAATCGATCCGTTGGATTTGTGTCTAAATCGGATGCGTCCCACTCTGCTTTTGCAGAATCATTAACCTTATTCTGAATAAAGGCGTCACGATCAAATTCTTCGATATTGATAGTAAAGCCCATAGCCTGAAGTGCTTGATCAATATCTTCCTCAGTCGGATTTGGGTTTCCTTGTAGAATTAGATTCTGTTTGACGAGATCCCGAAAAGCTTGATTTTGTTTTCGACTCTCTTCGTTTCTTGCGTTAACAGCCTCTTCTTCCTGATTAGCCTCCTGAATAATCTGTCGAGCTTCGACTGCCATCTGAGCCGCAAACTGAGAATTTCTCAACAGATCCGTTGCCGAATCTACCACCTGAGACAATAGAGTTTGCAAAGAGTCTTGAAAGTGTTCTTGAATCTTGTCAAATCCATCATCTTTACGTTCTTGAGAGGAACCTTCGCGATCGCCTGCATTATTTTGTGGCTATAGTTTGAAAACACGCCCTAGCTCCCCTCCCAGGAGGGGATGGGGGTGGGTGATGTTTGCTTCTTGCTTCAACCTGGGAGGCCGCCCTCTTCCAGTTCACAAGCGTAAATTCGGGTACAGCCTACCTCCTAGCATTCTCATTAACTTCCCCATACTGAGATAACACCAGTGCCGCATTCAAGTCCCGGTCTATTCTCATTCCACAGTGAGGACAATTCCCCGGTACGGTCTTTTAACTTTAATTCTTGATTAATACGACCACAACTATGACAAGTTTTGGATGATGGAAACTACTGGTCAGCTAGCACTACTGTCCCACCAGAGCTTACGATTTTGGTTGTCAATCGTTCTCTAAATTGATAAAATCCAAGCCTTGCTATTGATGCTGCTAATTTACCATTTTTCATCATCCCTTTCACATTTAAACTCTCTAAGCAGACGTGCTTAATTTGACTCACTAATTTTGTAGTAGTTTTTTCTATGAAATCTCTGCGCATGTTCTTCACACGACTATGATAGTTAGCGAGTTTTTTGTAGTATTTAATCGCATTTTTTGAAGGTGGTTTATCTTTATCTCCTAGTTGTTCCCATACGATTACGCCATTGAAACTTAGCTATTTTTAATTGCTCTAGTTTAATAGAGTTTGGGATACTTACAACTTCGGAGTCCCCCTTTTCTTGATTTGCTATACTGGCAACTTGCTTAACTCCAACATCTATACCAAAAGTTTCGTATTCCCGCTCATCTAATAGAGGATGAACTGGCAACTGCTCGGCTTCAATACTAAAACTAACAAACCATTTTTCCCCTGTTCTACTAATAGTAAAAGTCTGACTTGCTGTGGTGTAAGGAATTGATTCCCATAATCGAAAAATCCCTAATGTTGGTATTTTAATTTTTTTACCAGGACTAATAGTTACTTTTCCATTACCGTCATAAACAGTAAAAGATTGTCTGCCTTTTTTCCTTTTCAATTTAGGATATTTACTGATTCCCTATTTCGGTTTAAATGCTTCACCTAGATGTTGAAAAGCGCTTTGATAAACGCGAGACGAATAATTATTTGCCCAGGCATATTCTGGTTGCTTTTTTACATAGTTAGTAAAGACTTTTTTAGCTTCTAAAATGCGTAATGCGTAACTCAAGCTAACTTTCTGACCACTCTTGTTAACTTTGGTCATGGCAGAAGTTCCATTAACCATACTGAGGCCATAGTTGTAAACGAAACGAGCATAACCAGCACATTGAGCCATTTTTGAGCGCTCCTGATTACTCAGTTTTAGTTCAAATTTTTTGGCGTACAATCAAATCACCTCCAAGCAGGTTATCAACTATTTTTTTGGCTAAGTCAAAAAAATCCCCTTCTTTTTTTCAGTTATTGCCGGAAATTGCCATAGATATTGATACTAGCAATCAGCTCCTAGAGAATTTCATCTTTTGAAATTCAAAACAATCAAAATTATCCCGAAAATATCCAACACCGGGATATTGCTCGAGATATTCCATAGCAATTAAGGTAAATTTTATCGCAGTCGAAGCAAAGGCTAGGACAGATTAAAAGCTTAAAACTCAGACAACGTGATACTTTTCCTTCTTCCTTCTTCCTTCTTCCTTCTTCCTTCTGCTATCTAATTAACGATAATTTGTAAATTGTAATGGCACAGGTAAATCTTCTTCTTTTAACCTTTGCATTACTGCTTGTAAATCATCTTTAGACTTAGCAGAAATTCTAACTGAATCACCTTGAATAGATGCTTGTACTTTCTTAAATTCATCTTTAATCAACTTAGTGATTTTTTTAGAAATTTCTTGAGTAAGACCTTTTTGCAGTTTAACTTCTTGCCTAACTCTACCGCCACTAGCAGATTCCACCTTACCAAAATCAAATATCTTTAACGATAAATTACGTTTTGCTGCTTTAGTTTGTAAAACAGTATGAACTGCATCTAAAGCAAATTGACTACTGGTATTAATCGTAATTGTATCTTCTGCCAATTCTAATGTCGTATTAGAATCCTTCAAATCATAGCGAGCTTTTATTTCTCGTTCAGCTTGGTCTATAGAATTAACTAATTCTTGTCTATCAAAATCGCTGACTATATCAAAAGATGATGTAGATGCCATAATTATTCAATATATTATTGCTGTTATTTGACTTTAAGTATTAAAAAATTGACTACATTAATATAGAAGTCGGAGGAAATTTTAGGACAGTTCAAAAGTTTAAGATTAAAACTTTTTCTTCTGCTATACAATTAATTAATTTGAGATTTTTGATTGAAAAAAAACTCTTTATATCGTTTATATTTCAAGCCTTGATATTAGGATTTTTTTTCCTAATACCAACAAATAGTATTACCTTTAAATTTTAATTTAGAAACAGAAACTATTCTAAATTAAACCAGCAGAATAGATTAAAAATTATTAATACTAATCAAACTGAGAATAAATAAAATAGTAGTACCAGAAGAACTAACAACAAACATTAGCGATCGCCCAATAGGCACATTCAAAATATAAAATATTGAATAAAAAAATCGCCCAACAACAAAAGCAACTGCCGCTCCTATTGCCAAAATAGAATCTTGTTGTGTGAGATATGCCATCAAAGAAGCTGCTGTAAACAAAATCAAAGTTTCAAAAGAATTTTGATGTGCCCAGGTTGCCCTCTTAGCATAATCAGGTAATTGTTCAAACATTGCCCGAGGCGCACCCAGGTCATAGCCTACTTTAACACGACCGTAGGCTACTACTAAAAAAGGTGCGTAGACTAGCACTGCTCCTATTACTATGGAATCTAATAATATCGATGATGCTGGTAACTCCAACAAACTCATTTTTTTTGTTATATTAATCTAGATAGAACAGAGTTACTACTTTACGTTGTTCTTCTGCATCTTGACAAGTCTTCAAAAGAGTATTACTTTCGTGAAAAGCAAAGCAAATAAGCTGTTGGCATCGAGAAATAATTTCCTGGTTACATATAGAGCTTGCTTCAGCTAAAGATAATTGGTCATTTTTAGGATTTTCCACTAAATGAATAACCTTATCCAATTGTTGGCGAGATTCTCTTGGTTGCCGTTTCATACTTTGAGGTAAAATAACAGTAACTAGGTTAGGATCGGCTCTCATTGCCCCCCGAACTACTGCTAAATTAGTACCTGTTGCCCCTGACGTAATAACATGATTCGATCCTAAAACCAAGGCATAACTTAACAACTCAATTAATTGTTGATGAGTAATAGGAACATGACGAGAACCCAAAATAGCAATTCGTTTAGAACCTGTTTGTTGGATTGCTAAAAGTTCCTCTAAAAAGTCATCTACCTTGGGGATATCAATTGATTGACTCAAAGATTTTATCTACCGTAATAAAATTGCCTAGAGGATTATAACAATTAAATATATTTTTGTACATCTATAAATCTTTAGGAAAAATAACAATTGATCGTTAGAAATCAATCACTAAAAACTCCAGGATGGGCAAAGGCTTTTTCTCAACCAGCTCAAGAATTCCCACCTACTACTTTACCAATTATTTCTGGTGCTGTACCCTCTGGATTAAGAGGTTGTTTATATAGAAATGGTCCTGCTAGATTATCCCGGAATCAACAAAAAGTAGGACACTGGTTTGATGGAGATGGTGCAATTCTAGCAGTGCATTTTAATTCTTCTTTTCTAGAAAATCAAGAACCTTGGGCTGTTTATCGTTATGTGCAGACAGCAGGGTATCAACTTGAGACAGAAAAAGAAAGATTTATTTTTGGTGGCTATGGAATGAACCCTCCAGGAAATCTATGGGATAAGCTCACTCAACCAATAAAAAATGCTGCTAATACCTCAGTTTTGGCTTTGCCAGATCGGCTTTTAGCACTCTGGGAAGGTGGACATCCCCACTCTCTCAATTTGCAAACCTTGGCAACTTTGGGACTAGAAGATTTAGGAGGCTTAGAAAATCATCAAAGCTATTCAGCACATCCTAAAGTAGATAGTGTCACAGGTGACATATATAACTTTGGAGTAACTCCTGGACTAAATAGCTCGCTCAATATCTACCGCAGTAATAGTAGTGGAAAAATTCAGCAAAAAGGTCTGATTCCTATATCTGGCGTCCCTCTAATTCACGATTTTGTTTTAGCAGGTCCATATCTAATATTTTTTATTTCACCCGTGCGTTTAAAATTACTGCCAGCTTTTACAAAGGTAAAAAGCTTCAGTGATGCTTTAACCTGGCAACCAGAGCTAGGAACACAGATTTTACTGGTCGATCGCTCATCTCTACAACTCATCAGTCGTCAAGAAACGGAACCCTGGTATCAGTGGCACTTTGGCAATAGCTATGTAGACTCGGATGGCACAGTATTAGTTTACTTAATCCGCTATACAGATTTTAACCAAACAAATAAGTACCTTCAAGAGGTACCTACTGGGCAAACTCATACTCCTGCTCATGGGATATTCTGGCAGATACGCCTAGACCCTAAATCTGGTCGTATCATTGATAGTTATAAATTATTAGACATTCCCTGTGAGTTGCCTACGGTTGCTCCTACTGAGGTCGGAAAACCATTTCGCTTTACTTATTTGTTAGTTCATAAACCAGGAATAGATATTAGTCAAGAAATGTTTGGGGCGATCGCCTGTTTTGACCATCAAAAAAATATCCTCACTACCACCGATTTAAGGCCCAATTGCTATCCTATGGAACCTATCTATGCTCCTGATGCTGAAGATGATCAGAAAGGATGGGTATTAACTGTTATTTTTGACGGTGAGCGCAACTGTAGTGAGGTCTGGATATTTGATGCTTCTAACTTGGATGCTGAACCTGTTTGTCGGTTAGCCTTACCAGAAGTTATACCAATGGGTTTCCACGGTATTTGGAGTCAGGAGCATTGAAGAAGGCAAAAGGTACCTATGCTGAAGGTCTAATAATATCAAATCCGGTTAAACAGTTATAGATTGGTTAAGTCTTGAGGAGTCAACCCACCCGCGCGCTCCTCCCAGGAGAGGGAGGACTGAGTCAGGAGGAGAGAGAATCACTTTGATGAGCGTAGTTATGACGATTGAATAATTTTTTTATGTCTAATTCAACGGATTTGATATAACAATTACCAAAAGTAAGATTATACTTAGGTAGCACTTCAATTATTAAGTAATTAACACAAGCTAAATTATCTTTTTGATAATTAGGGCTTACATATCAAATATAAAAGCATTGACAGGTAAAGGTTTTAGCTTTTTTTCGTTATAAATAAAGTGCAACTTTTTAAGCTTGAGCGACCAAAAAGTTAGGATAAAAGGCAGAATAATTGCAGAAAAATCAAGGGATAAAATATCCGACTACCTCCTCTAAATCCCGCATTCCTCCTGACTCCTGACTTCTGACTCCTACTTCATAGCAAAAGACTTCCATAAGCAAACCCTAATTACCACGCTGGTTAGCATTAATTATTCTTGTTTTTACTTCCACTCCTGGGAGCAGGTCTAATTTTTTGTCGTCAGAGAATATTTACAACCCTATTTTTTTTGAGATTCTGTGCTTCCCACACTCCCCACACTTCCCACACTCCCCACCCCCTCTTCCTTTTTTTTCTAGTGACAATAAATTGACCCTGCCTCCTGGGAGGGGTTAGGGGTGGGTTCACTCCCTTGCCTTTCCCCATAACCCCAAACAATTTCAAGCACCGTGTAGACGGTGGAGTATTAAACCCGTAAAAGAAAAGATAATTTTTTGACTAAATCTCTAGCTGAAAATGACTGAGCAAATGCTCAAAGTTGAAGTCTTGTGCCATTAGTCTATTCACACATTCTACTTTCATAGGTTCGTGTAAACGTACAGTACCAAAAGTTCTATCTATAATTTCTACAGTAGATAGAGTATCACAGTCCACTGACAAAACAGGTACTTCTACATACTCGGCACGACGCAGCACTAACTCATCAGGAGGCAGTTGCCCAGTTAAAATTAGACAATGGGTAGAAGTCTCTAAAGCTGCTAGTTGAATATCTGTGCGATCGCCTCCGGTAACTACTGCCATATTTGTAGTTTTACGGAAATATTTAATAGCCGCACTAACATTCATTGCACCAATTGTCAAGCTTTCGACCATTAAATCCAGACGGTCAGGGCGACAAAGTACCTGGGCGTTTAATTGTTTAACTAATTCTGCCACTGTGACACTGCGTAAGAGACTGCTTCTCGGCAATATTCCTAATACAGGAATGTTCCTAGACTCTAGAAAAGGTCTCACTAAAGTAGTTACTGTTTCTTGTGCTGCTAGTGGTACATCATTAATGACCACACCCAAAAGGGAACTACCCAAACGTTGTTTAGCTGAGAGTAAAGAGTCTATATAAGAACCGGAATTTGGACGAGTAACCAAAATTACGGCAGCATTAAGAATTTCGGCAACTTGTACTATGGATAGTTCAAATAGATTACCCTCATCTAAATTACTTGGTCCTTCTAATAAAACTAAATCTTCTCCTTCTACCTGTAGATATTGAGCTAGAGATTTTTGATAGTCAGTGTTGTCCTCTCCAAGCAAACGCTTTTTTATAGTACTTTCATCTAGCATCAACAGAGTTGGCCGAATACTATTTTCTGAAAGCTTGAGAGTTTCAGTAATAAACTTTACATCAGCATCAATTTCTACAGATACTGAATTTAAAGAGTTTCCCAAGGGTTTTCCATAAGCAATGCTTATCCCTTGCTTTTGCAGCTTATGGGCTATTCCTAAAGTAATTGTAGACTTGCCACTGTAAGCTTCGGTCGATCCAATTAGCAAATGATTGGCAGATTTTGGCACACCCTCACTCCCGCAATCAATGAACTTGTCAATGTCAATATAATTTGGATTTTAGATTAAATGTTGTCAATTTGTTTCACATTTTTAAATTATAAGGTTGACACTCCCGCGCCGTCAAACGGCGGGAATTGTTAAGAAATATAAATCCTTAAAGGGTTAGCCAAAAGCCCCCTATACACTCGCTCAAAATTGATTCTGTGCTTACTTTTCACTAAAATATTGACACTACCATTAATATCTTCTGAAACCAAATGTTGAGCTTTTGTCTGATACAACCCATACTTTATTCTGTTACCCGAAAATTTAGTTTGACTGGGGTTATTGGCATTGTCAACAGGTATTTCATCTCGGTCGTAAAAACTCACCTTGGACGAGTAAGACTGTTGTTGTTCCAAATAGTCAATTCCGTATCGAAAACACAAGGCTTTAAGTTTTGGCCTCAATTGCCAAAAAGGAATCTGAACAAAGTTTTTATTGTTGGAGTGACCAATATTAATCTCTTGTTTGATATTCTTAGTATATAGCGACATTAATCAAAATGTAAAACACTGCTAAAAGCACGGGGTTTCAAATCCAAACTTTTCGATGAGAACAAGATTAAATCTCAGGAATTACATTTCAAGCTGAATCACTCATAGCGAAGTAACTTTCCATAAAAATTCTTAGAAAAATCTACATTACGAGTACGATGATAAATTAGCAATACATCGATTAAAGAATCAACAAACTCATAAGTGGCCATTATTGTATCATAACTAAGCTCCTGATTACCATCAAACTGCATTCGGCAACGAGTTATGTCTGCAGGTAATATAGAAACATTCCAGGTGATAACAAAAGGGATATTCTCCCCTCCTTCAATATTTCTCGCTCCTTCTAGATTTTTTTGTTTGTAAAGACTAATAGCATGAGCTAGGTATTTACGTCTGTTATCTGGGTAATATGGAGTGTAAACAGCTATTTCCCCTTTTTCGGCTGGCTTTAATTGATTAATTGACATCCTCTAGTTTCCTGAATCAATAATATCCATTCCTCGGAAATTATATTATAAGTAACTATAGTCTCAATGTATAAAAGCTAAATTTAAGTCAACGTTTCAGCTGTGTTAAAAAATCAGCTCTAAAACTTTATATTACCTGTGGTGTAGCAATTGTTAGCCAAACTACCCTCTACATTCTTCACTTAACAAAGATTATATTTATAGTTTTTTCAGATGGAATTAGGTTAGTCTCTTAAAACATAAGAAAATTATTAGTGATTGGATCTTTAAGATTAATTTAGTTATGCCCAACAGTTCTTGGCCAAAAAATGATTATTATAGGGAAACCCAAATCAATCAAAACGATAACTTCTGTAACGAACAGCAAAATAATCAGGTAGCACAAACTAAGAAATACTTAGATCAGAGCCAAATCAAACAAGAAAAGGAAGTGTTAAGTAGTCATCAGAATATTTACGATGGTCGTAGACGTAAAGCAGCACTTATGTCATTTCTGATTTGGACCACTACTATCGCTCTGCACTTACTTTCCTGGGGATATTGGGTAATTTTAGCTCTGACTGGTTTACTATCAGTTCAACTTATGAGAATACTATTCGCTCAACCAAAACTACCTCCAAAACCTCTATCAGAAGAAAATTCGACAGACTGGCCTTATATATCTCTGTTAGTAGCAGCTAAAAATGAAGAGGCTGTAATTAGTAAATTGGTAAAAAATATCTGTACTTTAGATTATCCAACCAATAATTACGAACTTTGGGTAATAGATGACAATAGTACAGATCAAACCCCTGTATTGTTAGAACAGTTGGCAAAAGAATATCAGCAGCTTAATGTTATTAGGAGAAGTCCAGATGCTAGTGGAGGTAAATCAGGCGCTCTCAATACTGCGATACCTTTGATTAAGGGAGAAATTTTAGGAGTGTTTGATGCAGATGCAGAGGTAACACCGGATCTCCTCCGAAAGGTAGTACCACTTTTTGCCAGAGAAAAAGTAGGGGCAGTACAAGTTAGAAAAGCGATCGCCAATGCAGGTCTAAATTTTTGGACAAAAGGCCAATCACGAGAAATGGCTCTAGATAGTTTTTTTCAGGAACAACGAATTGCAATTGGTGGTATTGGAGAACTCAGGGGAAATGGCCAATTCGTCCGTTTGAATGCCCTGAAAGAATGTGAGGGATGGAATGAACAGACTATTACTGATGATTTAGATTTAACAATTCGTCTACACTTAAACCAATGGGATATAGATTTTCTCAGTTTTCCGGCAGTAATGGAGGAAGGAGTAACTAACCCAAAAGCTTTGTGGCATCAACGTTCCCGATGGGCAGAAGGTGGGTATCAGCGTTATCTAGATTACTGGCAATTGATTTTGCGTAACCGAATGAGATTTGGTAAGACTTGGGATTTATGGCAATTTTTGGTGACCCAATATCTAATATCGGTTGCTGCTGTACCTGATTTTCTGATGGCAATAATTTTGCGTCGTTTACCCATCACCAGTCCTTTGACTGTGTTTACAGTAACAGTTTCTGTATTGGGAATGTTTATTGGTTTACGTCGAACCAGAAAACAAGAAAAGAGTATGGTTGGAGAAGGGAAGTTGGACTTTGTTTCTGAGAAAGAACATCCATTGTCTATACTACTTACTTTTTTAGAAAGTGTGCGAGGCACTTTTTATATGTTGCATTGGTTTGCAGTGATGGGCGCTACTATTACCAGGATGTCTATATTACCTAAGCGACTAAAGTGGGTAAAAACAGTTCATAAAGGGGATTGGGAAAGTTAAAGATTTAGGTTATTATTATCGAATTACTTAGTTTGATGGTAATTCGATCTACTCTTAGTAGCTATCAATAATGTTTTTAACAAATAAGTATCAAAAATCAAATATATGGCAATTCTATTTCTAAAGTGTGAAACCTAAATTTGATATTATTTTATTAAAATCGCTATACTCAAAGTTATAGGCATAACAATTTTTCAGATTTAGAATTGCTAAAATTAGCATAAACTAATTAATTGATTGATCTACATAAAATTAATCTAATTACTTCTAATAGTAACATTGATAAAATAAATTATGCAAATTCCGTTTTGAACAAAAAGGAATAAAGAAAGTAGTTCCTTTTTAAAAGAAATAATGATTCTCCTTCAAGACTATTAATTAATAATTTAATAAAAATTAAATTTGATTTGAACTATTAAGTACATTCGCAAACATCATAGCTGCAAAATTTATCAAATAAATATCGGAGAACTTAAAACAATCATATTATCAACTTAAGAAAATTAAACGTTAAAGTTAGTATGGATTTATTAGAATATCAGGCAAAATCTTTGTTTAGTGGGATGGGAATTCCTGTTTTACCATCTCAAAGAATAGATTATCCTAAAGATTTAAAAAAATTAAAAATACCTTATCCAGTCGTACTTAAATCTCAAGTTCATGCTGGAGAAAGAAGTAGCTTAGGTGGAATTAAATTTGTTGAAAATACAATTGATGCTGTGGCAGCAGCTCAGGCAATTTTTAATTTGCCGATCAAAGATGAGTATCCAGAAGTTTTATTGGCAGAAGCAAAATATAATGCTAATCAAGAATTATACTTAGCAGTTGTTTTAGACCCAATAGTACGCCGTCCTGTACTTCTCGGTTCAGCACAAGGAGGTATTGATACAGAAGCAGCTATGACAAGGATGCAACAGGTAGTTGTTAATCAACAATTTTCCCCTTTTTATGCACGTCGTCTGATGGTAAAAATTGGACTGCAAGGAAAACTGATAGAATTAGTGAGTCATATAGTGGAAAAAATGTATCAATTATTTATAGAAAAGGATTTAGATTTAGTAGAAATTAATCCTTTAGGTGTGAGTCCGACGGGAGAAGTCATGGCTTTAGATGGTAAAGTAAGTGTTAATGACCGTGCCCTAGGTCGTCATCTAGAATTGGTAAATTTAGTGGGCAAAAATATTACTAATAATGATGAAATTCAAGAAAAACAAGTAAGTAAAATAGACAAAAATTCTTTATTAATTACAAATAATTCCAATGCAGCAGCTAATGAAAAAATTATTCCAGATTATCAACTGAAGTTTACAGAATTGCAAGGAAATATCGGAATTTTATGCAATGGTGAAGGTTTAACAATGGCTACTGTTGATTTGGTAATGGAAGCTAATGGAAACCCAGCAAATTTTCTGAATATTAAGCTGGGTGATTATTTGGAGATCAAGGATAGTTTACGAATAAAAATGTTTGCTGCTTTGGATTTAGTTAGTCAAAAGGAAAATGTAAAGGTAGTATTGGTGAATTTTCTAGGTATAGTTCAGACAAGTGATGAGTTGATTACTATAGTTTACGAGTATTTGAATAATTTAAAAACTATGGACAAGAGTAATATTATTTTTATACTGCGTTTATTAGGAGGTGAAGTGAGTAGAGCTAAAGAACGTTTATCAGGTCTACCAGTAGAGGTAATCGAAAATTTAGAAGATGCAGTTACTAAAGCTGTTTCTTTAGCTAGGTAGCGTTCAACAATTAATAATTAATAATTAATAATTAATAATTACCTCTTCTGGAAAGCGGATAGGATTGAACTGAAGGAAAATATTTTCTTTTTATTTTCTTCATAAATGAAGAGGTATTAGACCAAATTAAGCAATTATCAATTATCCATTATCAATTATCCATTATCCATTGATAAATGCCTATACAAATAAGGGCTGAAGAATTATGAATTTAACTCCAGATAGTAAGGTAATAGTTCAGGGTGTTACAGAAAAAATGTCTACCCAGATAGCCTTAATGATGAAGTCCTATGGAACAAATGTAGTAGCAGGTATTAGTCCTGGAGAAGGGGGACAAGAATGGTCTGGTATACCTGTGTTTAGTTTGGTAGAGCAAGCAGTGGCAAAAGTGGGTATTATTGATACCACTTTGATAGTTGTGCCTGCTTATAGGGTATTAGATGCTAGTTTAGAGGCGATCGCTTCTGGCATTAAACAAATTGTCATCGTTACAGAAGGAGTGCCACCTCTAGATATGGTCCAGTTATTGAGAAAAGCTGAGGCTACAGAAACTCTGATTGTTGGACCTAACTGTGCAGGTATTATCGTGCCGGATAAATTACTGTTGGGCACTCATCCAACTCAGTTTTACACACCAGGCCCAGTGGGGATTATTAGTCGCAGCAATACTCTTACTTATGAAGTAGCTTGGGAATTAACAAAGTCAAGATTGGGGCAATCTATCTGTGTTAGTATTGGTTGCGATCCAATTGTTGGTTCTTCTTTTTTGCAATGGTTACAAATATTAGATGAGGATGACCGTACAGAGTTAATTGTTTTAGTAGGAGAAATTGGTGGTGCAAGTGAGGAAATTGCAGCTTCTTATATATCAGAAACAATTGATAAACCTGTAGTTGCTTATATTGCTGGTATTTATGCTCCAATAAATCAAAATTATAGTCACGCTAGTAGTTTAATTAGTGCTAGAAACTCAAGGGTAAAACATAATTTCCACAATCAGATGAAGAGTAAAATTTTAGCTTTTAAAGAATTTAAAATACCAGTAGCAAAACGACCTTCGGAAATCCCTAGCTTAGTGAAATATTCACTAGAAAAAAAGTATGTTTAATTGAATTTTTGACTAATTAATTATTAGTCAAAGTTAATGAAGTTTTAATTTTTTTAGTTTAAAGAGCTAAGCAAGAGTTTAGAGCTGATTTATAAAGTAAATCTTAAGTTAGCTAGTGGCCCAACCATCAAGTGAATTAAAGGGCCTTGAAGAAGGAGACAGGAGACAGGAGACAGGAGACAGGAGGAAAATTACATGGGGATAGTCAACGACCTGCCGCTCCGCGTCTACGCTCCCCCAAGTAATTTTGAACACCCCCGTTGACGGTGGGGTATTAAACCCACAAAGAAAATGATAAATCATCGCTTCACTTACATCTGAATACACCTCATAATCTTTACTTAAATGTCGAAATCTATTCAACCAAGCAAAAGTGCCTTCAACAATCGATCACTTAGGTAGGCGCTCAAAAGTTTGGGCAGTTCTTCTGATGACTTCCACTCTAACGCGATACTGCTGACGCAAAGCTCGGCGAATGCCACAAACTTTCGCTTACTGCACTCGCAAAATTTTTACCAGAATAACCCTGATCTACCCAAAGCACCTCTAGTTTCAACAGCTTATCCTTAGCTTCATTCAGTACCACGACTGCTCCTAATCGTTTTGATTAAACCTGTGATTGCCAGGCAGACTTATAATATCATGTCCGGTTGAACAGTGATAAATAAATAACTACGGAGGAGTCAGGAGTCAGGAGTCAGGAGTCAGGAGGGAAGAAAGAAGAAGAACTGGAGTTGAAGGAGAGAGTTTTCTTATCACTAATTATCCGGACATGATATAAGTATGTCTGATGTCAAATCCGGTGCTGATTCTCATTGTTAACAGACCCACTTCTAGTCTACTTCATATCAAATTTTCCTCATTGCTGAAAGATACAATTGTTTGATCACAAAGATTTCAGCTATTTTTTGGTGATTCTGTTTAATCGGATTTGATGTAATTAGGGCTTGCTGATTAAATCTAAAAGCATTGACATATAAAGACAAGTGCCTTTTTGAGGTCGAAAAAAGTGCCTGGTTTTCAGCTCTTCATGCTCATGCATGGAGGGTATTTTAGGCAAAAGTTGGGCAGAGAAATCATTCTGACAATTCTTACTCCTACCTACTCTAAATTCCCCGTTCCTCCTGTCTCCTGTCTCCTGTCTCCTGTCTCCTACCCTCACCCATAAGACTTTTGAGCGCAAACCCTAATTATTATTTGTCTAAAGGGTGATGCTCTGCCAATAGTTTTTCAACTTTTGCTTCATCAAGTCTGGCAGTTATCCTTTGATATTCGTGATTATCTCTAATAGTTTTTGCTAGGGTAAAAGTGGAACCTACTGAGAATGTTAAACCCATTCCTAAAAAGCCTTTAATCCAATTATCTACAGGTAGGTAAATAATACCGATCGCTGTACCAGAAGTAGCTAAAATAAAGGAAGCCCAAACTTGAAGTATCCATGCAGCAGTATCTTTTTGTTGAGTATATTTGTTAGTCATAAAATTATTACCTCAAATCAAAGTTTTTGGCTGATTTCTTTGTATTTTATATGTATAAACTTACAGTAATATTAGTAGAGTGACAGTTTGAATATATACACAGGTGATCACTCTTATTTTAGCTTTTTTTAAACGCTACAAATAGGGTTTGAGATGTACAACATGATATTTAGGAGTAGACAGTCAAGAAATTGTACTATAGCAGTACGTTTTTTGGTGTTTGACGATAAATTTTGGTTGTAATATCATGTCCGGTTAAATAACCTGACAATTATTAGAAATCTCCATAAAAGAGGGAGTAGGGAGTAGGGGGAAAGAATTGATGAATAAAAGTACGATAATTAATTTTATTTTTTATGATTGGAGATGTCTATTAGACTAAAATCTCGATCATTAGGTAATTGGAAGTATGTGCAATTAGACAAACTTTTTATTAGATCATTTCCGGATAATTAGCTATCAAAAACCTTTTACCTTTAAACCAATATTTTCTTCTGCCTTCTGCCCTCTGCCTTATGCCTTCTACCTTATTCAATTTGTAGGAGTTAACGGCCGTTAACCCCTACTATGTTTTATCGTCAAAAATTAACTTTTCTTTTGTTGATTCTTTTGTTCTAGAACAATTTCTTTCATGGCTTGAAATGAACGAGAATTTGATGCACCTTCAATAGCTTTCACTGCTAAATCTTGAACCTGAGTCAAGGTAGAATCTAATTGTGCAGATAAATTTTTAATTCGTTTTCTCGTTGTTTAATTAACAATTGATTTTCTTCCTCAATTGCTGCTTCATACTCTTGTTGTTCCTTTTGCCAAGCTTTTCGCTTAGTAGTCATATCCTTTGATATATTTTCTTGATGTTCGCTAAAATTCTGCTCTAGAAATCCTAACTTTTCTTGATGTTCTTGAGTTAAAATATGCAGTGCATCAGCAACAACACGAACTTTTTGTAACTCTTGTAAATGTTGATTTTCAATTTCAATTGCAAGCTTTAATTCCTCAAGTTTAGTAGATTCTTGATGCAAATTGTCTAATAACTGATTAACAATACTACCAAAATCTAATTGTAAATCAGCCAAACCTTTAACAATACTATCTGCAGTATAAGTAGCAGCAGTTTCTAGGATTTGTTTCCCTTTTTCTTTCTCTGCTTCCTCCTCCTTAGTTGCTACTTTTGATGCAAGATTTTTCCTGGCAGCTAAAATTTCTTCAAATGATTTCATCACTCTAAATTTGCTACTTTCTGATGCAGTTTGTGTCATTTTTTTTCTCCATAATGTTGATAATTTTACTCGCTTCATCTCCATAAATCACTCGCTGTTTGCGGAGCATGAACTTAGGAAATGCTAACTGTTTAAATGCCGTTTGCGGAAAATTCCGTCAGGAAACGCTTTTTAATGTGATACAGTAACAACTAACCCAATAATTGAGATTTAAAGCCTTTCCTTTAAAGGATAAACAAGAAAACATTTTCATTTTAGTCAATCCTTTTCTTTTCAAAGAAGGGTAATTATTAATTATTAATTATTAATTATTAATTGTTGAACCCAGTTTCCGAAGTTGCTTCAAAATATCTTCATATTCTTGGGCAGTATTTAATTTTTTCCTAGTCGTTTATGGTGCTAATCACTTAAGAGTTTTCTGGCATTTTTCACAGCGATTTCCTTTCCAGCAGCAACAATCATCTACTAACTCTAAAAGAGTCAATTTTAAGCGACTATTTTATGTCAGTAATGCCTGGTAGTTATTTTGAATAGATTCAACAACTAAACTAATATGTTGTAAATCTTGACTGAAGTTTTCCAGGTCATTAATAGCATCAGTTCTAATTTGATGTTTAACTTCTAATTTTCCCCGTAAACTATCTTCCCATTCCTGGGTTTGTGGTGTTTTTGCACCCTGATGAATCCTGAATTTAGCAATTTTACTCATTTGTACCTCTTTAAGTTTTCCCGATGTTTTTTATTGGCATAAAACTACAAAAACTTTCAAGCTAAAAGCTGTAAATAGAGACGCAAAAAATTCATCAACAGCCTTTGGCTGGAAGTCACGAAGACCTCCTCAGGAGTCAATTGATTCTGTCTCCTGACTCCTGACTCCTGACTCCTTCTTCAAGAAGATAATGCAGCAGCTAAAGACTCATTTCCCTGTGGTAACGCTTGATCATTACTAACATTTAAACTCAGCGAATAATTTTGTTCACTATTAGTATGAGCTACCATCAAATTAGCAGTTTCTTCAGCAGATAAATTATCTAAGCAAACCATCTTTCTGGTTCCTTCTAAGTCAATCATTCTTGATAGATTATTTTGGTCAGAAAGCACTGCTGCTGCCTGCTGAATAATCGACCAATCTGTACGTTCTTGCCAACGCCATTTTAAGCTGTAATAATTGATAGGTTTTACTACACCATTTTCATCTGGCTTTTGACTGCTGTGCTTGACAAATTCAGGAAGAAAAATACCTGTTGCTGGCTCTACTCCTTGGCTCTGAACTGAAGCAATTAAACGATTAAAATCATTCAAAGAACGACTTTTAATATATGTCACCATTAACACTCCATGAGGTAATTCTCCTGACTCAGCAATAAACCAGATTTGACCCCATAATGTATTAATTGTTTGACCTAAATTGCCGAAAAATTTGCTAAACTTGATGATTGTCATTGAGATTTTAGAACCATAATCTGTGTCTCCAATCACCCATTGTCCTGACTGACAATTATTACGAACAGCAATAGGAATTTCTGGTACTAATAAAGCTTGTTTCGGTTTAGCTCCAAACACATAAATTTTTGCTTTAACATTAGAATTAGACATCTTTTATTTCCTTTAGTTTTATTTTTTGTCTGCCTTGAAAAAAGTAGTAGGTTATATAGCAGGGAACAGGGAACAGGGAACAGGCAACAGTGAGAAAAGTATCTCTGGTGTCTTACGGTTCATCATCAACATAAGTCAAACACCAACTCGTTCCTTGCTATGGTGAAACCATTGCCTGTTCTCCACAAATCGACCTGTCCCCGCGTCTGGTGCGTCTCCTCGACCCGTCCCCACCAACCAATTTTTTCAGCAGCCTAATTAATTAATTAGATGTGTCGCCTTTGCTGGTTGTGGATATTGGTAATCTGTAGTTGCTTCCTGCTGCGCTTTAATAATTCGCAATGCTCCCAACAAATGCTCTAACATTTCTATGTGAGCAGGAGTAAAGTGAATACTGAAGCCTTCCACGTCTCTTGCATACCCTGGGCAAACAAGAGAAGCTGAACTCTGTTCTTCATGGGTAGCAATATACAGCCAGTCTTCGTCTTCCAATTTGTAGTGTGTATCTGTCCAGGTTCTCAGCATAATGCTATCCTCCAGGTGAGCGGTACTTGTTGAGACTCTCATAAATTTACAATTAGCCAACTTGAGCATGACTCCATATATAGATCCTAAATTTAATTGACTTAATTTTCAACCTTACCAGTAGTGTCTCATAAGTTGACTTTTTTTTCAACTAAATCTATTGTAGCGCTAGTTGATTTTATCGTCAAGAGTAAAGTTGAAATTTTCGTCAAAGTTGCTTACAATGCTTATTAGGAGGTAAAAGCCGTGGAAAAAAGTTTTGGAAAGTTAATTAGACAGGCCCGTAAAGACAAAGGATATTCCCAACGAGAGTTGGCCAAATTCTTAGGAGTGGACTTTACATATTTGTCCAAGCTAGAAAACGATCGCGCCGACTATGCACCAAAAGAAGAAGTGATTCGTGGGTTAGCTAGGAATCTCGATTTGGATGAAGAGGAATTAATTTTCCTCGCTGGCAGAATTCCTCAACAGTATGAGGAGATTCTTAAGCAAAATCCAAAAGAGATGCTCGCATTGTTCCGACGAATGCAAGAAAATCCTGAATTCGCTCAAACAATATCTCAAGCTGCAACAGAGGGAGAATGAACCGTGAGTATCCTCAAACCGTATTGCTTTTATCGCAAGGAGTCGATTGAGCATCGGGCAAATGATATTCTCAGGCTAATGCATAAAACCGCAAATTTTGCTCCCAGGTGGCCTTTTGAAGCTTCTTTAGTTGCTGATTTTTTAGACTTGGGAGTAGTTTGGGATGAAATTCCTCCTGACGAAGGGGGGGCGATCGCTGCCCGAATTTTACCAACAGAACGACTGATTGAACTCAATGAAAAGATTTTAGACAAGCCTCAAGGCTTTCAAGAATCAACACTTGCTCATGAAATTGGTCATTGGGTGCTACATATTAATCAGGATGAAGCAGATGGAGCTGTGAAGCAGTTAGAACTCGACCTTGGTAATTATGGAACGCCAAATCAGTCAGAACAACCTTTTGTTTGTCGGGGTGCAAGTGGCAGCAAGATTGATTCTATTGAATGGCAAGCTCAATATTTTGCAGGCTGTTTATTGATGCCAAAATCGATTCTTGAGGAGAAAAGACAAGGCAAAGATTTAACTAAGTGGTCAAATCTTTATAAAATTAAAGATGAGTTAGGCGTCAGCATTTCTAATTTAACTTACCGTCTGCAAGAGTTTGGCTGGATTTATATTCCTAAAGGTAGTCGAACAATTCATCGGGGACCTGAGGAAATTCAAGGACAAACACAACTGTTTGGATAAACCTAAAAACTAACACAAAGAAATTAGCCAGCCTGTTTCAATGGCTGGTTGAATAATATTAGAAGTCAGGAATAGCATCGGGCAATTCCTCTTCCAGTAATCTCAGGCGAGGATATTGATACGCAGCAATAGTTCCCATGATTGCTAATAAACCGATAACAATGTCTAGAAGACCAACTCCAATGATTTTTAGATTAAGCATGAACGCAAAAAATAAGTTTTTCAATTTTACCTTCAGCTACTGACCATTACATTTCAGCAACGCCAAAAATTAAATCGTCTAGAAACTCCTTTCCCTGAGCGTTTTGCAGACATTTCTCAAGCTGTAATTAGCTACGTTTCCCAATTGCTTTCGATACCTGAAACTCAGATTTTTAAGGATTTTATCAATAAAGCTCAGGAAAATCTTGAGAATGAGGTTGGCCGTCTGCGCGTGCCGCCCCCTGGAGGCTCCCAAATTCAAACTTTTACTAGTATATGTAATAAGTCTCGTAAAATAGAGATTAAAAAAAGTGACGGGGATAAATATGTCTATTTTGATTGTATCGAGATCGCTGACTTTGATACGGAATCGATCACCGACTACAAAAAGCGATCTGAGCAATCAAAACAAAGCACTGTTTTTTATGAATTTAATAAAATTATGCTTGATTTAGGTCGTAAGTTATCCTCGAAAGAAGATGTAGACTTTAGTCGAGAACATACCAAAATATTTATTAAGTATCTCACAGGCGATCTTAATTTTTCAGATCATTTTTTAGATCGAATACCTGGATTCAGAATAGACACTGTGTACTTATTTGATGAAAAAAATGGTGTTATAGCTCTTTATCCTCCTACTAAAGATGGAGTTTTCGATAGCGAGAGAAAACTTGACTACAGGGAGCGCCCTTGGTATAAATCTAGTATGAGTCAATATGAGACTGTTTATTTGCCAGAAAATTCACCAGGAAATACATCAGGACTTACTGGAATTTTCATTGATATCACTGATACGAGGACACCCAATGCCATAAGAACACTCTGGTATCGTTTCAAAGATACTAAGGAAAATCAATATATTTTGGCATTTGATATGTTCTTGGATAAAACAGATAATTCTTTTCTTTCCTTTTTCTTGTTATCGACCCCCTTTGAATGGATGATGTTGGTGTTAATTGCACTGCCTTCATCACTAATACTAAGTTTGCTGTATGAAGAGTTGGTAAAAAGATTGCGAAACACTAATTCTTTCAATAATTTGTCTGGAATTAGGTTTACTCTGATCAAAGAATACTATGCTACTTTGAACGATCAAAGTATTTCATTCAATGATACTAATGTCATGATCAGCCGTTCTTCTGTACAAACATCCGTAGGAGTAACATTATCACTTCAAGGAGCAGGTATGGAAGGTAAAATTGAGCGAACCGCGCAACAGAATCGTCAAGAAGAAAAAGCTTATAGCTATAGCTTCGATCACCAATACAGTTTGAAAGTCGGTCCCGTCAGACCAACCCATAAAGCTGTACAGATTTGGCAAGCTGAACGGGAACCCCACCAGGGTAAATCACAGATTGTCGGTCATGTGGTTGCAGACTGGAAAACTAATAATACCGTTAGTTCATCGGGAGAGTTGTCAATTAAGTCAATTTTTTGGAATAAAAAGGAGGAGGTATACTTTCCTTCTTTCCAACGTCAACTAAGAGATCATCTCCTTACTGGGGAGACGGGAGAACTTACTTTGGTTCCTGATACGCAATATCAAAAAAGACAAAGCATCCCGGCTTTGTTAAGCGATATTGACCCTGATAAGTTGGAGACAGTTCCTGAACTGAAACAAGTGATTGATAATAGCTTTGATCTTGACCAGGGACGCTTTTTTGTCTCACAACTGGAGACGGTGGAAACGCTTTATGCATTAGGTCATGTCAAGGCTATATATTCCATTCCTTTTGTCCGCAAGATTATAAAAAAGGGACAGCATGATTTTTTCAGGACAACGGCAATGGACACCGACAAAGAAGAGTTTCGCTTCGTGCTTGAACATGAACCTCATCACTTCAAGAATAGGGTATATAATCATCTCAATCCAGATATTCAAGATGACTGGAAAAACGAATCACCATTCCAGATCATGGTACATCAGCGCAGTAATACAGAGAATGTCATCCTGGAGCAAGAGGGATTTTCGCTGATTTACATCAACAATGTGTTAAGGTTTGTACTGTACTCGTTGTCTGATGATACATATTCAGGAATTGGCTGGGTTAGCTGGCGCAAGGTCGATCTTGAATTTTTCAAAACGCTTTACGACTATCAGCGTTCAAAAGGCAATTCCCTCAAAACAGTGAAAAGCTACATTGAGTCGTAAAGCGAAGATTCGTGTCATTAGGTGTAGTATGTAGTTGAAGCGCTTGATATATATAGGGATATATAGATTTATATTGGTTATATCATGTTCCCCTCCGGGGGAGCTACGAATTGCGGATAATCAGTTATAAAAAACCTTCTGCCTTCTAACCTTGCTCTTTCCCTTCAGCATAGCTGCCCTCTGCCTTCTGCCTTTGGTCCACAGATATGATAAGTATTCAACCGAACATGATATTAGTATGCGATCGCAAAATATATAAGTCAGGACTTACGCAAAGAGGGGTTTGAGTAGCAATTGTGCGAGAAACCCCATTAAGGGTTAAGTATGTTAACCTAAGCCAGAGGTGACTTTCCGGTTTAGGTTAACCATATTTGACCCGAATTGAAGCTTTTCAGTCATTTCTTGATAATTGCTGAGGTAAAGTCTCCATATTAATTAGGGCTTGCTGATTAAATCTCAAAGCATTGACATATAAAGAATTTATATCATGTTCGGTTGAATACTTATAAATAACTGTTGTGAGTCCTCAGGAGTCAGGAGTCAGGAGTCAGGAGGGAAGAAAGGAGGAATACATAGAAAATATTGGAGAAAAGTATTGATAATTTCAGTATTTCTTTGGTACTGTAGGTACCCAGAGTCCTTAAATTTTATTATAACTGATTATCCGAACATGATATTAGCCTTTTTGGGGCCTTTAAAAAGTGCCTAGTTTTCAGCTCTTAATGCTCAAAAAGTTAGTATTTTAGGCGCATAGTTGGGCAGAAAAATTATTCTTACAATTCTTACCGAATAATTAATAATTATTAATTAAATAATTCTGGTTAAAAGCCTCCCCTTTCAAGGGAAAAAAAAGAAATAATATTTCCTTATATTCAATTCCGTAGCGGTTTTAACCAGAGGTAATTATCCATTATCCATTATCCATTATCCATTAATGAATCCTACTTCTTCTAAGTACCCCTAACTCCTGTCTCCTGTCTCCTGTCTCCTCTCTCCTACCCTCACCCATAAGACTTTTGAGCGCAAACCCTAATTAAGTTTTGTCATTAAAACAATAGCAGCTCGTGCCTCGACTCTATACCTAACACCAATAACTTTTGTAGCTGTATCTAAATCATTAAAATCTTTAGGAGAAGGAAAAGCAGTATTAATAATTAAATACCAACTTTCCCCTTTTTTTAAACGTGGTAACTCAAACATCAAAGGTTTCCAATAAGCATTCAAAATAATATGAAAATATTCACCACTTTCTGGATGCTTCAAACTAAAAGCTAAAGTCCGAGAATCTAGATGCCAATCAGGTTTATCTAAACGTACTCCATGCCAACTAATATTAGGTACTTTATTCGGGTTAACTGCCTTTTTCTCTCTAGCTAAAGATGACTCTGGAGTACCCGAACCAAATGTAGCTAAAACCTTATCTACCCGCATCATTTCTAACTCTTGGGTAAAATTAATAATCCCTTTAACAAATCGCAGTAAATCTGTTTGTTTCTCAATTTGCTCCCAATCAAACCAACTTAGTTTATTATTCTGACAATAACCATTATTATTACCAAGTTGAGTTCGCCTTACTTCATCCCCCATTAAAATCATTGGCGTACCTTGGGAGAAAAATAATATGGTGAAAAAATTCTTAATTTGTCGCAGTCGTAATCTTTCAATTTCCCACTTATTAGTTAATCCTTCAACTCCACAATTCCAGCTATGATTATCATTAGCACCATCGCGGTTATCTTCACAATTAGCTTCATTATGTTTTTCATTATAAGAAACTAAATCATTCATCGTAAAACCATCATGGCAAGTAATAAAATTAATACTATGATTGGGTTCGCGGTCTGGTTGAGGATAAATATCAGGACTACCCATAATTCTAGCCGCTAACTTATCAACTATCTTGTGGTCACTTTTGACAAACTGACGAACATCATCACGATAATGTCCGTTCCATTCAGCAAAGCGATCGCCAATAAATGAACCAACTTGATATAATCCCGCCGCATCCCAAGCTTCTGCAATAATTTTTGCCCCTGCCAGAACAGGATCGGATTCAATTGCCCATAACACAGGTGGATCTTCCAACGGATCGCCAGTCATACTCCGAGACATAACAGATGCCAAGTCAAACCGGAACCCATCAACGTGCATTTCTCTAACCCAGTAACAAAGACAGTCAACAATTAAGCGATGTACAAAAGGATTATTTGTATTGAAAGTATTGCCACAACCACTATAGTTACTGTAATAAGTGGAGTCGTCTGTCTCCAGAATGTAATAAGTAGAATTTTCCAGTCCCCGGAAAGAAACTGTCGGTCCGTTTTCATTACCCTCTGCAGTATGATTAAAAACCACATCCAAAATTACTTCTATTCCAGCTTTGTGCAAAGCTTTTACCATATCTCGGAATTCATCCATCGGTCCGAAAATATCTTTGCGAGAACTATAATTGTGGTGAGGAGTAAAAAATGCGATCGGGCTATAACCCCAATAATTGATTAGAGGTTCGCGCACATCTTGTTCATCAAATTGCTGTACGGGTAATAATTCTACAGCAGTAATTCCCAATTCTTTCAGGTAGGGAATTTTTTCAATTAGTCCAGCAAAAGTACCCCGTTTTTCTGGAGAAACGCCAGAATTAGGGTTACGAGTAAATCCACCAACGTGCATTTCATAGATAATTGTATAAGCGTAGGGTATGTTTAGAGGTACATCATCTTCCCAGTCATAAGCAGTTGGGTCAACTACTACCCCTTTGAGAGCATAAGCACAGTTATCGCCATAACCAGTAGCAGCTTCACGACTATATTTTTCTTGTCCCACTACTACCCTAGCGTAAGGGTCTAGTAATACCTTTGTACCATCAAATCGATGACCTTTTTCTGGCTCAAGTGGTCCATAAACTCGGTAAGCATATATTTGCCCTGCCTCAAGACCATAAATAAATATGTGCCAGTAATGATGGGTTTTATGTTGTTTAGGGTCGAGTAAAATTACTTGCTCTGGTTGAGCTGCGTCAGGTTCATCAAATAGTAATAATTCTATTGCTGTAGCATTTTTAGAGTAAATGGAAAAATTTACTCCTTTGGGGTCTTTTAAGAGTGTTGCGCCAATGGGAAAACTATTACCTGGTAATATATTAAGATTCATAATTCTTGACTTATTTAACTATTAGATAACCTTGGTAATTTTATACAATGTAAATAGATATTTAACAAAACCATTGGAAGTATTAATTATGTATGAAAAAATTTTAGTTGCCATCGATACATCTGCTATGGGCGATCGCGTGTTTGATATAGCCCTAAAATTAGCAAAAATCAGTAACCCTAGTCTGATGTTGGTTCATATTCTCTCGGAGGAGGCAGAAGAAAGTCCGATAAATTATTGGCCAATGATTGGTACTGACATTGGCACTAACCCAGAGATGATGAAAGAATATCATCAACTTTGGGAAAAATTTGAGAAACAATGTTTACAAATGTTGAAATCAAAAGCAGATAAAGCAAAAGAACTTGGGTTCAATACAGAATTTACCCAAATCAGAGGCAACCCTGGTCGGGAAATATGTAAATTAGCTCAAAAGTGTAATGCTGATTTAATCGTTATGGGACGCCGTGGGCATTCCGTTTTTAGTGAACTGCTATTGGGTAGTGTCAGTAATTATGTTATTCATCGCGCTCATTGTTCTGTTCATATTGTACAGGATTAGCTTTTTTTATTAGGCATCTCCTCCAAAAGTAGGGAACAGGGAACAGGGAACAGGGAACAGGGAACAGGGAACAGGGAACAGGGAACAGGGAACAGGGAACAGGGAACAGGGAACAGGGAACAGGGAACCCACCCCTCGCCCCTCCCCCTCCCAGGAGGGGAATAATTGATAATTTATGTGTGAGAATTGATTTGATTTTTGATTTTTACCAGATGTCTATTAGGCATCTCCAGAAAAGTTGCATGCAACTTCCGTAGGGAGTATAGGGAAAGAATTGATGAATAAGACTGCAATAATTGATTTTATTTTTTATTCTTGGAGATATCTATTAGTAATGAGCAATTATTCATTAGTATTCATTTATATCTATAGTGTTTTTATTTGAGATGTAAATCTATATTGAGGTTTTTTATTAGAAGAAAAGCACACTTTTAATTCCTGAAATTCTTGTTTTTGCTAATATTTAGTACTGTTTTATCTCCTTTACTATTCCCTCCATACCTATTCTCTATTTTCTTTTTAATAGCACTTGGTTTCCACCTCCCAGATAAAAAGGCTATATTAATAATTGCTTATGGATATTCTGGTAAGAGCTAACTCTATCAAGAAAGCTACTCAAAATCATAATTTCCATTTTCACTAGGAATAATTAGTCTGAGATTGACTATAGTGAAATCAACATTAAAATATATATTTTTTTTCTGATAATTCAGATACAATAATTACTATAGCAGTCTAAGGATAGGTTAGGACATATCAAAAGCTCAGAACTCAGACAAAGCAAGCTTTTTCCTTCTTTTTTCTTCCTTCTCCTATATCAGACAAAATAATTAAATTTTCATCATAAAGATTATGTATCAAAAAATTCTAGCAACAATGGACACATCAGCAGCAAGCGATCGCGTATTTGCCACTGCTCTCAATTTAGCAAAACTCAATAATTCCTACTTAAAACTAATGCACGTTTTATCTCCCGAAGAAGGAGAAATTCCCGTTAAATTTGGAGCAATTTCCCGGGAATTTAACAAAGAATTGATTGCGGAATATCAACAAAAATGGAAAGATTTTGACCAAAAATGTCTAGAAATGTTGCAGTCACGAGCTAACGAAGCTACAACAGCAGGGATAAACACAGAATTTATTCAAACAGAGGGTGTACCTGGAAAGCAGATCTGTAAGGTAGCTCAGGAATGGGGTGCTGAACTAATAGTTATGGGACGCAGAGGACATTCTGTTTTCAGCGAAATGGTTATAGGTAGTGTGAGCAGTTATGTAATTCACCGGGCGAAATGTTCGGTGTTAGTTGTGCAGCAATAGTTTTTGGGTAGTTGTGCATTGTAATGGTATAGCTAGTGGGAGCATCTTGCTCCCGTTCTAATTAGGGTTTGCGCTTCACTAGTCTTTTAGTAGGGGTAGGAGACAGGAGACAACCCACCCCTAACCCCTCCCAGGAGGGGAAGACAGGAGACAGGAGAAATAGGAATTAATTAGGAGGTAGTCGGAAAAATTGTAAGAGTGATTTTTCTGCCATAATCGTCCCAAAATACTAGCATGCATGAGCTTTTTGAGCTGAAAAGCTGGTACTTTTTTAGACAAAAAAATACTAAAACCTTTATCTGTCAATGCTTTGATATTTATTCAGCAAACCCTAATTATTTTGGTCACGGTATAGACAGTGAGAGAATCTTGCTCCCGTTCTAATTATTTTGGTCATGGCATAGCCAGTGGGAGCATCTTGCTCCCGTTCTAAGTTTTCCCGATCTCAACCTACCATTACGGGAGCAGGACTACCAATTTTTGTAGGTGTGGATTCAATTTGTCAATTTTACTGTACAGTGCTTTTCAAATGCATGAACCACATCGTCACAACTGAAATCCTGTAGGGGAAAATATCAGGAACGGGCAAGATGCCCATTCCACAAAACTATTAAAATCATCCCGCATTTTATGCAACGCCCATGAATGTTGCTTAAAATTGGTTCGGGTGATAGGAGGCAAAGTGGCGTGCTGGAGACTATCCATAAGCAATTTTTCCTTCTGCCTTCTGCCTTCTGCCTTCTGCCTTCTGCCTTCTGCCTTCTGCCTTCTGCCTTCTGCCTTCTGCCTTCTGCCTTCTGCCTTCTGCCTTCTGCCTTCTTCAAACAGCCGCAACCGAGGGAGATTGTTGTGTTTGTGACATACACTTCCCAGTCATTACCATTTTTACTCCACCAGCAGGAGCTAAAGTTACACCGCGACGTACTGCTTTGACTGTTTTTTTCTCCGCCAAAGCTAAACTATAACGTTTGAGAATAGTTGCTAATACCAGTTTCATTTCAAACATAGCAAATGCTGCTCCAATACAACGACGACTACTACCGCCAAAAGGCAAAAATTCATAAGCAGAATATTGCCTTTCCAAAAATCGTTCTGGTTTAAATTTTTCTGGTTCGGGATACAAATCTTCCCGGTGATGAGTTAAATAAATACAAGGAGCTAGAGCAGTACCCTCTAGATATGTTTGACCCATAATTGTAATTGGTGATTTAGCTATTCGCGCAAATGCAATTATTGCTACTGGGTAGATGCGCAGAGTTTCAGAGCAAACTGCATTCAGATAAGGCAGCTTGATAACTGCCATTGGGTCTGGGTTATCTCCAAGGTCTTCCAATTCTGACAATAGCTTGTTATAAATTTCTGGTTGGCGGTGAATCCAGTAAAACGCCCATGCTAATGCTGTGGCAGTAGTTTCATGTCCGGCAAATAGTAGTGTCATTAACTCATCCCGCAATTCTTGATCGCTCATAGGTTCCCCTGCTTCATCCCTAGCTAATAGCAACATTGTTAAGATATCAGAGCGTTCAGAGTCTAGTTGTTGACGACGTTCGCCAATTTCTGCATATAGTAACTCATCAACTTCTTGCCGTTGTCTGAGAAATTTACCCCACGGACTCCATTTACCCAAATCAACTTGGAGAAACTTGAAAAATAGCATACTTGCTTTCGAGGGAGAAGCTAGTGATTCTAGAGCTAAAGTCAAAAGTTGCTCTAATTTATCATACCTCTGTCCTTCCTCTAAACCGAAGACCGCCTGTAATATCACCTTTCAAGATATCTCTTGAGTTGATTCTCTCATAGAAAATGGCTGCTCTACTACCCACTTACTAGCTACTTTTTCAGCGATCGCGCAAATTAACTCACCATAAGCTTGCATTCGTTCCGTTCTACTAAACTTACCCAAACTTACCCATACACGATTGCATGAGCTTTGGAGCTAGCTTCCTGCTTCTGTGAAGACCACTGACCGCAGTCTGTAACTTATCTTCTCCACAGGCTTAAATTCGCTTGGAACTCAAGCTACTGATACGCATAGTTTTTCAGGTTGATAGCAGCGTTAAAATCTCTATCAACTTCAAAACCGCATTCACTACATTTGCTAACGCAAAGCTGCGCTAACATAAGTTCTCAAGTGCAATGGCATTTTCTGTTGATGCCCACAGTTTGAACATATTTGAGAACTTGGATAATATCTATCCGCTATTACTAATTTACTACCGTACCATTCACATTTGTATGTAAGCTGACGTTTAAACTCATAAAAACCACAGTCTGCTATGGCACTTGCTAGTTTATGATGTCTTGGTGCGCGTTCCGCAAGCGAGCTGACGTCGTCGCGGGGTCGCACCGCTTTTTGAGCATTCCACTTACGTTTAAGTCCTCAATTACTATGGTGCTGTGGTTTTTAGCTAACCATGAAGTGAGTTTATGTAGTGCATCTGCTCTGATATCGTAGTGTTTTTTGCTTATTATTAACTTTTAATTTAGTCTTAATTGATTGCATTTCAATTGATTTGCCACCTCTTTTAATAGTTTAATAAGTTAGACATAAATCTATTATATCACAGTAAATGTCTATTTATGTTTAACTTTGTCCAATTATTTTAATACTGTTGATAGCCCCATGAAAGGGTGGCATTAATAGTTGACGTTGACGTTGGTGGAGAGTACCATCAAGCAAAGCTAGGGAGCTATCTCCCAATAGTGGCTGCAAAAACTGATTTCCTACACCAGAATCAAACTGTTTGGGATTAGTCTTGAGAATCTCTTCAATGGCCTTCGGATGACTGATAAATACCATTGGATAATTCAATTTTACTTGAAATGCGTCTCCATATTCCTTAGCACATTTTTCCATAAATGTCAAGGGTTTGGCTACCCACTGAAGGAGTTGAATCAAAGCTGGAGCTTTTGGACCTAGCAGTTGTGTCATAGTCATATTTCTATCTAGTTATCTTTTCCCTAACTATTTTAAAAGAAATAAAAAAATAAAGATTTATCCTATTTAAGACTATTAGATATCTCCAGAAAATAAACTTGCCCTTTGTTTAATATAAGCTAGAGTTGTAAAATTCACTTCCCTAAATCATTTTTCGTACCTTTTTCCTAAAAATCTCTTCCCTTGTTGCCTGTTGCCTACTATGCGCAAAAAGTCTATATCTTTTTCACCAGATGTCTATTAGACATCTCCAGAAAAGAGGGAATAGGGAATAGGTATGGAGGGGGAAATAATATCAAATCCGGTAGCATCGGTGTAATTAGATGGGGAGATGGGGAGATGGGGAGATGGGGAGATGGGGAAATATTTGGTAATGGTTGAAGATGGAACATTTTTTTATACCGAATTAAACGGATTTGATATAATTAATAATTTCTGTACGATAATTGATTTGATTTTTGATTTTTACCAGATGTCTATTAGCTCAGAATTTCTATGACTTTAGTCTCTAAAGTAGTCAATTAGACTTTATTTCCCTAGCGCGCTCCCAACTTTTATTAGCTTCTTCCATTAAACCTAAATCTCTCAAAACATTCCCCCGCTCATACCAACCATTGTCAAAATTAGGTTTAATTTCTAAAGCCTTGTTATAACAACCAATAGCTTCTGTTAAACTTCCTAAGTTAACTAGAAAACTAGCTTTATTATACCAAGCCAAATAATAATCTACCTTAATTTTTAGAGCCTTGTCACAACTAGCGATCGCCTCTTGCCACCTTCCTAACTTTCCCAGTGCTTCAGCACGGTTATTCCAAGCCAAATAATCATCAGACTTAATTTCTATTGCTTTATCATGGCTAGCGATCGCTTCTTCCCACCTTTCTAGTTGTACTAAAGCTTTCCCACGATTGTACCAAACTTGATGGTAATCTGGCTTTAGAGTCAGAGCGCTTTCCCAACTATCAACTGCTCCAAGTAAATCTCCTGCTTTAGCTTGCTCTAAACCCAACTTCGCCCATATTTCAGCATTACTCTCAGCAGACTGTGCTTGATTTTCCACTCCTACCCCAAGCTGACTAACCATTGCCTGAATAACTACTCTAGGGTCACTCGTTTGTACCCCTAACTGTTGGGCAACTGTTGCTAATAAATTAGGGTTTTCCTGAAGTTTAACTACTAATTCTGACATGGCATCATCATCTTTTTCTTCACTCACAAATGTTTGTAGAGGTGGAGAAACACCAACATCAAGTCCATCATATTCCCAGATCGCCCCACTATCATCCCTACTTAAAAGTTGAGTACCAATGTTGTGACCCATTGCTCCCAAAGATTGTAGAGAAGGTAGCGATCGCGTCAATTCAGCAAACCCTACCATTCTCTGAGCTAACTCATCATTAGGTTTAGGGGAAGCTAATAACCTTTCTCCAAACCGTTGCAACCATTGCTGCCAAAGTTCAGGTTTACCCCTTTCTCCTAATTCATCAAAAAATCTCTGTACGCGATCGGACTGCCAACCTTGGGCAACACCCTCCAATAGTTGACCAAACAAAAAATCGTAATCTGTATCTGTCAGTGGGGGCAAAGATTCAGAAATTGGTTGAGTTTCCTCAGATAAATCTAGATGAGACTGAGAAAATAACCCCAAAAGTTTTGTCCATAAATTTTTTAGCCATTGCCAAATTCTATGAAGCATTTGTTAAATATAAAAAGAGGGAATAGGGAACAGGGAACAGGGAACATGAAACTTGGGATAGTGAGGAATAATTGATAATTTATGGATAAAAATAAAATCAATTATCACACTATATAGCAATCCTATTTAAGTTGTAATATTTTGGTGGCAGTTAGGAGTCAGGAGTCAGAAGTCAGGAGTCAGAATTTTAAAGATTTTCAGTTCAAATTAACTATGCATAAAAATTGTCACAACCAATTTAGGATTGCTATATCAATTCTTTCCCCTAATCAGTGATGGTTAGGAATCCCGCGCTGTCTCGTAAGAGCAGCGTCGGGAGGATGTCAATGATTACCTAATACACTTGGGATAATAAGGGTGTTAGAACGGAGCGCGGTTGTAACGAGCTGTTAAGTTCCTAGTCGTTCATTTGAGTCGCAGAATTCTCTTCTGAAGGTGCACAATAGCTTTGAACAGAGAAATTTTAGTAGGTAGTCCTGCATAGTAATAGTAAATATAAGATAGTACGGGAGCAAAATGCTCCCATTACCGTGTCTCCTAACAAAAATAATTACAATGCATTACCACCATCTTAATACCATTTCTCAAAAACTTCTCTACATTGTCTTATTTCACTTTCACTCGTGCGAGGGCGACTCACCTACAACCTCCTCGATAAACTGCACGATACGTTGCTCGATCGACAACCTCGATCCGTCTCCAGCGAGGCTAGTTGCGCCCGATGTGTAGTAGTGTCCAGAAGCAGGAACCCAAGCAAACTCATAGGGAACACCAACTTCCTGGTAGCGATCCATCAGCATGGGCGTTGAAATGATGGAGGGTTCCAAATCCATCTGGCTTTGGAACATGAGAATCGGCGGGGTAGCCGATGCTGGGGTTACCATCTTGAGGATATCCAAGCCAAGGATACTACCAGACAACATGAAAAGACCCGCTATCGGTTCGTGCATGCCATGGGCAACGATCAAACTGGTTATGGCCCCGGCGGAAAATCCACCGAGGACAATGCTATCGGGATCGATGTTGTATATCCTGGCTGATTCGCGGATATGTTGGACGGCGGTACGCAGATCTTCGGTAGCCGACAGAACGCCATCGGTCATCAATTTCAGATCTTTGGGGTCGTCAATATCCAGAGGACCGAGGTCTATCGAGGCACGGGCGTTGCTGAATGGTAATGATTTTTAGATTAAGTATCAACGTAAAACATAAGTTTTTCAATTTTACCTTCAGCTACTTACCATTACATTTCAGCAACGCCGAGGCACGAATCTTATTGACGCCAGGGAGCGTGAGGCCAACTTTCGTCATGTCGATATCGTCTTCCGTGTAACCGTCTCCCGAGGGAACTGGGTTTTCGGGCATCAGCCGATAATCGATCGCGAAGCAAACATAGCCTTGCATTGCAAATTTTGGCAATAATCGCCCGCCGACGTATCTTGTGCTCCGCCTACGTCGAAGGTGGTGCGCGGACTGCCACGATGGAACGAGCCACCGAAGGTAAAAATGACAGCGGGTCGCATTTTTTTTGTTTTTGCAAGGGGCTCGTAGACATCCATCCACAAGTCGCGCAAGATCGATTCGCCTTCTCTAACAATTTCCCCTTGACCGTAGGTCACATCTGGCGTGACTTTGTAGTTTGGCAGAGAAGGGTTTTCAGCAGCGAAAGCAGGAGCTGGAAACCACATTGAAAAACAGAGACATATCGAAGCAAACAAGGCGATCAAGTTTCTCATCTTTATTAATCAGAAATTTCATTTTAATGTTCCTTAAATCTATTGCACTATTTTACCTGTGTCAGTTCACTAGGCAAGCTAAGGATCGCGCAAACTAAAGGTAGCAGCAGTTTGATCCAACTCAGCTAAAATCCACCATTCTTGATCAGTTTCTAACTGACCATATTGATTGATTCGACGACCCCTACTCCCTCTTTTCCGGAGAGGTCTTCTGTATAAACTGCAACTCCGCGTGCGGGTTGAATAATCCCCCGTTGTCGCAATCGCGCAGCGTCGGGAATATGTCAAAGACTAGACATAACTTCTTTTGCCGCAGTTAAAGTTTTGTCAATATCTTCCTCTGTGTGAGCTAAAGAAGTAAAACCTGCTTCAAATTGAGAAGGTGCTAGATAAATTCCTCGCTCCAACATTCCACGATGGAACTTGCTAAACTTACTCAAATCAGACTTTTTGGCATCATCATAATCGTGAACTGGGCCTTTATTGAAAAAGATACCAAACATTGCACTAATATGCCCACCACAAATAGGATTACCAGTTTCTTTTCCAACCGCTAATAAGCCATCAGCAAGTCTTTTAGTAATTTTATCTAACTTTTCATAGGTACCTGGTTCCTTTAGTAACTCCAGAGTCTTAATACCAGCAGTCATAGCTAGAGGATTACCAGACAGAGTACCTGCTTGATACATTGGGCCTGCTGGGGCTACCATTGACATAATATCCTCGCGACCACCATAAGCTCCTACAGGCAAACCACCACCAATAATTTTGCCTAAAGTTGTTAGGTCTGGAGTAACCTGAAATTTTTCCTGAGCACCACCATAAGCAATACGAAAGCCAGTCATAACTTCGTCAAACACCAGTAAAGCATCATTGTCTTGAGTAATCATCCGTAACCCTTCTAAGAAACCTGCATCTGGGATAATAAATCCAGAGTTACCAACTACTGGTTCGAGGATAACACCAGAAATTTGGTCAGGGTTGTCGGCAAAAAGTTGCTTAACTGCTTCTAAGTCGTTGTAGGGAGCAGTTAGGGTATTGCTAGTAACAGACTTAGGGACTCCAGGAGAGTCTGGCAGACCCAGAGTTGCCACACCAGAACCAGCTTTAACGAGGAACATATCAGCGTGGCCATGATAACAACCTTCAAATTTGATGACTTTGTCTCTACCTGTAAAAGCTCTCATTAAACGCAGTACGGCCATACAAGCTTCTGTACCAGAATTGACAAAGCGGACCATTTCGATGCTAGGTACAGCATCAATAACCATTTCAGCCAAGATATTTTCTAAAGCACAGGGTGCGCCAAAGCTGGTGCCTTTTTCCAGAACTTCTTTGAGGGAATTTAATACATCTGGGTGAGCATGACCACAGATAGCAGGTCCCCAAGTACCAACATAGTCAATATATTGATTGCCATCAACATCCCAGATATATGCTCCCTTGACTTGATCGAATACAATTGGTTGGCCACCAACAGACTTAAATGCTCTGACCGGGGAACTTACTCCCCCAGGCATGAGTTTTTGGGCTGCTGCAAAAATTTCTTCAGATTTAGTTGTGTTGAGTGTAGTAACTACCAAGTTAATCTCCTTCATTTGTGTTTGTTTCAATCCCTACGGGGGATTTTATGTTATCACCAAATTAAAATAAACCTTATGTATATTTAGGTAATTGTATCATTGCCCTAGGGGCATATTTATAGTTAATCTTGGAGAATTATGAAGCTTTTTTTGACAATTTATTTATTGTATGATATAAGCGATAAAAAAATAAATTAAAACTTAAAATTAAATATTCAGAAAATACTCAGAAGATATCCTAGACTTCGAGTATACAAATAGATTTTTTTGGCAAATTATGTCTACCTCCGAACCAGTAGCTTTAAGTCAATCAATTCCAGTGGAGCAGGTTCGTTACAATGAACAAGGACTTGTGCCTGCTATTGTTCAAGATTATTTAGATGGTACAGTGTTAATGATGGCCTGGATGAATCAGGGAGCATTGCAAAAAACTCTAGAAACAGGGCAAACTTGGTTTTGGAGTCGTTCTCGTCAGCAGTTTTGGCACAAAGGGGCAACTTCTGGTCATTTTCAGAATATTCAGTGGATACGCTACGACTGTGACAGCGATACTTTGTTAGTAGGAGTGGAACAGGTCGGAGATATTGCCTGCCATAAGGGAGAGAGGAGTTGTTTTCATCTGGTCAATGAGGAGGTTGTTAAGCCTCCTGCGAATATGTTATCTCAGCTTTTTGATGTGATTTGCGATCGCCGCGACCATCCCCAGGAGGGTTCTTATACTTGTAAATTATTTGCCGGGGGAGATAATAAGATTCTGAAGAAAATTGGGGAAGAGTCAGCGGAGGTAGTTATGGCGTGTAAGGATGATGAGAAAGAGGCGATCGCTTCGGAGGTGGCAGATTTGTTTTACCATACTTTAGTTGCTCTTGCCCAACATAATGTTGAGTTGCGAGATGTATATCGGAAGTTGGATGAAAGGAGACCAAAAAATAAATGGTTTAAATGAGTGGGTCAACTGAACAGTGGTATCAAATGTTAATTTATTCAAAACAAAATCAGGAACTCAAATGACACAAAATCAGTTTGTCGGAACTTGGCGACTGGTATCTTTTGAACTCAAAGATACAAATGGTGAGGTGAGCTACCCATATGGTCAAGATATGATTGGGTATCTCATGTACGCAGAAGACGGATATATGTCGGTGGTGATTATGGCTGCAAATCGCCCTAAGTTTTCCTCTGAAGATTTTCTCGGAGGTAGCACAAAGGAGAAAATTGCCGCTATACAAACATATTTATCCTATTGTGGTAGCTATGAAATTAAGGATCAAAAAGTAATTCACCATGTTAAAGCCTCTTTATTTCCTAACTGGGTTGGTACAAACCAAGAACGCTTCTTTGAATTTATAGAGAATCATTTATCATTGACTACACCTCCCTTGACGATCGGTAATAAGCAGGTGACTGGACATCTAATTTGGCAACGCTGTACTCCAAAAACAGCAATTTGATGCTGTATCTAGTATCAATGACCATCTCCGCAAAGATGATGAGAAAGAGGCGATCGCTCCTCTGATGCTGCGGGCAGCTGTGAGCGAAAAAGAACAAGAAAAGTTTCCTTTGATGTGTCCTGATTTTGTGATTGAACTACGTTCACGTACTGATACACTAGAATTAATTCAAGAAAAAATGCAGGAATATGTCGATAGTGGGTTGCAGTTGGAGTGGTTAATTAATCCTCAACAACAGCAAACAGAAATATATCGCCCCACTAAAGCAGTTGAGACTGTCCAACTTCCCGCTCATTTGTCTGGAGAAAATATTTTGCCAGGACTTGAGTTAGATTTATCTTTATTTTGAAGTTTTATACTAAATCCAGCCAGTGAAAAATTGAAAATCATCAACCAAACTTGGTATTACTAAATATATGGAATTTTTCTTGGCCAAAATGATAAAAAGAAGAAAACTATAGCACTACAAGAATTGGTTAGGACATTTTTCAATCCTGTTTCGTGACGGATTCCGCACCGAAAACCCTTTTACCGAAAAATTGTGGTTTAAAGCCTCCCCTTTTAAAGGGATAATAAGCGGTCGTTAGCGCAGCTTCCCGAAGGGTGGGATGGCGATCTTCGGAGCGGGTCTGCAAGAACGGGTCTCCTCGCCATATCCAATCGACCAAGAGAAGAAAAATGTTCATGATTAGTCAATCCTCTTCTTTTCAAGGAGAGGTAATAATTAATAATTAATAATTTATTAATTGTTGAAACTTCGCTATTCCCTGTTCCCTGTTCCCTAGTGCATAGCGCTATATTTCTAACTCTTTCCTTCTTCTCTCTATGATGAATCCTTCGTTGTATCAGTTAAATACTCGTATCTGGCTCAATCAACTATCCCAAAAGTTTGGTCGTCGCGCCACCTTAGATGATATTCCCGATCCAGAATTAGACCAAATAGTACACTGGGGATTTAACTGGGTATACTTTTTAGGAGTTTGGCAAACAGGAATAATGGCACGAGATATCTCTCGTGCAAATCCTGATGTGCGAAAGGAAGCTATAGAACTTTTTGATGATGAGTTCCAAGAAGATTATATTTGCGGGTCTTGTTTTGCGGTAACTGGTTATCACATCCATGAAAATCTTGGTGACAATGCAGCTATGTTACGACTGCGCGATCGCCTCCATAAAAAGGGATTAAAACTCATGCTTGATTTTGTCCCCAACCATACCGCCCCCGACCATCCTTGGGTACAAACAAATCCTGACTTTTATGTTCAGGGAACCCAGGCCGATCTTGAACGAGAACCCCAAAACTATATACGAATAGAATTGCCAACAGGTAGCCAAATATTTGCTCATGGAAGAGACCCCTTTTTTCCAGGTTGGTCTGATACTTTGCAACTGAACTACGGCAACCCCAAATTACAGGAGAGGATGTTAGCAGAATTATCCAATATTGCTCATTTGTGCGATGGTGTTCGCTGCGATATGGCAATGCTAATACTGCCAGATATTTTTGAGCAGACTTGGGGTATTCCAGTGCAACCGTTTTGGCCTAATGCAATTTCCCAAATTAAACAGCAATATCCAGATTTTATCTTTATGGCAGAAGTATATTGGGATTTGGAGTGGGAATTGCAACAGTTAGGATTTAATTTCACTTATGACAAACGCTTATACGATCGCCTCCATCAACAGCAGGCAGTTCCAGTCAGAGAACATCTTTATGTTGGTCTTGATTTTCAAAGTAAGTTAGCACGGTTTATGGAAAATCACGATGAACCCAGGGCAAATGCAGATTTTCCACCAAGAGTTCATGAAGCTGCTGCCATTTTGACTTATTTTACCCCTGGTTTACGTTTTTTCCATCAAGGTCAGTTACAAGGTTGGTCTAAAAAAATTTCGATGCACTTATGTTATGCTCCTGAAGAAGCTACTGTTCGACACATAGAGAGATTTTACCATCAATTATTAGATTCTTTAGCTCTGGATATTTTCCATGAGGGAAATTGGCAATTACTTGAATGTGTTGCTGCATGGGAAGGAAATTTCACATGGAATAATTTTATTGCTTTCAGTTGGGAAGGAAAAGATGAGCGACTGTTGTTGATAACTGTTAACTATGCTTCTTATCAAGGACAATGTTATGTTCGGTTGCCATTTGAGAGTCTCAGGGGTGAAACGTATCGACTGCAAGATTTAATGAATGAGGTGAGTTACGATCATTTGGGAGATAATTTGGTTTCACGAGGTTTATATTTGGATTTACCTGCATGGGGTTATCATATTTTTGATGTTAGTTAGGATAGAAGAATAAAGAAGCAAAAAGTATCATTTATAGTTTTGTTTTCTCACAACGGCAAAACTATATTAGACATCTCCAGAAAAGAGGGAATAGGGAACACTTAACTGGGAACAGGGAGAAATAATTGACAATTTATAGATAAGAATTGATTTTATTTTTAATTTCCGGAGATGTCTATTTGAAAACTCTAACGGCAAATTTATGCCTGAAAATTTTGACAACTGGATTTGGTATTATTTTAAATCTCGATAATTAATTATTGTAGGTCATTGCAACTGAAACTTTTGGAAGGAAGCAATCTCAGGGGTGACATGAGATTGCTTCCTATAGTTACTATGACGACTTTTCATAGGGATTATATAGAATCCGGATAATTAATTATCGTATGGCAAGAAAAGTCAAAAGTCATGCATTAAGAATTTAGGCTGTGGAAATTTTTTAAGAGTATACAAACTCATATCAAATCCAGTTGAATAGTTATTATAAAGTTGGGATATTGAAGTAATTATAGAGTTATAAACATACACTGTATAACCGGATTCTATATTACCTGTACAATTTATTAAAAGTCATACTACACTTGGAAATTGTCAAAATAACCATCAAAATAACAAATATTATTTATAGATTTTTAATAATGAATAATAAACAAAGTGAGAGCTATGCTAATCTTCCTGATGAACTTTTGGAAGATATTTTAGAGGATGCTCCCAAAATAGCAGATCAAATTAAACCATTAATCTAATGACTATTATTTCACCGAATAATTAAGATTTAAAGTCTCTAGGCATCAAGGAAAAATAAAGAAAAAAAATTATTTTAGCCAATCTTATCTGTTTTAAGGATAAGTAATTGTTAATTATTCAACTGATGAATTTTAGAGGATAAAAAACTTATGAAACTGAAAAAAATTTTTTACACCTTCCTCACAATATTAGTCATAATATTAGCCAGCTATAATGCTAACGCCAACACTGTACTATTTGAAAATTCTATTACTGATAAGTCTATTGCTCAAGTACCAAACTCCAAATTTGACCTACCCATAAAATGTAACTTAGACCAAGACTGCTTTATTCTATTGTACAGCGATCGCGACCCCAGTCCAAAAGCAGTAGATTTTGGCTGCGGTCGGCAAACTTACGACGGTCATAAAGGAACAGACTTTGCTATACCCGATGAAAAAATAATGGCCAGAGGTGTACCTGTAGAAGCAGTAGCTCCAGGTAAAGTATTAAGAGTGCGAGATGGAATACCTGACAAACGGGTAAAAAATCAGGCAGATAAAGATGCAGTTGATGGCATTGAATGCGGTAACGGAGTCGTAATAGATCATGGTAATGGTTGGGAAACTCAGTCTTGCCATCTGCGCAATAGTAGCGTTGTCGTTAAACCAGGAACAGTTGTTGAAGCAGGTACTCAATTAGGAATGGTAGGAGAATCTGGTTTAGCTTCTTTCCCTCACGTACATTTGAGTTTTAGATATCAGGGAAAAATAGTAGACCCATTTGTAGGAGTTAATGCTGAGAGTGGTTGCAATACTCCTCGTAACCCAATCTGGCAACAACCGTTGAGTTATAAACCAACTGGTATTATTCCGACTGGGTTTGCTGGGGAAGCACCTACGATGGATGATTTATGGAAAGGCAAATTTTACGACACAGTGTTACCTGGAGATATTGCAGCATTAATATTTTGGGTACAAATATACGGTGTTTTGCCTGGAGATATGGAGCATTATCAATTATTCGCTCCTAATGGCGAGCAGGTTATAGACAATAAAACAGAAATTAAATCTGCCAATAAAACATGGGTAGGATATGCAGGAAAACGTAATAATTCTCAGCGTCCACTTGCTCTGGGTAAATGGAAGAGTCAGTATAGTTTGACTCGAGGCAATAAAGTATTAATAGATGTTAGAAAAGAGGTGCAGTTAAATTGACTGAAGAAGGAAGAAGGAAAAAGCGAACAATGGAGCTATGTTGGTAACAAAGCACGGGAGCAAGATGCTCCCACTGCCATCCCTCATAATACCAACAGAACTTACGCAAATTAACCTTAAAAACGCCATATGTAGGGGCGTTAACGATAGTTATGGGAAGCAAATGGCATTTGCGCTCCGCAAAGCTCCGAATGGCGTCCTCACTCGATTTAGTGCCTGTGCGTAAGTCTCGATCATATCAAATCCGCTTTATTGGACATAAAAAAATTCTCCAATTGTCATAACTACGCTCATCTTTGTAATTCTCTCTCCTCCTGAATCCTGACTCCTGACTCCTCCTGAGTTAACCATTCTATAACTGTTTAACCGGATTTGATATCATTCCATCATTCAGACAAACTCCCAACCCAGGTAAACCATTCGGCAACAACCGCCCTTTTTCCATCGCCGCACCAATAAACGGATCGTCAATCAAATTGAGATGACTATCCAAGTCCAAATAATCCGCGAGTGGAGCAAGTTGTGCTGCTGCTGTATTTGCCAAGCAACTATCAGAATAACAACCAAACATTACCTTCAACCCACAAGCTTTAGCTACATAAACCATCCGCATTGCCTCAGTTAACCCCCCAGACTTCATCAACTTAATATTAATGCCATGCACCATTTCTGCTAAAATAGGAATATCCTTAGCAGTAAAACAACTTTCATCTACAAAAATAGGTAAGGGCGATCGACTGTAAAGATGAGGTAGATCGGCGATCGCCGAAACAGCAGCTAACGGTTGTTCAACATAAATAACCCCAACTGTCGCCAACCAGTCGCACATTTTGACTGCATCCTCCAGACTCCAACCCCCATTAGCATCTACATATAACAAAGCATCTGCGGGTGCTTCTTCTTTGACCGCCATCAACATTGCTTGGTCTGCTTCAATACCTTCCGGACTACCTAATTTTACTTTCAACACCCGTGCATCAATAAATTTTAGCCAGTTTCGCACTCTCTGTTTAGCAGTTTCGGGGGTACTGATACCAATAGTAACTGAGATGGGAACAATGTGATTTCGTTCTAACCCCCAAAGTCGCCATAAAGGCAACCCGACTTTTTTACCTACCCAGTCATGCAAGGCCATATCAATAGCTGCCCTAGCTGCTGATGGTATTTCTAACTCTATCAATACTTGCTCTATTTGTTGTCGGTCAAGTGGAGTAAACTTTTTTAGAGTAGGGGTAAGTTGCTCTAAAGTTTGCTGTAAAATTTTTGTAGTTTGTGGTTTTTTCCCTGCAGAAAAAGGTGAAGCTTCCCCCCAACCTTCGATACCTTCTTGTTGTATTTTTACCAAAATATTATTACTTTCGGCAGTAGTTCCTCGACTAATAGTTAAAGGAAATCTTTTATGGACAGTAAATGTTTGAATCTGAATTTGCATGATTAATAAAATTAATAATTATTTGCCACTTTATACCATGTCCGGTTATTAAAATAGTAGGGGAGTAGGGAAAATAGAAATATTTATTGTTTAGGCAAGAGGATAAGTTTTTTCCAGATCGATATAATAGTAAATATGACCGAACATTTCTGGTCTCATACCTCCTGCTTTCCTACGGAATGCTGCGCAAGCAAACTGTAGGAGATACTAATAACTGTTAACTGATAACTGAAATGACCCTACACCAACCTAATAATATTATTGCTCAACGATATCGCATTGTCACTGCTTTAGGACAGGGAGGCATGGGAATTACTTATGAAGCAGAAGACCTGACAAATTATCAGCGAGTAGCACTTAAAGCTGTTTCTTTACAACAAGCAAAATACTGGAAAATATTAGAACTTTTTGAGAGGGAAGCTAAAGTTATTGCCAATTTGCATCATCCTCAAATTCCCAAATATTTGAATTATTTTTATATTGATACACAGAGAGATAGATGCTTTTATTTAATTCGTGAATTAGTGCGGGGAAATTCCTTAGCAAATCAGGAAAATATTGGATTAACCTGAGTTAGTCAGGAGTGAAATAGAATAAATATTTTTTACAGGATAGTGAACATGACCCTACACCAACCTAATGATATTATTGCTCAACGATATCGCATTGTCACTGCTTTAGGACAGGGAGGCATGGGAATTACTTATGAAGCAGAAGACCTGACAAATTATCAGCGAGTAGCACTTAAAGCTGTTTCTTTACAACAAGCAAAATACTGGAAAATATTAGAACTTTTTGAGAGGGAAGCTAAAGTTATTGCCAATTTGCATCATCCTCAAATTCCCAAATATTTGAATTATTTTTATATTGATACACAGAGAGATAGATGCTTTTATTTAATTCGTGAATTAGTG